>NZ_JBFBJI010000045.1:0-68962 GCF_040702065.1 Streptomyces sp. NPDC086777 | reverse complement strand
CCCTCTCGTCGGGGGGGCGGCCCACCCCGACCCCCCCAGTCCCCCCCCCCCCCGGCCCGGGGCGCGGGTCCGGCGGCCGTAGGGCGACCGCCGGACCGGACCCGGTCCCGTGCGACGTCGGGGTGCGATCAGCAGCAACCACCACTCCCGCCGCTGGACGCGGCCATGCCCTCGTGCTGCGGACGGTTACCCGGGCCGGAATCGCTCAGCCACAGTCCCCCCGCAACAAGACCACTGATCAGGACGACGACTGCAAAGAGCGCGATTATTTTATTGCTCACGAAAATCCCCTCCCCTGAACAATAGAAGGTTGCGCCTTGACAATTACAGTCAACCTTAGGTGACTAAAACAGTCAAGCAGTTCCTTGCAAAATTAATCATAATCAAACGGAATATCGCGCACCGCAAAGGCGGACTTCTAAAGCGATCAGAGAACAGTGCTGCAAAATGCGGTGGAGAGCCACTAAAAGATCACCGGAAGCCCATTGGGCAGATATCAACTTACTGGTAACATCGATCTGTCATCCCGACAGTCAAGTCACTGCACCGAGGAGTTGGCATGGATCCACTCGGCAACGCGACGGCCGCAGGACTGGGCGAGCGCATCAGGGTGTTGCGCGGCAAACGTGGACTCAAACAGCAGGACCTCGCGTCCGGTGAGATTTCGGCGAGCTACATCTCCCTGATCGAATCGGGGAAGCGCGGCGCGCCGTCGGACTCGGTGCTCGCCGCGCTCGCCGAGCGCCTGGGGTGCTCCGTGGAGTACCTGCGCAGCGGACGCGACGACCACGAACTGGAGGAGACCCGGCTGCGGCTGGCCTTCGGCGAGATGGCCCTGCGCAACGGCAGCAACGGCGAGGCCCTCCAGACCCTGAGCGACCTCCTGGCGAAGCCGTCCCTGCTGGACCCGTCGATGACCCGGCGCGCCCGCATCGCGCAGGCCTCCGCCCTGGAGAAGCTCGACCGGATCGAGGCCGCCATCACGATCCTGGAGGACCTCCAGCGCGACCCCGAACTGCCGCCCGGCTCCGCCGACTGGTGCACGGTGTCGGTCGCCCTGTGCCGCTGCTACCGCAACGCCGGCGACATCACGACCAGCATCGAGATCGCCGAGCGGGCCATGTCCCGGCTCGACGCCCTCGGCCTGGACGTCACGGTCGACCACGTCCAGCTCGGCGCCACGCTCATGGCGTCGTACCACATGCGCGGCGACCTCACCCGGGCCCAACTGCTCGGCGTCCGGCTCCTCGACGCCGCCGAGAAGCAGGGGGCCCGGGCAGCGCGCGGTGCCGTCTTCTGGAACGCGGGGCTCGTGGCCCGCTCCCGCGGCCAGCTGAACGAGGCGCTGGCCCTGGTGGAGCGGGCGCTGGCGCTGATGTCCGAGGACGACAACATCCGCCATGTCGCCATGCTCAAGATGAACTGCGGTTCGCTGCTGCTCCAGGTCGACCAGCCCGAGCCGGCCCGCGCCAAGCAACTCCTCGAAGAGGCGCAGCAGTTGCTGGCGGAGGTCGGCAACGCCCCGGAGCTGGCCCAGTGCGAGATCGGTCTCGCCGACGCGGACGCGATGCTCGGCAACTGGGACGAGGCGGCGGCCCACGCGGAGCGGGCCCTCGGCCTCACCGGCCCGGAGTCCCGCATCCAGGCGGTCGGCGCGCGCGCCACGCTCGCCGAGATCCACCTGCTGCGCGGCGACTACGAGCAGGCGGGCCAGTGCCTGCAGGCCGCGACCCGGCAGCTGCGCCAGTTCCCGCCGTCCCACCAGACCGCGCTCAACTGGCGCTACGTGGGCGACCTGTGGCGCCGCCAGGGCAACAGCACGGCCGCCCTGCAGGCGTACGACCAGGCGCTGTCGTCGGCCGGTCTGGCCCCGAACCGCGACCCGAGCGCGTCCTTCACCGAGCAGGGCCGTTCCTGAACCGCTCCGCCCCGTTCCGCGCACCACCCGAATTCCCCTTCCGGAAACCGCCGTGAAATACCCGCACGACAAAGAGAACTGAAAACCCGTCGGACACCGATTTCCCGGTCCCGGTTCCGATCCCGGTTCCGGTCCTTTCGCCGCCGGACTCGACGCCGGTTCGACGCCGGTTCCACGCCGGTTCGACGCCGGTTCGCGGCCGGGTCGAGTCGGGGGCGAGCCGGGCCCGCCCCCGAGCCGCCCACCCGCACCGGCCCCGGGCCGGACACCCGGTCGGACGCCGGGCCGGGCAACCGGTCGCAGACCCGGACCGGACACCGCACCCCACGCCCGGTCGGACGCCGGGCCGCACGCCCGGTCGGACGCCGCACCCCACGCCCGGTCGGGCGCCCGGGCCGACACCGGACCGGGCGCCGGGTACGGGGCGCGGTCCGGGGGCCGGGGCCGGTACCGGCCCGGGGGCCGGGGCCGGTGGGGCGGCCCGCGGGTGGCCGGCCGTCAGTGTGGAGCCGCGGCCAGCCGGTGGATCGCGGCGAGGGGGACCGGCAGCCGGTCGGGGCGCAGCCGGGACTCGTACACGGCCTCGTAGACGGCCTTGTCCGCCTCGAAGGCCCTCAGCAGTACCGGGTGACAGTCCGGGTCCTCGTGGCCGGCGGCCGCGTACCCGGCGACGAACGCCCGCCGGTTGCGGACCGCCCACGCGGAGGCGCGCCGGCGCCGTCGCAGCCGGGCGGCCGGCGAGGTCTCCGCCGGGGCGCCGTCCTCGACGACGGCAAGCCCGGTGCGGGCCGCGTAGTCGAAGGAGCGCAGCATGCCGGCGACGTCCTTCAGTACCGGCTGCGGACGGGCCCGCTCGGCGGCGGGCTGGGCCGGCTCGCCCTCGAAGTCCACGATCCGCCAGCCGTCGTGGGCCCGCAGCGCCTGTCCCAGGTGCAGGTCGCCGTGGGTGCGCTGGACGTAGAGCGGGCAGCCGCGCCCGGCGACCCGGGCGCAGTCGTCGAAGAGGGCGCCGAGCCGGGCGGTGTAGCGGGCGAGCGCCGGGACCTCCTCGGCGGCCTCCTTGAGGCGCATGGTCATCCGGGCGGTCTCCTCGGCCACGTCCGCCACGGTGAGCCGGGTCCGCCCGAAGGCCTCGCCGAGCGCGCCGTGCACGTCGGCGACGGCCCGGCCCAGGGCGGCCGCGTCCGCGGTGAAGCCGCCGCCGGGGCCGGTGCCGGCCACGGCGCCGGTGGCCTGCCGTACCGCCTCTTCCCAGCCCTCCCGCGCGTCGGGCAGGAACTCCTCGACGAGGCCGAGCACCAGGCCCTCCGCGCCGGGGGCGTCGCTGTGCACCGCCCCGTAGAGGTGGGGGGTGCGGGTGCAGTCCTGGCCGGTGAGCGCCCGCAGTGCCTCGACCTCGGTGTGCGGTCCCGGCTCCGGGCGGCGGAAGATCTTCAGCAGGACCCGGTCGCCGTAGGCCACGGAGGTGTTGCTCTGTTCCACCTGGAGCGGCCGCGGCACCAGTCCGACCGGCAGCGGGTAGCGGGAGCTGCGTTCCAGGCGCGGCCCGTGCTCGGCGCCGCCGCCCGCCAGGGTGCGCAGCAGCAGGGCGAGCACGGTGCCGTCGGCGAGCGCGTCGTAGACCTGCCAGCCCTGCCAGGGGCCGGCCGGCACGGTGGCGATCGCGGCGGGGGCCAGCCGGTCCGGCAGCTCCGGGCGCAGGCCGAGCAGGAGCTGGACCCGCAGCGGTCCGGCGGCGCCGTCCGCCGCGACCACGGCGTGCAGCAGCAGCGGTGGTTCGTCGCCGATCACCGAGGCCGCCTCGGCGGTCAGCGGGGCCCCGGCGTAGCGGGTGTCGAACCAGCGGCGGCCCGCCAGCCACGGCCCGAGCGCGGTCAGCAGCGGCCGCAGGATCTCCGACCTCGCCGCCGCGTTCGTCTCCGACCTCGCCGCCGTACTCGTCTCCGTACTCGTCTCCGTCCTCATGACGCCTCCTCGGTCGTCAGCACGTGCGCGGCCTGGTGGGCCGGGTCGAGGCGCACGTAGGTGGACTCGCCCCAGGCATAGGCGGCTCCGGTGAGTTCGTCGCGGAGCTTGAGCGTGCCGTCGACGGGCAGGCCGAGGGCCGCCAGGTCGCAGGTCACGGTGGCCTCCTGGGCCCGGTGCGGATCCAGGTTGACGACGACCAGCACCACGTCCCTGCCGCCCCCGGGCAGGTCGACGTGTTTGGAGTAGGCGAGGATCCGGTCGTTGTCGGTGTGCTGGAGCCGCAGGTTGCGCAGTTCCTGGAGGGCCGGACGGGTCCGGCGGAGCCGGTTGAGCAGGGTGATCAGCGGGGCGATGGTCCGCCCCGCGGCCTCGGCGGCCGCCCAGTCACGGGGCCGCAACTGGTACTTCTCCGAGGCGAGGTAGTCCTCGGTGCCCTCGGTGAGCGGGGTGTTCTCGCACAGTTCGTACCCGGCGTACATCCCCCAGCTGGGCGCGGCGGTCGCCGCCAGCACGGCCCGCACCTCGAAGGCGGGCCGGCCGCCGTGCTGGAGGTAGGCGTGCAGGATGTCCGGGGTGTTCACGAACAGGTTGGGCCGCAGGAAGTCGGCGCTGTCCCGGCTGAGTTCGGGCAGGTACTCGGTCAGTTCCCGCTTGGTGTTCTTCCAGGTGAAGTAGGTGTACGACTGCTGGAAGCCGGCCTGGGCCAGGGCGTGCACCATGGCCCGTCTGGTGAACGCCTCGGCCAGGAACACCACGTCCGGGTCGGTCGCGTTGACCTCGCCGATCAGCCGCTCCCAGAAGTGCACCGGCTTGGTGTGCGGGTTGTCGACGCGGAAGATCCGCACCCCCTGGTCCATCCAGTGCCGCAGGACGCGCAGCGCCTCGGCGTACAGGCCCTCGAAGTCGGTGTCGAAGTCGAGGGGGTGGATGTCCTCGTAGGTCTTGGGCGGGTTCTCCGCGTAGGCGACCGAGCCGTCCGCCCGGTGGTGGAACCACTCGGGATGACCGGTCACCCAGGGGTGGTCCGGGGAGCACTGCAGGGCGAAGTCGACGGCCACCTCCAGACCCAGGTCACGGGCGGTGGTGACGAAGTACCGGAAGTCGTCGAGGGTGCCGAGGTCGGGGTGGACGGCGTCGTGGCCGCCCTCCCAGGAGCCGATGGCCCAGGGCGACCCGACGTCGTCCGGGTCCGCGACGAGCGTGTTGTCGCGGCCCTTGCGGTGGGTGGCGCCGATGGGGTGGACGGGCGGCAGGTACACCACGTCGAAGCCCATCGCGGCGACGGCGGGCAGCCGTTCGGCGGCGGTCCGCAGGGTGCCGCTCACCGTCCGCCCGTCCGCCGTCACGACCGCGCCCTCCGAGCGCGGGAACAGCTCGTACCAGGACCCCACCAGGGCCCGCCGCCGCTCCACGCGCAGCGGCAGCGGCCGGGAGGCGGTGACCAGTTCGCGCAGTGCGTAGCGGCCCAGGGCGGCCGTCACCCGGGGGTCGGTGACGGCCGCCAGCCGGGCCGAGGCCGGGCCCAGGGTGTCGCGGAGCGCGGCGACCGCGGTCCGGACCTCCTCGCGCCGCCCCCAGTCGGTGATGTCGTTGTCGCCGTGCGCCGCCCGTTCGTGCAGCAGCACGCCCTCGCGCAGGGTGAGTTCGGTGTCGACGCCGGCCGCGACCTTCAGCGCGGCGTCCCGGCGCCAGGTGGCCAGCGGGTCGGCCCAGGCCTCGACGCGGAAGGTCCACAGGCCCTCGGCGTCGGGGACCACGGTGGCGCTCCAGCGGTCGGCGTCCTCGTCGACGAGGGTCATCGGCACCCGCCGGGCGGGGGCTCCCCCGGGTCCGCGCAGGACCACGTCCGCGGCGATCACGCCGTGGCCCTCGCGGAAGACGGTGGCCGTGATGTCGAGGTGCTCTCCGGTCACGGCCTTGGCGGGCAGTTCCCCGTCCCGCACCCGGGGGCGGACGTCGAGGACGGGGATGCGCCCGGTCACCGGTGTCATGAGATCGCTCCTCTCCCCGTCCGTACCCCGTCAGCCCTGCCCGGCCGGGACGGGCCGGGCGGCCTCGGCCGGCTGCGCGGACTCGGCGGACTGGGCGGCGTGACGGTCGGCGAGCAGGTCGATGATGGTGCGGGCGAAGACGTGGCAGTGGTTGCCGGTGCGGCCGGTGACCAGGTCGTCGTGGACGACGACGTCCTGGTCGACGTACTCGCCGCCCATGTTGCGCAGGTCGCCCAGCAGGTTGTTGTGCACGACCGCACGCCGCCCGCGCATCAGGTTCGGGACGGGCGCGGCGAGCCACATGCCGTGGCAGATGATGCCCTTGACGATCGCCGGGTCGGCGAACGCGCGGCGCAGGAACTGCGAGGCGGGCGGCAGCTGTTGGGGGTCGTCGGTGTAGCGGAGGCGGTCGGAGACCATCCCGGAGGGGACGATCACCGCCGAGTACTCCTTGAGCGCGAACTCGTCGAGGTCCTCGAAGGACTCGGTGACCTCGAAGGGCATGCGGTGCTCGTGCCCCTGGAAGGTCATGCCCTCGTTGCCCCAGAGCCGGGTCAGGAAGTGGACCTCGGCGCCCTCCTCGGGGAAGCGGTAGCGGTAGTAGAGGATCTCGGGCTCGTAGAAGTCGCTCTCCATCAGGACGGCGATCTTGTGTCCGTTCAGTCGCACGGGGTCACCCCTTTCCCTTGGCCGTCACCAGGTCGACGAGGAACGGCCCGCGGTGGGCGAGGGCCTGGGCCACCGCGCCCTCGGCCTGGCCGGGCTTCTCCACCCGTACGGCGGCGACGCCGAGGGAGCGGGCGAGGCCCGTGAAGTCGATGGGCGGGTGGGAGAGGTCGAACATGCCGGGCTGTTCGTGGGCCGGTACGCCGGTCTCCCGCCAGTACTCCTCGATGTTGTCCTCCAGCAGCCGGTAGCTGCCGTTGTTGCAGATCACGAACTTGGTGGGCAGGCCGTACCGGGCGGCCGTCCACAGGGCCTGGAAGGTGTACATGGAGCCGCCGTCGCCGGTGAAGCCGACCACGGTGCGGTCGGGATGGGCGAGCTGGGCGCCGAGCGCGCCGGGCAGGCCGACGCCCAGGGAGCCGCCCCGGGTCTGCATCCACCGGCCGGGCACGGTGGCCGGCAGGTGCCGGAAGAGCACCGGGGACGCGGTCAGCGCCTCGTCGAACAGCAGGGCGTCCGGCGCGAGTTGCCGGGCGAGTTCGCGGGCGAAGGCGGCGGTGGGCACGGACTGCGCCTCGCCGTCGGACAGGTCCCGCTCCCGGGCGCCGGCCAGGGCGTCGGCCCGCTCGGCGGCCCGCACCCGCAGCCGCTCGGCCGCCTCGGCCCGCCGCCTGTCGCCCATCTTCCCGTGCAGCGCGTCGGCGAGCAGCCCGAGGGTGGCCTTCGGGTCGGCCACGATGCCGAGGTCGACCGGGAAGTTCTTGGCGATGGCGTCGGTGTCGAGGTCCACGTGGACCACCGGGGTGCCCTCGGCGAAGACGTCGTACAGCGCCGGGAACACCTCGGGCAGCGCATAGGTGCCGACGATCAGGACGCCGTCGGCGGCGCCGGTGACGCGCCGGCTCTGCTCGCCGAACATGTGGCCCAGCTGGCCCGCGTACGCCGGGTGCTGCACGGAGAGGTTGACCTCCGCCCAGTCGGCGCCGTACACGTCGGCGCCCCACACCTCGGCGAGGCGGGCCAGTTCGGGCTGGGCGCCCGCGAAGTGCACGCCGTCGCCGGCCACGATCAGCGGGCGACGGGCCCCGGCGAGCAGCGCGGCGGCCCGGGCGACGGTGTCCGGGGCGGGCAGGCTGCGGGTGTCCGGGTAACTGACCGGAACGACCGCCTCCCGGGTGCCGGCGTCCATCACGTCGGCCGGCAGCACCACCAGGACCGGCCCGTACGGCGGGGTTCCGGCCACCTTGAAGGCGCGGCGCAGCACCCGCAGCGTGGAGTCGGGGTCGAGCACCCGGGTCGCCCACTTGGTGACCGGCTCCGCCATGCCGACCAGATCGGCCGCCATCTGGGCGTCCAGTCCCGCGTACCGCAGACCGGCCTCGCCGACCAGGGTGACGATCGGGGCGTGGCCGCGCATGGCCTGGTAGAGCATGCCGATGCCGTTGCCGAGGCCGACCCCGGAGTGCAGTTGCAGGACCGCCGGGGTGCGGGTGGCGCGGGCGTGGCCGTCCGCCATGCCGACGGCCGTGGCCTCCTGCAGGGCCAGGATGTACTGGATCGAGGGGAAGGAGCGCAGTTCGTCGAGGAACCCCTGCTCGACCGTGCCGGGGTTGCCGAACATGTACCGGACGCCTTCGGCCTCCAGTTGCTCCAGGAGCGCGACGCGCGCGGGCCTGCTGTGCATGCTGGTCACCTCTCGCGGGACGGGACGTCAGGACGTCAGGAGGTCCTGAACCCCCACTGGCGCAGGCCCTGTTCGAGGACCTCGACGGTCTTCTGGCCGGTCAGGTAGGAGTCGGGGGTCGAACGGCCCGTGATGAACGGGTAGTCGACGACGACCGAGGTCTCCTTGCCGAAGTTGCCGTGGTAGGCCCCGCCGGGTGCGGTGGCGTCCCGCAGGATGTACTCCAGCGGGTACGGCGGAGGGCCCATCACGAAGTCGGTGCCGAGGAACCCGGTGCCGTCCTTGTAGTCGTACTCGATGCAGTGCCCGGTGACGTGCTTGCCGCGGATGATGGACGTCCGGGTCTCCTGGTCACGGGCGAAGGCCAGGCAGGCGACGCCGTAGCACTCGGCGGCGATCGGCCGGTCCAGCTCGCGGAAGGCGAGGATCAGGTCGTGCACCCGCCAGTTGTTGGCGAGGTCGACGATGGGGCCGCTGCCGCCGACGATCAGCAGCGCGTCGTAGCGGTCGGCGATCTGGTGGCGGATCTGCTCCAGGCGGCTGTGGTAGGCCTCCCAGTCGCGCAGGAAGTACGGCCGGGAGCGGTAGGGCCGGTCGGGCAGCCAGGACGCGAGGTCGAGGGGGTTGTCGAGCCGGTCCGACTCCTCGACGGCACGCACCTTCGCCGCCATCTCGGGCGTGGTGACGGACCGGCCGAGCGGCGGGTCGACGTACTCGGGGTCCATGCTCGGCGGCAGCGCGTGGGGCCGCTTGCCGGTGGGGGTGGCGAAGGTGACGTGGTAGCCGGCCTGGTCGAAGGTCTCCAGGGGGCCGATCAACTCCTCGCCCCAGTAGCCGTGTTCGGACAGGACTACGAGGATGCGCCTGCTCATGGGATTCCTCCCGGTTTCGGCGGGACGGTGCCAAGTGGCGGATTCCTGTCTACGGCGGGGCACTTCGTCCGGACCATCGCGGCCGCCCGTGCTCTCGGCACATGCCCAAGTGGCCGAATGCACTACGGCATGTTGTGGCCAACGCCTGCGGATCGCCCACTACCGGGCGGTACGGACCTGCCGGCCTACGAGTTGCCCGAGCCGGAGCTGCGACTTCGCACAGTGCGGCCGGAGTTCCGGCGCGCCGCGCGCAGGGCGCCCCGGCTGTGGGGTCATCGGACGCGTATCGCTCCCGGTTCCCGGGGGCGGGACCCCGATGAGCGGAGACATCCATGTCCACCGAACAGACCGGCTCCGACCGGGAGATCGAGGAGTTCGTGCAGCGCTGGTTCGGCCTGCTCAACGTGCACGCCCCGGTCGCGGAGCTGCTGCCCTTCGTCGCCGACGAGGGCCTGGAGATGGCCTTCCCGGAGCGCACCCTGCACGGCCACGCGGACTTCGTCGACTGGTACGCGGCCGTCGGTGAGGCCTACAGCGAGCAGGACCACACCGTGGAGAAGCTCGTCCACGAGGAGACCGGAACCCGGATCGGCATCGACCTGACCGTCGTCTGGACGGCGAAGTCCACCGCCGACGGCTCCGTGTCCTCGTTCCGGATCAACCAGCAGTGGCAGCTCGAACGCCCCGCGCCGGGCGCCGCCCCGGTGATCGTCGACTACCAGGTCGGCGAGCCGGCCGCCCTCTGACCCCGTCACCGTTTGGAGGCAGTCATGCCGTCGAATCCGACTCCCCCGGTGCCACAGGACGCCGACTACATTGTGGTCGGCGCGGGTTCCGCCGGCTGCGCCGTCGCCGCCCGGCTCAGCGCGGACCCGTCCGTGACCGTGATCCTGCTGGAGGCCGGCGGCCCGGACGAACGTCCCGAGATCCACCACGCCGACGCCGCCTCGGTCCTCTCCCTGCTCACCGCCGACTGGCGCGGCGAGATCGACTGGGGCTACGTCACCGAGCCCGAGGCCGGCATGGACGGTCGCCGGATCCCGGTGGCCCGCGGCAAGGTCCTCGGCGGGTGCAGCTCCGTCAACGCCCTGATGTGGGTGCGCGGCAGCCGCCACGACTACGACCGCTGGGTCACCGAGGGCGCGGCCGGCTGGTCCTACGACGAGGTCCTGCCGTACTTCCGGGCCGCCGAGAGCTACTCCGGCGGCGGCTCCGCACTGCGCGGCGCCGACGGCCCGGTCCGGGTGCGGCAGCTGGACCGGCCGTCCCCGCTGGCGTCCGCCTTCGTGGCGGCGACCGCCGAACTCGGCCACGACGCCGCGAGCGACGGCGACTACAACGGCGCCCGGCAGGACGGCTTCGGCTTCCTGTACCAGACCAACCGCGACGACACGGGCGGGCGGTGCAGCGCCGCCGACGCCTACCTGCGCCCAGCCCTCGACCGGCCCAACCTGACCGTGCTGACCGGCGCCCGCACCACCCGGCTGCTGCTCGACGGGGACCGGGTCACCGGCGTCGAGTACGTCCGGGGCGGCGAGCCGGCCCGCCTGCGCGCCGACCGCGAAGTCATCGTGTCCGCGGGCGCGTTCGAGTCGCCGAAGCTCCTCATGCTGTCGGGGATCGGACCGGCCGACCACCTCAGGGCGCACGGCATCCACTGTGTCCGCGACCTGCCGGGCGTGGGCGCCGGGCTCCAGGATCACCTCTTCACCCCGGTCTGCTACCAGTCCCTCCGGGAACACCCGCCCGGTGCCCTGCTCTCCGAGGCCGGGCTGTTCACCCACACCCCGGCCGCCGACCCGGACGGGCCGCCCGACCTGCAGTTCACCTTCGGCCCGGTCAAGTTCCTGCCGCCCGACGCGCCCGCCGACCAGTGGGAGGGCCCAGGCCTGACCTTCGCCCCGATCGCCGTGCTCCCGCACAGTCGCGGCCGGGTCCGGCTGCGCGACGCCGACCCCGGGTCCAACGCGGTGATCAGCGCCGGCTACCTCACCTCGGCGGCCGACCTGGACGTCCTGGTGTACGGGGTCGAGCTGGCCCGCGAGCTCGCCGCGACCCGCGCCTTCGACGCCTTCCGCGGCGACGAACTGGGCCCCGGCAAGGACGTCACGACCCCGGCCGAGCTGCGCGCCTACGTCGCCGCCAACGCCACCACCCTGTGGCACCCGGCCGGCACCTGCCGGATGGGCACAGGACCGGACGCCGTCACCGACCCCGAGCTGCGGGTCCACGGCATCCAGGGCCTCCGGGTCGCCGACGCCTCCGTGATGCCGTCCATCGTGGCCGGCAACACCCACGCACCCAGCGTCATGATCGGCGAGCGCGCGGCGGCGTTCGCCCTCGGCACCTCCCGGCCGCTTCCGACCGCCGCCCGACCCAGCGAGGGGATGAACCATGTCCACCCGTGACCAGCAGGACATCCAGAAGCTCTACGGACGCTTCCTCGACGCGCTGAACGCCGGCGACCTGCAGGGCGTCCGCGCCGTGCTCAGCCCGGACTTCACCGACCACCACCCCGGTTTCGACATCACCGGCATCGACACCTACCTGGACGCGGTCCGCGGCGCCCACGGGTCCCTCGACCTCAAGGGCGAACTGGAGGAGGCCGCGCCGCTCGGCGAGGACCGGCTCGTCACCCGCGTGAAGCTCACCGGCACCCACCTCGGCGAAGTGCTGGGCCTACCGGCCACCGGCCGCAAGGTCGAATGGTCCACCACCGAGATCTGGCGGGCCGAGAACGGCCTGTTCGCCGAGCGCTGGGCCCAGGACGACCTGCTCGGCCTGCGCGCCCAGCTGTCCTCCGACGACCTGAACTACACCGTGGTCCGGCAGGTCAGCGACGCGGTCAACGAGCGCCGCTACGACGACCTCGACGATCTGTTCGGGCCCACGTTCAAGGACAACAACCCCGCCTGGAGCGTCGAGAGCCTCGACGAGCTCAAGGTGATCATCAAGGGCGCGCACGACGCGCTGGACATGCGCGTGCACCTCGACGCCCTGTACCCGGCCGCCCCGGACCGGGTGATCATGCACATCACCTTCCACGGCCGGCACATCGCACCGTTCTTCGGCCAGGAGCCGACCGGCAAGGAGGTCTCCTGGACCAGCCTGGAGGTCTACCGCCTGGAGGACGGCAAGGTCGTCGAGCGCTGGGTCCAGGCCGACACCACGGGCCTGATGCGCCAGCTCGGCGTCCCCCTCCCCTGACCCGCACCACCGACCCGCAGCAGCAGGAAAGGACGGCCGCATGAGCACCCGAGAAGTGGTCGACACGTACTACCGGCTGGCCAACGAGGGCGACTGGGACGCCTGGTGCGACCTGTTCGCGATCGACCAGACCATGGACGAGCAGCTGGCCGGGCACGTCGAGGGACGCGAGACGCTCCGCGAGATGATGAAGGGCTTCCCGCAGATGTACGCCTCCTTCGCCAACGTCCCCCGCCTCGTCGTCGTGGACGGCGAGCAGGCCGCGGTGGTCTCCGACATCACCGCCCGCACCCCGGACGGCATCGCGGTCGAGGCCGTGGTGTGCAACTACTTCCGGGTCCGCGGCGGGCTGATCACCTACATGACGAACGTGCACGACACCGTGCCGTTCGCCCCGGTCACCGGGAAGTGACGGCCGTGACGACCGCCGCCCCGAACGGCCTGCGCTGGGCGCACGTGGGCCTCAACTGCCGTGACCAGAAGGCCACCGAGGACTTCTACACCCGGCACTTCGGCTTCCGCCGGGCCCGGGTCGTAGAGGCCGACGGCACCCGCGTGGTGTTCCTGCGCAACGGCCCGGCCTGGCTGGAGCTGTTCGCGACCGACGCGGAACCGCTCGTGACGGCCGCGCAGGACGGTCCGGCCGCCCCCGGCACCGTGCGCCACCTCGCCTTCCAGGTCGACGACGTGGACGCGTTCCTCGCCGCCGCCGGGGCCGGGCTGGAGCCGACGCTCGGGCCGCTGACGTTCGACGAGTTCATCCCCGGCTGGAAGACGGTCTGGGTCGCCGACCCGGACGGCGTCGTGGTGGAGGTCAGCCAGGGATACACCGACCAGTCCACCGAAGAACTGGCAACGTACGCCTGACAGGAGAGTTCCCCACTATGAAGGCCGTTCCCGAGCAGACCATTCTCATCACCGGCGCGACCGACGGTCTCGGCCGCGCGGTCGCCCGTGAACTCGCCGCGCAGGGCGCGTCGCTGATCCTGCACGGCCGCAGTGCGTCCAAGGGCGCGGACCTGCTGGCCGAGCTGCGCGCGGCCGGCGCCACCGGCCGGCTCAGCTACGAACTGGCCGACTTCTCCTCCCTGGAGGACATCGGCAAGCTGGCCGAGCGGATCCTCACCACGTACGACCGGCTGGACGTGCTGGTGAACAACGCGGGCATCGGCGTCGAGCTGGCCCGCCAGGAGAGCCAGGACGGCCTGGAGCTCACCTTCCAGGTCGACTACCTGGCGGCCTACATCCTCAGCTGCCGGCTCGCCCCGCTGCTGGTGGCCTCGGCCCCGGCCCGCATCATCAACGTCAGCTCCGCGGGCCAGGCACCGATCAATTTCCGGGACGTCATGCTGGAGCGCAACTGGGACGGCGTGCAGGCCTACTGCCAGGCCAAGCTCGCCCAGATCTCGCTCACCTTCGACCTGGCCGAGCGGCTGCGCGGCACCGGGGTCACCGCCAACGCGCTGCACCCGGCGTCGTACATGCCGACCAAGATGGTGGTGAACCTGTTCACCCCGCAGAGCACGGTCGCCGACGGCATGCGCAACACCCTGCGGCTGATCACCGACCCGGCCCTGGACGACGTCTCGGGTGTCTACTTCAACCGCTCGACGCGGTCGAGGGCGGGCGCCCAGGCGTACGACGAGGACGCGCGCGCGCAGCTGCGCAGGCTGAGCGAGTCGCTGACCGGGGTGGCGTTCCCGGCCAGCTTCGGCTGAGCCCGGCGCCCTCCCTCGCCTCCCCGAACGGGACGAGCCCCCGCCTCACCGCAGCGAGGCGGGGGCTCGTCCGTGCCCCGGTGGGTTCTCCGGCTGCCGAGCCGTCGTGGCCGGCCGCGCAGTCCCTCCCCCGGCGCCCCCTCGGGGGCGCCTGCTCAGGGCACTGTGACGGACAGCCGGTGGTGGAAGACGTTGTGCGGGTCCCAGGCGGCCTTCACGGCCTGCAGCCGGGGCAGGTTGGCCTTGAAGTAGAGGCTCTGCCAGGACACCCCCGAGGTGTTCCAGGCGGGGTCCGTGAGGTCGGTGTCCGGGTAGTTGATGTACGACCCGTCGTTGGTGTCGTCGGGCACGGGCACCCCGCCGGTGGCCGCGTACAGGTCGCGGTAGAGGGCGCGCATCCACGCGACGTGCCGGTCGTCGTCGGCGGCGTCGGGCCAGTACGTCGTGAAGTTGGCCTTCAGGACCGAGTCCCGCTGGGCCAGCGCGGTGGCCGAGGACGCGACGGTGTTGACCTTGCCGCCGTAGGAGTAGAGCAGGATCCCGGCGTGGCCGTCGTAGCCGGCGTCGGAGAGGTAGCCGTAGAGCGTCGAGGCCTGCGCGGCGGACCAGCCCCTGCGCAGGTAGGCGCCCTTGGACTTGGTCCGGTTGTACAGGCCGGTGTCGTAGGGGTCCTTGAGCGTGGTCTTCATCCACGGCCAGGACGAACGGACCTCGCTGTACGGCGCCCCGATACCGCCGGCCACCGCCGTGACGTACGCGTCGAGCAGCGCGGCCGCGTCCGGACGGGTGCCGTCGATCTGGGAGTTGAGCACCAGGCTGCCCTGGACCCGGTTGTAGAGGATGAGCACGCTGTGCAGGCTGTCGTAGGCGGAGCCGGCCACGCTGTTGCGGGCGTGCCAGGCGCCGTGACCGGTGACGAGGGCGGTGAAGGCGGCCTCGGTCAGGTCGCTCCACCTGATGGTGACCGTGGACTTCAGGAGCGTCTTCGGGGGCCTGGGCAACAGGCCGGCGGGATCGGAGCCGGTGGCGCCCGGGGAGCGGAACCAGAAGCGGGTGACGATGCCGAAGGTGCCGCCGCCCCCGCCGGTGTGCGCCCACCACAGCTCGCGGTGCGGGTCGTCCGGCTCCCGGGTGGCGACCACCGCGCGGGCGGTGCCGGACGCGTCGACGGTCACCACCTCGACGGCGTACAGGTGGTCGACGACCGCGCCGTACTGGCGGCACATCGCGCCGTACCCGCCGCCGGTGACGTGCCCGCCGACCCCGACGGTCGGGCAGGTGCCGCCCGGCAGGGCGACCCCCCACTCCAGGTACAGGGTCCGGTAGACGTGCCCGAGGGTCGCCCCGCCCTCGACCAGGAAGGCCCGGCGCGCCGGGTCGTAGCGGACGGCGTCCATCTCGGACATGTCGACGAGTATCCGTACGTCCGGATCGTCGACGAGCCCCTCGAGGCAGTGCCCGCCGCCGCGCACCCCGATCCGTCTGCCGTCGCGCACGGCCTCCTGGACGGCGGCCACCACCTGCTCGGTGCTGTGCACGAGCCGCACGGAGTCGGGGGCGGCGGTGAATCTCGCGTTGTAGCCGCGCGAGGTGAGGTCGAGATAGCGGGCGTCGGAGGCGCCGACGGTGACCGCGGCGGGCGTGCCGGCGGCTTCCTCGGCCGCCCGGGCGGGCGCCGGGAGGAGGGCCGCGCCGGCCCCGGCCGCCGCCGCCGTGCCGAGGAGTCCGCGGCGGGTGAGTCCGGCGGCGGGGCGCCGGTCCGGCTGCTGCTGTCGTGTCACAGGTCTCTCCTGATCGTTGGGAAACGGCCGCCGCCCGGGAGGCACGGAGCCTCCCGGGCGGCGGTGGACCGGACCGTCAGACGACCTCGTGTCCGCTGACGGTGGTCTCGGGGATCTCGTCGCGGACGTCCCAGTGCTCGACGATCAGTCCCTCGTCGATGCGGAAGACCTCCACGACGACCATGCCGCGGTCGTCCGGGTCGCCGCGGAACCGGGTGTGCAGGAAGACCAGGTCTCCCGAGCCGGCCGCACGGCGGATCTCGAACCGGGCGCGCGGGTACTGCTTGTGGAAGCCGTCGACGAACTCGACGAGCGGGGCCCGCCCGTCGGGCAGGTTCGGGTTGTGCTGGATGAGGTCCTCGGCCAGGTACTTGTCGGCCAGCTCGGTCCGCCCCTGGTTCCAGACGGTCTCGATGTACTCCCGAACGAAGTTCACCTGGTGACTGCTCATGGGGTCTCCTTTTGACTAACGGGGGGGGGGGAACAGCGCCCCGAAGGGGGCGCTGGGGGTGCCCCCGGCCGAAGGCTGGGGGGAGGAACTGCGCGACCAGCCACGGCGGCGCCGCAGACGACCGGCTGGGAACTCAGCTGGTGTGCACAGGGGTCACGGTCCGGTCGGCGGTTGCCGCCGAGGCGACCTGCCGGAGCGAGGACAGATGGGCCACCCCGGCCAGCACGAGCACACCCAGCGCCGCCCACGGAATCGGCCCGGCGCCGAGGTCCGGCAGCAGGCTGCTGCCGATGAAGCTGCCGAGGCTCATCCCCAGGTACAGCGCCGCGGCGTTCATCGCGAGGATCAGCCCCGGCTGCAGCGGCACCAGCTCCACCAGCCGGGCCTGCTGCGGCGCCTGGTACATCTGGCTGAAGAACGCCCAGAACGCGAAGAAGACGACCCCGGGCGCGGAGTGCGGGGCGACCAGCAGCAGCACGAAGCCGAGCGCGAGCCCGAGCACCGCGACGCTCACCGTGCGCCCGCCGCCCAGCCGCTCGGCGATCCGCGGTGCGCACGCGTTGCCCGCCACCCCGATGATCCCGAAGGCGAGCAGGGTCAGCGAGATCAGCCCGCCGGACGCGCCGAAGCGGTCCTTCAGGTAGGCGCCCGCGATGCCGTAGACGGTGAACTGGGCGGCCATGAACAGCAGGGTGGTGGTGACCGTGGCGGCCGTGGCCGGGGTGCGCATCGCCGCGCGGTAGGCGCCGACCGTCGGCGGTTCGCCGGCCGGGATCTCCGGGACGAACACCAGGACCGCCACGAAGGAGAGCGCCGACAGCGCGGCCACCCCGAGCAGCGCCGGGCGCCAGCCCAGCGAGCCGCCGAGGAAGGAGGCGAGCGGCACGCCGAGCACCGCGGCGGCCGTCATGCCGCCGAAGACCGTGGCGAGGGCCCGCTGCCGGCGCTCGGGCGGCACGATCAGCGCGCCGGCCGCCGAGGCGCCGGGCCCGAAGACCGCGGCCCCCATCGCGCCGAGCACCCGGGTGATGGTGAGGAAGCCGTAGGTGGGCGCGACGGCGCCGAGGGCCGCGCCGACGGTGAGCAGGCCGACGCCGACGAGCAGCACCCGCTTGCGGTTCCACCGGCGCAGCAGGATGGGGGCGGTCGGCGCGCAGACCGCGAAGGTCAGGGCGAAGACGGTGACCAGGATGCCCACCGTGGCCGGCTGCACGTGCAGGTCGTCGCCGATCGGGCCGTTCAGGCCGACGACCGCCAGCGAGATCGTCCCGAGGCTGAAGTAGCCAAGTGACAGGGAGAGCAGGGCGGGTAAGGCACTGCGGGACGGCATCGAGCCACCTTCTCTTCCTCTTCGTCATCGGTGCCGGGAAGGCGGGAGCCGGAAGGTTCCCTACAGCGAACCTAGGAACGCCCGGCGTCCCGCCGAGGCCGCTCCGGGAGTGCGTCCGGCACTCCCCCAGGTCGGTCGGGCTACTACGTCAGGTCGTCCCGAACGCCCGGTTCCGCAGGATCAGCGGTACCTGCCGACCGGAGCTGATCAGCCAGTGCTCCACCGCGTTGACCAGCAGGAGCAGCACGGTGGTGACGGCGAGGGTGGCCACGCCCGGCAGCCGCCAGACCGGCAGCGCGAGGACGAGCAGGGCGAGGCCGCAGTAGAACCGGGTGGCGGAGGCGGCACCGAACATCCGGCGCCGGGTGTAGCAGAACGCCAGCATGAAGAGGGCGGCGCCGGACGGCAGCAGGGCGGCGCCCAGCCCGTCCGGGGTCTGCAGCGGGTGTCGGACGGTGCGGGTGGCGCCGACCGAGACGAGCAACAGGCCGACGACCAGGACGAGATGGCCGTAGCTGAGCACGTCGCGGACGACGATCGACGGGGTCGGGTGGGTGCGCAGGGCGTGGGCGACGGCCGAGGCCACCAGGTGGAAGTAGAGCCACCACAGGGCGCAGCCGACCAGGAAGGCGAGTACGAGGGCGGTCAGTTCGGCCGGGGTGAAGGTGCCGGTGGCGGCGCCAGCGCCGACGGCGAAGACGTTCTCGCCGAGGGCGATCATCACGAACAGGCCGAAGCGTTCGGGTAGATGGTTGGCGCCGAACGCCAACTGGCGCAGGTGGCCGCTGAGTACGACGGGCGCGGCGATCTCCGCGACCACCGCGCAGGCCCAGCAGGCCTCGCGCCAGGGCGCCGGGACGGCCGCGCAGGCGAACAGGACCAGGGCGAAGCCGAGTCCGGCCCGGTAGGGGTGGATGGTGTAGAGGGCGCACTCCTTGCGGATCGCCTCCCCGATCAGCAGGCGCAGGGCGAGGTAGCTTCCGGAGTACAGCAGGGCCGCCTCCCGGTCCTCCAGGGCGAGCGGGGCGGCCACCGCCATGCCGTAGACGGTGAGCGCGGTCAGCAGCAGGAACACCCGCTGGAGGTTGGTCTCCAGCACGGCGTTCATCGCCATGACCACGTCCACCCAGGCCCACCAGAGCGGCACCAGCACGAGCAGGCATTCGCCCAGCACCGGCCAGCTCGGGTGCGCGGCCACCGGGTGGGCGACCTGGCTCACGCCGAACGCGAGGACCAGGTCGAAGAAGAGCTCCGCCCAGGTGGTGCGCTCACGCGCCGGAACGGCGGGAGCGGTCGTCGCTGCGGTTGCGTCGGTCATTTCTGTATGGGGACACGGGCTCCGCCTGGCGCCCGCACGCGGTGGAAACCCGGCGGGTACTGCGCGAAGTCCCGGCCCCGGCTGTCCGAGATCGGCCGTCGGACGGCCGGTTCACGTCACATGACCGAGCGTGGCTCAGCGCAGCTCCGCGACGTACCGGTCGGTGCCCGGCACCGTCGGCACGAACGGAGCCACCAGTTCCACCCGGCCCAGCCCCGACCCGGCGACCTCCTCGTCCAGGCCGGTGAAGCGGTCGTCCCAGCACTCGCGCGGGTCGGTCTCCAGGAACCACAGCAGGGTGAGCCGGGTGTCGGCCCCCTCCACCTGCTTCACGTACGTCATCCGGTCCCCGGGGAGCGGGGTCGGCCGGAAGACGGTCACCATGGCGCTCGGCGAACCCGCCAGCTTCCTCGGCAGGTGCCGTCCGCGCAACCACTCCACCAGTTCGGCCCGCTGCCCGGCCGACTCGCTGTCGACGACCTCCACCACGAGACCGGCGTAGGGGTGGTCCAGGGCGTGGAAGTCGCGCGGTCCGGCGGCCCCGTCCCGGTACACGGTGGCCACGTGGTCCTGGAACGCGGTGAAGACGTGGGTGCGGTCCTGGTAGACCCGCGCGTCCCGGTTCAGCCGCTTGTTGATGGCGACCGTCCACTTCATGTGGTCGGCGTAGCGGCCGTCGGTGATCCAGTACGTGGAGATGTAGCAGCCCGCGGTCACCGGCTGGGCGACGGCCGACTTCTCGGGGTAGCGCAGGAGTTGCAGGTCGCGGGTGGCGACCCAGCGGCGCCCCGCGGACATCCAGGGCATGGCCATCGCGCCCGCGTAGTAGTGGTCGTCCTCGTACCAGCGGTTGTACGCGTACTCGTGCCCGGGGTGCGGCTCGACCATGGTGATCAGGGCGTGGCCCGGGTGGACGCCGTACGGGCCCACGGCGGCGAGTTCGGCGTAGACGTCACTGCGGGTGTCGTCGCTCATGCGGTTCCCCTTTCCGGTGGTCGCCCATACTCTGACGCTCCGTCAGATAAAGCGCCAGGGTTCAGGAGGCTTCCATGTCGTTGCTCGCGGGCAAGACCGTCGTCGTCTCGGGAGTCGGCGCCGGGCTCGGGCACCAGGTCGCGGCTGCCGTCGTACGGGACGGCGGGAACGCGGTCATGGGTGCACGGACCGAGGCGAACCTCGCGAAGAGCGCGGCCGGGATCGACCCGGAGGGCACCCGGACCGCGTACCTGTCCACCGACATCACCGACGAGGGCCGGTGCGAGGCGCTGGCCGCGCTGGCCCGGGAGCGGTTCGGCGGGATCGACGCGGTGGTCCACGTCGCCGCCTGGGACTCCTACTTCGGCGGGGTCGAGGACGCCGACTTCGCGACCTGGGCCTCGGTGATCGACGTGAACCTGATGGGGACGCTGCGGATGACCCGGGCGTGCCTGCCGGCGCTGAAGGCCGCCGGGGGCGGCTCGGTCGTCTTCATCGGCACCCAGTCCGCCGTCGCCGCGCCCTCGCAGGTGAGGCAGGCCGCCTACGCCGCCTCCAAGGGGGCGCTGACCAGCGCGATGTACTCGCTGGCCCGGGAGCTGGGACCGCACCGGATCCGGGTCAACACCGTGCTGCCGGGCTGGATGTGGGGGCCGCCGGTGCAGGCGTACGTCCAGTTCACCGCGCACACGGAGGGGGTGCCGGAGGACGAGGTGCTGGGCCGGCTGACCGGGCGGATGGCACTGCCGGAGCTGGCGACGGACGGGGACGTGGCGGACGCGGCGGTGTTCCTGGCGTCGGACCGCGCACGGGCCATCACGGGCCAGTCGCTGCTGGTCAACGCGGGGGAGCTGATGCACTGAGGGGCTTTTCACACCCTCTCGACAAATTCATATGCATGAACCAAGGTCAGGAAGGCGAACGATTTTACCTCCCCTTGACCTTACGCCCGCTTGTCGTGCCCACGTAACGGAACCCACGATGAGCGGGCACTTCGCGGCCTTCCCCGTCCCCGCTCCGCTTATGCGAAGTGCCAGCCAGCTGAGCGGAGTTCAGTAGGCGGACCCTGGAAGGGGGGCGCATGAACGGGCTCGACTGGGCCGTGCTCATCGGCTACTTCGGTGTGATGGTCGCGATCGGCATCTGGTCGCACAAACGCGTGGACAACGTCAGTGACTTCTTCACCGCGGGCGGCAAGATGCCCTGGTGGCTGTCCGGCATCTCGCACCACATGTCGGGCTACAGCGCGGTGATGTTCACCGGGTACGCGGGCATCGCCTACACCTACGGCGTGACGTCGTTCGTCACCTGGTCCTTCCCGATCGCGCTCGGCATCGCGATCGGCTCCAAGCTCTTCGCGCCGCGCATCAACCGGCTGCGCTCCCGGCTGCACGTGGCGTCCCCGCTGGAGTACCTGAAGAACCGCTACAACCTCTCCACCCAGCAGGCGCTGGCCTGGTCCGGCATGCTGCTGAAGATCGTGGACGTGGCGGCGAAGTGGGCGGCGATCGCGACCCTGCTGTCCGTGTTCACCGGGGTGACCCTGAACCAGGGCATCCTGATCACGGGCGCGATCACCGCGGTCTACTGCACGATCGGCGGCCTGTGGGCGGACGCGCTCACCGAACTGGGCCAGTTCGTCATCCAGTTGCTGGCCGGCATCTCGATGTTCGTCGCCGTCGTCCTGAAGCTGAACGACAAGGGCATCGGCATCTTCGACGCCTTCGACCAGCCGGCCCTGCACGGCCACGGCAAGCCGCTGGTCGGCCCCTACGGCACGGTCTTCCTGCTCGCCTTCCTGTTCATCAAGCTCTTCGAGTACAACGGCGGCATGCTCAACCAGGCCCAGCGCTACATGGCGACGGGCAGCCCCAAGGAGGCCGAGCGCAGCGCCCGCCTGTCCGCCGCTCTCTGGCTGGTCTGGCCGGTGGTCCTGTTCTTCCCGATGTGGATGTCGCCGCTCCTGGTCCACGCCCAGAAGCCGGACGGGTCCGACTCCTACGGCCTGATGACCGAACAGCTCCTCCCGCACGGCCTGCTGGGCCTGGTCATCGTCGGCTTCTTCTCGCACACGATGGCGATGTGCTCCTCCGACGCCAACGCGATCGCGGCCGTCTTCACCCGCGACGTGGCCCCGGTCCTGTCCCAGCGGGCGCGGACGTGGAACGAGCGCTCGGGCCTGATCGCCGCCCGCGTCACCACGGTCGTCTTCCTCGGCCTGTCCATGACGGTGGCCACCCAGATCAACTCCCCCACCTTCAAGGACATCATCACCGTGGTCATCAAGTGGGTGGCCGGCCTGATGGGCCCGATCGCGATCCCGATGATGCTGGGCCTGCTCCGCCCCTTCCGCCGCTCCGGACCGACGGCCGCGCTCACCAGCTGGGCGGCGGGCCTGTTCGCCTTCTGGCTGGTCAACTACCCGATCAACTGGAACGTCGACGGCGGCGTCCCGCTCCAGTACCAGGTCTCGGTCCCGCTGGCCGTCTCCCTGGTGCTCTACATCCTCATCGGCTACCTGAAGCCGGAGGACACCCCGGAACGCCTGGCGATCATCGAGACCGTGAACACGGACGGGGACAGCACGGCCGCGGCGGTCCCGGTCCCGGCACAGGCCCCGGCGGGCGGCGGCGACACCCTGGAGGCACCGGCCAAGGACTGACCGGCCGCTCGGTGCGGGGGCCCGGCCGGGCCCCCGCACCGGAGGGCCGTCGTCCGGTCCACCATCGTGATTAATCAGTCCATATCACTGGTGCGTCGCGGTGGTTCCGGTTCGGCGAGTCCATACCGTGGCGTGCGCCACGCAGGACCCGGCCCCGGTGCCCGTCCTGCTCCCGCACGGACCACGGAGGGAAGGCAGTGAGCGTGAAAGCCTGCTCCGGAGTGAAGCGGAAAGCCGCGCTAGGCGTCACGGCGCTGACAGCGGTCGCCGCCTCGGCCGTCCCTGCACCGGCTGCGGCCGCCTCCGACGGTGACCACTGGGGCGTCATCACCCGCAACACGATCGGCTCTCCCGTCGCCGAGCTGCGCACCGGGCCGTTCTGACCGGCCCCAGCGCACGGCCGCCCTACGGACGCGGCAGCCTCGGCATCGAGGTGGCGGACAGGTCCACCTCCCTCACCCCACCCAGTGAGGCCGTCCACTTCGGCAACGAGGTCGACTTCTAAGGCAACCCGGTACTGGGGCTCCGCGAGGTCGGTTTCCACGTCTTCCAGACCGGCGAGAACGTCTCCTACGGCGGCCCCGGCAATCTTCCGGACATCAAGTTCGAGATCAACCCCAACCTCGGCGCGAACCCCACCACCTACTCCTCGATGGTGTGGAACCCGCCTCCGCTGACCACGAGCCAGCTGAACCGGTGGAGTCCCTATCTGGACGCCACCACGACAGGCACCTGGTTCCTCACGGGGAGTGCCGGAACCACGACCGGATGCAACCTGACCACCCAGTGCACCTTCCAGGACCTGCTCTCCGCGCTCAACGACGGCGGCGCCGCCCCTGTCATCTACACCGCCGGGGTGAGCAAGGGCCGCGACGACATGTGGATCGGCGCCGTCGACGGCCTGCGCATCAACCGCTTCGTCTACGACTTCGAAGCCGACGGAGTCAGGATCCGGCGCGCCCTCTGAGCGGGATGCCCGGGCGCCCGGCAGCCGCTACCGCGGGTAGCGGGTCAGCCACCCCGGTGACGCGCCCACCGGACTGTGCAGCGCGGGCCCCTGGGTCATCTCCATCGCGAAGTCGTCGGCGAGTTCGAGGATGGTCTGGCGGCCCTCCAGTTCGGCCACCCAGGCCGGCGGGAGGGCCGTCTCGCCGTGCAGGGCGCCGAGCAGGCCGCCGGTGAGGGCGCCGGCGACGGCGGAGGGCCCGGCCTGGTTCACGGCGAGGCTCAGCCCGTGCCGTACGTCCTCCCCCACGAGCGCGCAGTACACGGCCGCGGCGAGCATCCCGTCCGCCGCCCCGTCCCCGGTCAGTTCCTCGACCCGGCCCGGGGAGGGCATCCCCTGCCGTACCGCCCCGAGCGCATGCTGCAACGCGTCCAGGACGGGCCGGTGTCCCGGCCGGGCGGCGAGCAGGGCGAGGGCCTGCTGGACCGACCCGTCGAGGGACTGGCCGCGGGCCAGTCCGTGCACGATCACCGCGTACGCGCCGGCCGACAGACAGGCGGTCGGATGCCCGTGCGTCTGCGCCGAGCACTCCACGGCCAGCTGTACGACGAGCTGCGGCTCCCACCCGACCAGCAGCCCGAACGGCGCCGACCGCGCGACCGCCTCCGGCCCCATGTCATCGGGGTTCTTCGGCGACTCCAGCGTCCCCATCCTGTCGTCCCCGAGCCCGAGCAGCAGGGACCGGGTCGGCTCCCTGCGCGCGTACAGCCACTCTTCCCTGGCGAGCCACCCGTCCTCCTTCCGCCGCTCGTCGGGCCCCCAGTCCCGCTGCGTGGCCGCCCACCGCAAGTAGGCCCGGTGCAGGTCGGTGGGCGGATGCCAGGCCCCGGTGTCCCTCCTCACCTGGGCTCTTATCAACCCGTCCACGGTGAAGAGGGTGAGCTGCGTGTGGTGGGTCACCGTCCCGCGCCGCCCGTACCCGAACCCGAGATCGACCAGCCCCTCGGGGCCGTAGGCCGCCCGTATCTCCTCCAGCGTCAGCCCGTCCACCGGCCCGCCGAGCGCGTCCCCCACAGCGGTACCGAGGAGCGTCCCCCGCACCCGGCTCCGGAAGTCCTGCTGCTCGGCACGCCCCCAGACGGCACCCGACGTCGCACTCACCACCATGACCTCCTCGCGGGCACCGTCCGTACATACGAGCGCACAGCACTGTAATCGACCGGGAACGGTCCGTTCAGGGGGCAGTTAGGTATGCGAAGTGTGGGTTGTGTGGCCCCGGGTGACCGGATTTCGGCCAGGTCGGGAGGGATGGCGGGTGGATGGGGGGGGTGGACGGCGGGTGGCTGGGGGTCAGCCGACCGGTTCAAGAGCAGCTGCAGCGGAACCGAGGGCCCCGACTGCATCGAGGTCGCGACACCCCCCCCCGCCGACACCACCGTCCACGTCCGCGACTCCAAGGACAAGGACAAGGACAGGGCCCGGCTCGCCTTCGCCGACGCCCCGTGGGCCGACTTCGTGGCGTTCGCCCGGCGTTGAGCGCCGTCCGCGAAGCGGCTGGTATGACTGGTGCATGCAGGAAGAGACCGCACAGTCCGCGATCGACACGTTCATCTCCGCGTTCAACGCCTCGGACGACAGTTACGTGACCGCGTTGCTCTCCCAGGCCCTGACCTCGGACGTGGTCTTCTGGGGGCCGTTGGGCCGCAGTGAGGGGATCGAGGCGGTCGAGCGGTTCGTGCTGGACATCCGGCGCCATCCGGCCGGGACCGGCACGATGGTGCGCTGCTCGGCGGTGGACATGCCCGACGAGTGGGCCCGGTACCGGTGGGTCTTCACCACGCCCGACGGCGGCCCCCGGCTGGCCGGAACGGACGTCGTCCACCTGCGGCGGAGCCTCATCGACCAGGTCATCGTCTTCGCCGGGGAGATCGGGTCCGCCTCCTGAGCCCTCCTGCCGCGGCGCCGGTCCCGGGTTCACACCTCGCCGATGCGGTGCAGCACCGCCGTCCGCCGATCCCGGGCCCAGGGGTAGTCCGGGGTGAGCGCGAGGGCGCGGTCCAGGTCGGCCAGGCCCTCTTCGTGGCGGCCCAGGCTGGACCGGGACACGCCTCGGCTCGCGTACGCGGACGCGTAACCCGGGTCGAGTTCGAGGGCCCGGTCGTAGTCGGCCAGGGCTTCCTCGTCGCGGCCGGTGACCCGCAGGGCGTCACCGCGCTCGCAGCGGCCCCAGGCCCAGTCGGGCTGCAGGACGAGGGCACGGTCCAGGTCGGCGAGGCGGCGGGCCTGGTCACCGAGGCCGCGCCAGACACGGGAGCGGCGGGCGAGGGCCCAGGCGTAGTCCGGCTTGAGCCCCAGCGCGCGCTCGAAGTCGGCGAGGGCCGCGTCGAGATCGCCGTTGCGTTCGTGGGCGGCGCCGCGGGAGGCCCAGGCGAACTCGCTGGTGGGGTCGCGCCGGATGCCCTCGGTCAGGTCGGCGACCGCTTCGTCGTGGTGACGGGCCAGCCGGTGGTGCTCGCCACGCAGGATGACGTTCCACGGGTTGTCCGGCTCCAGTTCGAGCACCCGGTCGAGGTCGGCGAGCGCCCCCTCGTAGTCGCCGGTCCCGCCCCGGGTGACGGCCCGGCCGCGGTGGGCCCGGACCAGGGCGGGGTCCAGGGCGAGGGCGTGCTCGTACTCCTCCAGGGCCTGCTCGGGCGCGCCGTCCCGGGCGAGCGCGTCGGCCCGCAGCGCCCAGGCCGTGGCCCGCCACGGCTCGTCGCCCCGGGCACGGCCGAGCAGCAGCCGGAGCAGCCCGGCGAGCCCGCCCCCGGCGAGCGCCTCCGAGAGGTCGCCGCCCCAGCTCCGTACCGCCTCGGCGGCCGTGTCCTCACCCGCCTCGGCCAGCAGCCGCACCCAGGGCCGTACCGCGTCGTCGCCGTAGCCGCAGGCGGTGACGACATCGGCCAGGGCCCCGGCGAGCGCGGCGCGGGGCCGCGCGCACAGCAGGTGGTACGACTCGCCGAGGCGCAGGTCCCGCCACCCGGCGTCCGCCCACAGCTCGTCGGGCCGCAGGCCGGTCTCGGCCTCGGTGCGCCGCCTGCCGTACGCCTCCGCGAGCCGGGTGTGCCGCTCGGTCCAGCCCTGGGGCGAGCGCAGCCGCTGGAGCCGCAGCATCGGCTCCCGCACGACGTCGTGGTACTGCAGCAGACCGCCGCGCTCGCTGACGAACGGCATGCCCCGCAGCCAGCCGAAGAGCGTGTCCGCCTGGTCCTCGGGGCAGTCCACGGCGGAACGGAACACGTCCTCGTCGAGCCGCCGGGGCAGCGCGCCCGCCAGCGCGGCCGCCCTGCGCACCGGGTCCCGCTCCCACTTCAGGAACCGGTCGACCGCCGTGGCGCTCGGGTCGCCGACGTCCCCCGGGCCGACCGGCCCGGACTCGGCCAGCGTGGAGACGAGCACCGGAAGGCCGCCCGTCAGCCGCAGTACCTCGGCGACCACCGGTTCGTCCCGCACCCCCTTGTCCGCGAGCAGCCCCCGGGCCTCCTCCTCGGTGAACGGGCCGAGCGGCAGGTCCGTCCTGAAGTCCGCGAAGCTGCCCCACCGGGCCGTGTCGAACGGGTGCTGGCCGGAGGTGACCACGACGACGTTGGCGGGCAGCGCGCCGTGGCGGTCGGTGGTCATGACGTCGTGCAGCCAGGGGTCGAGGAACGGTCCGGTGCGCTCGTAGGTGTCCAGGAGCAGCACGATCCACGGCGCGACGTCGGCCACGGCCGCCAGCTCCGTCAGCAGCACGGGGGTGAGGACCCGCTCGGGGGACAACACCAGCTGGGCGTCCTCCTGACTGCGGAAGCGGGCCCGGAGCCGGTCGGCGCCCTGGGCCAGGCGGTCCGCGTCCAGGGCGGCGGCGAAGGCCCCGGCCACCGGCACCATCCCCAGTCCCACCTGCGCCGCCCGCGCCACCGCCAGGCTCCCCGCCGACGGCCCCTCCCGTTCCTCCGGACCGCCCATCGCCAGGGCGGCCTCCGCCTCGTGCCGCCGCTCCCGGTGCGCGGCCAGCAGCCGCTCCAGCTCCCTGAACCGCCGCCCCTGGGCCGCGAACTGACGCGCCAGCACCGTCATCGCCTCGGCCACACCGGCCACGCCCTCGTCGACGTACCCGGTCAGCGCCCCGGCCTCCCGGGCGATCTGCTCCAACTCCCGTACCAGCCGGGTCTTCCCGACCCCCGCGTCACCGTGCACATGGAACAGGAACCGGTGCCGTTCGTCCTCGGGCGGCAGCGCGAGGTTGCGCCGGAACGCGGCCCGTTCCTCGGCCCGCCCGACGAACCCCGCTCTCCGGCGCCGCCCGATCAGCTCCTGCATCGACGGCCGTGTCGACCCCATCCACGCCTCCCCCGCAGTCGGCCCACCGCGAGTCTGGCAGACCCTCCCGGCGCCGTGGACCCGTGCACCGGACCGAGCCGGGGCAGCGCGGGTCCGGCGGAGTCCGGGTACCTGCGAAGTCCGGGTACCGGCGGCGGGTCCGCCTGACATGCTGCCCCCATGCCGACACCGCCCCCGCACCCGCCCGCGTCCGTCGAGGCCCCCCGCCCCTCCGTCAACGGCCTTCACCTGCGCGCGCGTCGGGTGAGCCGGGAGGTCCGCGGGGGCGGCCGGATACTGGACGACATATCCGTCGATGCCGCCCCGGGGCAGCTCACGGTGATCGCCGGAAGCAGCGGGGCGGGCAAGACGGTGCTGCTGCAGACGCTGGCGGGGCTGAGCGCGCCCACCTCGGGCGAGGTGCTGCACGACGGGGTGCGGCCCGGGCCGCCGGGGCCGGACTTCGGGTTCGTTCCGCAGGAGGACATCATCCACCGCGAGCTGCCGCTGCGCCGCACCCTGGTGTACGCGGCGGGCCTGCGCATGCCTGCGGGTACGGCGGCCGGGACGGTACGGGAGAGCGTCGACCGGGTACTGGACACGCTCGGTCTCGCGGGGCGGGCGGAGACCCCCGTGCGCGCGCTGAGCGGCGGCGAACGCAAACGGGCCAGTATCGCCGTCGAGTTGCTCACCCGGCCCCGCGTGCTCTTCCTCGACGAGCCGACGTCCGGGCTCGACCCGGTCACCGGCGCGGCCCTGCTGCGCACCCTGCGGACGCTCGCCGAGGACGGCACCACCGTCGTGCTGACCACGCACGTCCTCGCCGACCTGCACCGTGCCGACCAGGTCGTGTTCCTCTCCGCCGCCGGCGAGGTCGCCTACGCGGGCGCCCCGGCCGCCCTGTTCGAGGCCTTCGGGGCCGACACCGTGGAGGAGGTGTACGAGGCGGTGGCGGGCGGCGCCCGCGCGGGGTCCGGAACCGGGCGGCCCGTGGCAGCGGACGCCCCGGAGCCTCCTGGCGCCGGATCACCGGCCGTGCGGCCGCGGCGTGTCGGCGCGCTGCGGCAGTGGACGCTGCTGACCCGGCGCGGTACCGCCCTGATGCTGCACAACCGGCTCTCGGTCGCCGTGCTGGCGGGCTCGCCGGTGATGATCGTGGCGATGTTCGCGGTGCTGTTCCGGGCCGGTGCCTTCGATCCGGCGGCACCGGATCCGGGGTCGTCGGCGATGATCATGTTCTGGATCGCGTTCGGCGCGTTCTTCTTCGGCCTGACGTACGGCCTGCTCCAGATCTGCACCGAGCTGCCGGTGCTGCGCCGTG
Organism: Streptomyces sp. NPDC086777; assembly: GCF_040702065.1. Taxonomy (NCBI): domain Bacteria; kingdom Bacillati; phylum Actinomycetota; class Actinomycetes; order Kitasatosporales; family Streptomycetaceae; genus Streptomyces; species Streptomyces sp. NPDC086777. Next base: position 39,813 of record NZ_JBFBJI010000045.1, on the reverse strand, counting down.
AGTGGCTGGCGGGACTGCGGCTCGGGCCCTACGTCGCCTCGAAGCTGACGACCGTGCTGCCGGTGCTCGCGGTCGCGGACGCGCTGTTGCTGGCGGTGCTGCGCGCCCTCGACCGGCTGCCCGCGGCGGACCGGGGCACCTACACCTCGCTGTTCGTGTCGAGTGTGCTGGCCTCGGCCGCCGCCCTCGCGCTGGGGCTGCTCGCGTCGGCAGCGGTGTCGGAGCCGGGGCAGGCGACGCTGATGCTGCCGTTGCTCTGCTTCCCCCAGGTGCTGTTCTCGGGCGCCTTCGTGCCGGTGCCGCGGATGACGGCGGCCGGGAAGGCCATCAGCTGGGCGATGACCAATCGCTGGGCGTTCGAGGCACTGGGCAGCGGGGTGGGGCTCGCGTCGCTGTGGCGGGACGGCGGCTCGCGGCTCGGGCCACCGCTGCTGGCCTCGTACGGGGACTCGTTCGGGCGGCCGGCGAGCCACGGGTGGGTGATCCTGGCGGGCTTCGCGCTGGTGTTCCTGGCCTGGACGTGGGTGATTCTGGTCCGCAAGTGCCGGGACGGCGCGGCACGGAGCCGGGCCGGGCGGTGACACCCCGCGGGGCGGCCCCGGCTCAGCAGCTCTCCCGCGCGGCCAGCCCGGCCGCCGTCGGCACCCGGTCCCGGTAGGTCCCGGCCACGAACGCCAGGAACGTCTCGACGTCCCCGGGCTGCGACGACACCCCCAGGGAGACCCGGACGGCGCCCGCCGAGGGCAGCTCCAGGAGCTCCAGGTAGGCGTCCAGCGACCCGACTTGTGTGTCGGCCGCCGTGCGCAGCCGGGTCAGCGGCAGGTCGAACGCCTCCTCCCCGGCGCCCGGATTGCAGAAGCAGCCCGCGCGCAGGGATATGCCGTGGGCGGCGCTGTCGCGCGTGACGACGCGTTCGTCGACGATCCGGCCGTCCGCGCCGAGCACGTTCAGCGCGACCGTGCCGCCGCGGTCCGCATCGGTGCGGCCGGCGTCGGCACCGTCGGCGCCGTACACCCGGACCAGCGGGGAGCCGTCGCTGTGCCGCAGCGCCCGCAGACCGCTGAGCAGCCGGCCGGTGAGGGCGGCGACGTGGGCGTGCACGCGGTCCATGCCGACGCCGTCGATCCAGGCGAGCCCGGCGGTGACGTCCGGCAGGGAAAGGAAGTTGACCGTGCCGTCCTCGAAGGCGGCCTCGTCGGCGGCGAGGACGTGCCACTGGGCCTGGGCGCTGACGGCGTAGACGGTGCCGCCGGAGAACCAGGGCCGGCGCAGCCTGGCGAGGGCCGTGCGGCGGGCGATCAGACTGCCGACGCCGGTGGGGTGACCGAAGACCTTGTACCAGCTGACGGCGGTGAAGTCCGGGTGGTGGCGGCTCAGGTCGAGGACGTTGGTGGGCGCGAAGGCCGCCGCGTCGAGCAGGACGTCGTAGCCCTGCGCCTGGGCGGCGGCGATCCAGTCCAGTGAGTGCTGGACGCCGGTGAAGTTGCTCTGCGCCGGATAGGCGAACAGACCGCCGGTGGCGGCCCGGTCGCCGGGTGCGGACAGGGCGGCGAACAGCCGCTTCTCGTCGAGGCGCAGGCCCGGTACGTACACGGTCGCGGCGCCCCGTGCCCGCGCGTACTCCCGCAGTCCGTTGACCGAGTTGTGGTTGTCGAGCGACATCACGAGCCTGCTGCCGGGGGTGAAGGGGTACGCCTCGCCGACCAGACGCAGGGCGCCGGTGGCGTTGGAGGTGAAGATCACGGCGTATTCGTCGGGGTCGGCGTTGAAGTGGCGGAGCACCGCCCGCCGGGCCTCGGCCAGCAGGTGCCCGGAGGCGCGGGAGGCCGGGCTCTCGGAGTGCGGGTTGCCGAACAGCCCGCCGGTGATCCGCCGGGCACTGCCCATGACGAGGGAGCGCGGCGGAAGCCCGGCGCCGGTGTGGTCGAGGTAGGTGTGTCCGCCCTCGTCGAGGTAGCCGAACTCGCGCGCCCGCAGCTCCGCGAAGCCGTCGGGGCCTTCCGCCTCCCCGTTGCGCATGCATCCGGTGGCGTCTGTCGTACCCATGAGAACCCCCCTCGCATGAACCTTCGACAACGGTATCCGCGTACGAGCGATTCACTGCCGCGGCACGACGTCGGCCCGCCCGGAAACTGCTGAACAGGGGGTGTGGGCCGCCGGGTTGGGAAGGGAAGGTACCGGGGAAGGACGATGACATGTCCACCTCCCACGCGCCTCGTGCGCTTTCGCTCGCCGCTGCCGTCCTGACCGGAACGGTCGCGCTCTACATCGCCCTCGTCGCCTTCGGGAACATCACCGACTTCGGCACCAACCAGGCCTTCGTCCAACATGTGCTGGCCATGGACACGACGTTCAAGGACGACGACCTGATGTGGCGGGCCATCACGGACAAGGGGCTAGAGAACACCGCCTACGTCCTCATCATCGGGTGGGAGACGCTGGCCGCGCTCGTGCTGATCGCCGGCACCTGGCTCTGGGTGCGCCGTGACGACGTGCGCGCGCGGCGCGTCTCCACCTACGGTCTGCTGATGCTGGTCCTGCTCTTCGGCGCCGGGTTCATCGGGATCGGCGGTGAGTGGTTCTCCATGTGGCAGTCCAAGACCTGGAACGGGCTGGACGCGGCGACCCGGGTGCTGGTGCTGACCGGGGTCGCGCTCGTCGTCGTACAGCTGTCGGACCGGTCGGCCACGGAGTGACCGGGGTGGGCCGGGCCCGGTGATCAGCCGAGGTTGGCGCGGAGCACGGAGGCGCCGAGCGGGGTCAGGGTGTGCAGGACGCTCGCGGCCTGCCGCTGGCTGATGATCAGGCCCGCCTCGCGCAGCACGCTGGTGTGCTGGCTGATCGAGGACGCGGAGACCCCGGCCACGCGGGCGAGTTCGCCGGTGGTCGCGCCGCCGGCGACCGCGCGCAGCACGGTGGCCCGGGTCCGGCCCAGCAGCGAGGTCAGCGAGGCGCCGGCGCTCTGCACCGGGCTCGGCTGCTGGTGCAGCGGGTACACGAGGACCGGAGGCATGTCCGGGTCGGCCATCGAGACCGGCGTCTGCCAGCAGAAGTAGGACGGCACGAGCTTCAGGCCCCGGCCGCCGAGCCGGAGGTCCCGGTCGACGGTCGGATGGCCGACGTGGAGGACCGGCCGCCTCCACCGGATGTCCGGTCCCAGACCGCCGAGCAGGGCCTCCACCCCGCCGTCCAGCAGCGCCCGGCACCGGACGACCCGGTCGGCGTCGATGCGGGCCTGGATCTCCTCGCCGTACGGGGCGATCGCCGTGTCGTGGTAGTCCCGCAGCGCCCGGACCAGCTCGCGGCGGCCGTCCCGGCGGGCCAGCTCCGGCGCCCCGGCCGGGCCTCCCGAGACCCCGGCGAGGGTCTGCAACTCGTCCAGTACCCGGCGGGGCGGGGCGGCCAGCACGGCCTCCAGGCCGGCCTCCAGCCCCTCGGACGACTCGGCCGGATTGAGGAAGTCCGGGTAGTAGAGGCCCCGGTGGAAGAGCGGCAGCAGCAACTCGCGCAGGATCCGCTGCTGTCCGTTCTCCCGTAATCGCCGGCAGGTGCCGCGGTACCAGTGCGCGTAGGCCCAGCGCCCCTGGCGGGTCTGGAAGCGGTGCAGGCTCTGCGCGAGCTCCCACAGCGGGTCCGGATCGTTGATCACCCGCGTCCGGGCAAGGTCGGCGTCCGTGAAATGAATGCGGAGCACGGCGGTCCCCCACCCCCATGGGCCCGGTCCAGGCCTGTCCGCTTCAGCATGGCCAGCCCCGTCCGCCCCTGAACACCACGAAAGGACCACGAAACCCGAAAAACTTGCGGAGTAACCTGTTCCCCCTCGTTGACCTGCTTCTTTAAGGCCACGCTGCACATCATGGCCACCTGTTGGCGCCTCTGACACCGTGAATCCCGTCCATGCCATTCACGCTGCTCAGTCACCGTTCAGGGAGCGACACCATGAAGAGCACGAAGAGAATGTCGGCCGTCGCGGCGGGCGTCGTCCTGCTGCTCGGCGCCGCGGTCGGCACCGCGGCCGCCGACCCGTCCGGCACCTCCGTGGCGCCCGGGCACGCGGTCGCGTCCGGCACGTCCGTCATCGCCGGTTCCGCGTCCTCGGCCCTCTCCGCCCAGGTCGCCACTCCGGCCGCCGTCCCCTCCGGCTGCTCGGCCGGCTACCTGTGCTTCTGGGTCAACAGCGGCTACCAGGACGGGCCGGGCAAGCTGGACGGGTCGAACGCCAACTGGACCGTCTTCGCCCACCCGACCTGCCAGACCAAGACGTGGAACGACTGCGCCTCGTCGCTCTACAACGACGGCGTGAACGACAACGCCGTGGTCTACACCGACGCCAACTACTCGGGCAGTTCGGGTGTGATCGACCGGGGCGTGGGCGGAGACGTCTCCGCGGCCTGGAACGACGTGATCTCGTCCAACTCGTGGGTCGCGCCCTGACCGCGCCCCGCTGACGGCCTCGCGGGCGGCCGGGGTTCCGGCCGCCCGCCCGTTCCGGCACGTTCCCTCCCCGTCGCAGCCCCAGTGGCAGGAGCACCTCCACGATGCCCACGGCCTCCACGTCCCTCACCCCCACGCCCGTCGCCCCCGCGTCCACGCACCCGTCCCGCGCGCCCCGGATCGGCGGCCTCCTCGCGTGCGCCGCGGCGGGTGCCCTCGTCCTCACCGGATGCGCGGGCTCCGCCCCGGCCCCGCAGGCCGCCCGGACCACCGTGCTCACACCGGCCGGGCTCGACCTGCTGACCGATTCCGGCACCTACGCGAACGCCGAGACGTCGCTGACCCGCGCGGAGTCCCGGCTCATCGCCTCCTGCATGACGGCCCAGGGGCTCCGCTACGTGGTCGCCGACTCCGGATCGGCGTCCGCGACCGCGCCGAGCGCCCAGGTGGACCTCCGACGACGGCGCACCCACGGCTACGGGCTGTACGAGCAGTACGCGGCCGCAGCCGGAAGACCGACGCGGCCCACCGCTTCGGACGCGGCCCCGGCGAACAACGCCTCGTCGAACGACGCCTACGTCCGGAGCCTGCCCGCCGGCCGGGCGGCCGCCTACATGACGGCCCTGCGCGGCCGCACGTCGGACCTGCGCACCTTCCGCATGGCGGACGGCTCGCTGGAGTTCTCGGTCAAGGGCTGCGAGGCGGACAGCCGCAGACGCCTGTACGGCAGCCTCACCACCTACGCGGAACTGGCGGCCGTCCCGCAGAACCTGAACGCCACGCTGACCGCCCCCGTCCAGCGCGACCCCGCCTACCTGGCCCTGATGCGAAAGTGGAGCACCTGCATGGCGGAGAGGGGCTACCACTACGCGTTGCCGAGCGAGGCCCAGGCCCGGCTCAAGGCGTCGTACAAGCGGTCCGGCGCCACCCCGGCGCTGCGCAGGCAGGAGATCGCGACCGCCGTCGCGGACGGTACCTGCGCGCTGCGGCTGCGGATCCCCTCCGAGGTCGTGGCGATCAGGAAGCGGCTGGCCGGTTCCCTGCTGACCGCGCGGCAGAAGGCCGCCATGGCGGAGCTGGCGCAGGACTGGCAGCGGGCGACGGCGGCCGCACGGCGCATCGTGCGGTCTACTTGACGACCGTCACCCTGGTGTTCGGTTCCGTGCCGAAGGTCCACAGGGCCGCGCCGTCCGCCTTGGGCATCCGGATGCCGCTGGTCTGCTTGCCGGCGGCGGGCGCCGGCGAGGCGCCGTCGACCGCGTTGGAGAAGGCGACCGACAGCCCCGACTTGGACGCGAAGTACAGGATGTGCTCGATCTGGACGCCGTCCGAGCCGGTCGTGGCCGCCCGGGTCCTGGAGATCGTGTAGGTGCCGGGGTCGGGAGAGACCGTCCCCGGCCACACCGTGAACGTGCGGGTCGCCTTGCCGCTCGCGTCGACCGTCCACACCCGCTTGGCGCCGAGCGAGTAGACGATGCGGCGGCCGGTGCCGGAGGCCGCCGGTACGGCGGGGGCCTTCACGGGGGCCGGTGACGCGGAGGGGTGGGCGCCCGCCGACGCGCTCGCCGACGGGCGGACCGCGGCGGCCGTGGGGTGCGGCCCCTTGTCGGCCTGCACGGCGAGGAGGACGACGGCCACCGTCGCCCCCGCCGTCAGACCGGTGACCCACACCCAGGAGGGCAGCAGTCGGGCAGCCACGGGTACGCATCTCCTCCGCTGTGAGCGCTACGAGGCCCCCTGCCTGTTCGCACAGGGGTCGGATCATCGTACTGTGCGCCGCACGGCCGCCCGACGGCTCAGTCCAGCACCGGCAGCAGCTCCGGCAGGTGCCCGTCGGAGGCCTCGGCCGCCCGCTGCCGCTCCTCGGGGACCGGCCCGTACAGCGTCGTACGCGGCTTCGCCGGACGCCCGGCGGCCGCGGCCACGGCCACGAGGTCGCGGACCGACTTGTACGAGCCGTACGACGACCCGGCCATCCGCGAGATGGTCTCCTCCATCAGGGTGCCGCCGAGGTCGTTGGCCCCCGAGCGGAGCATCTCCGCCGCACCCTCCGTGCCCAGTTTCACCCAGCTTGTCTGGATGTTCGGGATGTAGGGGTGCAGGAGGAGCCGGGCCATCGCCGTCACCGCCCGGTTGTCGCGCATCGTCGGGCCCGGCCGGGAGATGCCGGCCAGGTAGACGGGCGCGTTGGTGTGGATGAAGGGCAGCGTCACGAACTCCGTGAAACCGCCGGTGCGCTGCTGGATGCCGGCCAGCGTGCGCAGGTGGCCCAGCCAGTGGCGGGGCTGGTCGACATGGCCGTACATCATGGTGGAGGAGGAGCGGATGCCCAGTTCGTGCGCGGTGGTGATCACCTCGATCCAGGTGGCGGCGGGCAGCTTGCCCTTCGTCAGCACCCATCGCACCTCGTCGTCCAGGATCTCGGCGGCCGTCCCGGGCACGGTGTCGAGACCCGCTTCCTTCGCCGCCGTGAGCCACTCCCGGACCGACATACCGGTGCGGGTCGCGCCGTTCACCACCTCCATCGGTGAGAAGGCGTGCACGTGCATGCCGGGGACGCGGTCCTTGACCGCCTTCGCGATGTCGAAGTACGCGGTGCCGGGCAGGTCGGGGTGGATGCCGCCCTGCATGCAGACCTCGACCGCGCCGACGTCCCAGGCCTGCTGGGCCCGGTCGGCGACCTGGTCCAGGGAGAGGGTGTAGGCGTCGGCGTCGGTGCGGCGCTGCGCGAAGGCGCAGAAGCGGCAGCCGGTGTAGCAGACGTTGGTGAAGTTGATGTTGCGGGTGACGATGTAGGTGACGTCGTCGCCGACGGCCGCCCTCCGCACGTCGTCGGCGATCCCCGTCAGCGCGTCGAGGGCCGGTCCGTCCGCGTGGAACAGGGCGAGGGCCTCGGCGTCGGTGAGCTTCGTGGGGTCGTCGGCCGCCGTCCTGAGCGCCGCCCGCACGTCCGTGTCGATGCGCTCCGGCGCCATCCCGGGGGCGGCCGCCTCCCGCAGCGCGCCCCAGTCGCCGTACACCTCGTCGAAGTCGTCGCGCCGGTCGGCCGTACGGCCCTCGGAGTCGATGGCGGTGTGCAGATCGGTACGGCCGGAGGCGACGAAGACCTCCTCCGGCTCCTGCCAGGGATGCCCCTGGACGACCGCGTCCGGCACCGCGAGGCCGGTCTCCGGGTCCGCCAGCGCGGCCACGTGCGGGCGCAGCCGCGGGTCCAGCCAGGGCTCGCCGCGGCGGACGAACTCCGGGTACACACAGAGCCGTTCCCGCAGCTCGAAGCCGGCGGCGGCCGACTTCTGGGCCAGCTCCTCGATCTGCGGCCAGGGCCGTTCGGGGTTGACGTGGTCGATGGTGAGCGGCGACACCCCGCCCCAGTCGTCGATACCCGCCGCGATGAGCCGTTCGTACTCGCTGTCGACGAGGTTCGGCGGCGCCTGGATGTTGCCGGCCGGCCCCATCACCAGCCGCGCCACCGCCACCGCGGCCACCAGCTCGTCCAGCTCCGCGTCCGGCATGCCGCGCATCGCCGTGTCCGGCTTGGCGCGGAAGTTCTGGATGATCAGTTCCTGCACGCCGTGGTACGCCCGCGCCACCCGCCGGAGCGCGAAGAGGGACTCGGCGCGTTCCTCGTACGTCTCGCCGATGCCGATCAGGATCCCCGAGGTGAACGGCACGGAGGAGCGGCCCGCGTCCTCAAGGACCCGCAGCCGGACGGCGGGTTCCTTGTCCGGGGAGCCGTGGTGGGGGCCGCCGGGCTCCGACCACAGCCGGGTCGCGGTCGTCTCCAGCATCATGCCCATCGACGGGGCGACCGGCTTGAGCCGCTGGAAGTCGGTCCAGGACAGCACGCCGGGGTTGAGGTGCGGCAGCAGGCCGGTCTCCTCCAGGATGCGGACGGAGATGGCGCGGACGTAGGCGATCGTGTCGTCGTAGCCGTGCGCGTCGAGCCACTCGCGCGCCTCGGGCCAGCGGTCCTCGGGCTTGTCGCCGAGGGTGATCAGGGCTTCCTTGCAGCCGAGGGCCGCGCCCTTGCGGGCGACGTCGAGGACCTCGTCCGGAGACATGAACATCCCGTGCCCGGCACGGCGGAGCTTGCCGGGGACGGTGACGAACGTGCAGTAGTGGCACTTGTCGCGGCACAGGCGGGTGAGGGGGATGAAGACGCTCTTCGAGTACGTGATGACACCGGGCCGGCCGGCCGCCTCCAGTCCGGCGTCCCGGACCCGGGCGGCGGACGCGGCGAGGTCGTCCAGGGCCGCACCGCGCGCCTGGAGCAGGACGGCGGCCTCGGAGACGTCGAGGGCGACGCCGTCCCGGGCGCGTTTGAGGGCGCGACGCATGGAGTTCTCGGTGGGGCCGGTTCCGGGGGTCGCGGAAGTCGTCATTCTTTGAGCATACGTTCGGGTTCGATGGGGTCCGTGGGGGTGTCGGTGCGTTGCCGGGTGCGGGTGAACGGGGGTTGCTCGCGCAGTTCCCCGCGCCCCTGGAGGGGCGCACTACAGCGCCCCTCCTTTCCGAGGCGCACGGAACTACGCGACCAGCCACGACGCACCTCTCCCCGGCTCAAGGAACGCACGCTGCAGGGCGCCCCGACAGGGGCGCGGGGAACTGCGCGACCAGCCATGACGCACCCGCACCCGGAGACTCGGCGCACGCCCCTCACAGGTACTCCCCGTACGTGTCCAGCACCCCCAGCACTTCGGCCTCCCCCGCCGGAGGCAACTGCACCACGACCTCCTCGACGCCCAGCTCGGCGTAGTGCGCGAGCTTGCCGGGGCTGGGGAAGACGGCGTACGGCACCACCTGGAGCGCGGCCGGGTCGCGCCCGGCGTCCGCCCACACGCCCCGCAGGACCGGCAGCGACTCGGTGAGGCCGCGGCCCCCGATCGGCATCCACCCGTCCGCGTACTCGGCGATGTGCGCGAACAGCTTCGGTCCCGCCGCCCCGCCGACCAGCGTGCGCGGCCCGGCCACCGGCCCGCGCGGCTTCTGGACGGGCTTGGGGTAGGCGGAGGACGCCCGTACGCTCCCGAACTCCCCCTCGTAGGCGGTGGGTTCGTCCGCCCACAGGGCCCGCATCAGGGCCATCCGGTCCCGGGTCAGCTCCCGCCGCGACCGCCAGCGCACCCCGTGGTCCGCGGCCTCCTCGACGTTCCAGCCGAAGCCGACGCCGAGCGTGAGGCGGCCGCCGGACAGGTGGTCGAGGGTGGCGATCTGCTTGGCGAGGTCGATCGGGTCGTGCTGGGCGACCAGGGTGATGCCGGTGCCGAGGCCGAGGCCCTCGGTGACGGCGGCGGCCTGGCCGAGGGCGACGAAGGGGTCGAGGGTGCGGCCGTACTCGCGGGGCAGCTCGCCGCCCGCCGGGTACGGGGTGGTCCGCTCGACCGGGATGTGCGTGTGCTCGGGCAGGTACAGCCCGGCGAACCCGCGTGCCTCCAGTTCACGGGCGAGCCGGACCGGGGCGATGGTCTCGTCGGTGAGGAAGATCGTGACGGCTATGCGCATGCCCCATCTGTACCGGGGGTGGCTCGATATGTCCATACCGACTGGTCGGCATCATACGCCCCGCCTTTCACAGGGCTATGCACATGACAGACGGACGCCTGTGGATCCCCTCCCCTTCCGTGGGAGTTCACGTCCACAGGGGAGAGTGAGCGGCATGTGTGAGGACACGCACGGCATCGGCAGACGCGCACTGATCGTGACGGGCGCGACCACAGCCCTTACGTTGGGAAGCGTGAGCTTCGCGGCGGCGGACGGCCAGGACCAGGGGACCCCGAGGACGGCGACCGTGAGCGGCACCCTGCCGCCCGGTTGCCCGGACTTCGTGTACGTACCGGTCGAAGTGCCCACCGGCGTACGGGAGATCAAGGTCTCCTACACCTACGACCGGCCGGGCGTCCCGGCCGGCACCACGGGCAACGCGCTCGACATCGGCCTCTTCGACCAGCACGGCACCGAACTGGGCGGCAGGGGCTTCCGGGGCTGGTCGGGCGGCGCCCGCACGGAGTTCTTCGTCCGCGCCGACGACGCCACCCCCGGCTACATCCCGGGCCCGGTCCACGCGGGCACCTGGTACATCGCCCTCGGCCCGTACACGGTCGCCCCGCAGGGCCTGTCGTACGAGCTGACCATCACCCTGACGTTCGGCGAACCCGGCACCCCCGTCCGCCCGGTCTACCCGCCCGCCCGGGCCAAGGGCCGCGGCCGTGACTGGTACCGCGGCGACTGCCACCTGCACTCCTGGTACTCCGACGGCCGCCGCACCCCGGCCGAGATCGCGGCCCTCGCCCGTGCCGCCGGCCTCGACTTCATCAACTCCTCGGACCACAACACGCACTCCTCGCACCCGCACTGGGCGGACCAGGCCGGCGACGACCTGCTGATCATGCTCGGCGAGGAGATCACCACGAGGAACGGTCACGTCGTCGCCCTCGGCACCGACCCCGGCACCTTCGTCGACTGGCGCTACCGGGCCCGCGACAACCGGTTCGGGCACTTCGCCCACCAGATCCACAAGGCCGGCGGCCTCGTCGTCCCCGCGCACCCGCACGCCACATGCGTGGGCTGCGCCTGGAAGTTCGGCTTCGGGGACGCGGACGCCGTCGAGGTGTGGAACGGGCCGTACACCCCCGACGACGAGGTCGCCCTCGCCTCCTGGGACGCCACGCTCGTCGCCTCGGTACGGAACAACCGGCAGTGGCTGCCCGGCATGGGCAACAGCGACGCCCACCGCGACCCGGACGCCGTCGGCTCACCCCAGACCGTCGTCCTCGCCGACGACCTGAGCCGCGAGGCGATCCAGGCGGGCCTGCGCGCGGGCCGCTCCTACATCGCCGAGTCGAAGAACGTGACGCTGAGCTTCACGGCGACGGGCGGCCGCGGGGAGCGGGCCGGCATCGGCGAACGTCTCGCCGTCGCCCCCGACGCCCCGGTGACCGTCCGGCTGGAGGCCTCCGGCGTCCCCCGCTGCACGGTCCGCTTCGTCACCGACGAGGGCGTCCTGCTCACCAGCGACCCGCTCCCGGTGACCGGCTCGGGCACGGTGGAATGGCAGGCGACCCCGTCGTACGCCGCGTACGTCCGCGCCGAGATCCGCCACGAAACAGCGGCGGGCCCGGTCCCGGGCGCCCTCGCGGCCCTCACCAACCCGATCTTCCTGGGGCGGTGACCTTCAGGACGGGTTCAGGTCACGGCGGGCGGCGTCGATGAGGCTGTGGGCGCCGGTCCCGTAGACGGCGGACTCGCGCAAGGTCTTCCAGGTGCGGAGGCAGAGGGCGAGGGTGTCGGAGTCGTCGAGCCAGAGTTCGGCGTGCCAGGTCTCGGTGACGACCTCACGATCGTCGTATATGTACTGGTTCACGGCTGCCGGTTCCGTGATCAGCTCTGCGCCCGTGAGGTCGTCATCATCATCGAAATCGAGGATGGCGACGAGGTGCGCGTCGAAGATCCAGAAATCCTCGTCGGGCAGGTGGACCCGCTGGGCGTCCTCCCGCCACACGGTGCGCACGTCCTCCCCCAACGCCGCGTTCTTGTCGCCGTAGGCGAGCAGATACAGCTGGCCGGTGGTCGGCGGACAGAACCAACCGCCGGCTCCCTGGTCGTCGACACCGCCCGCGACCTGCTCGGCTACGTGATGGGCCATGAGGGCCCCTACGTCCAGCCGCGCCCGGTGGCCGGCGGTCGGGAATGGGACGCCGACCCCCGTCAGGTCCGGCGTGCCACAGCCGAAGAGCGACTGAGAGCAGTGACCGAACGCACCCGCGCCATGAACTCGTTCAGCAGCCTCGGTCGGCTCGGTCACCGGAAGATTTTGTCCGCGCTGTCGCGATGTGAACCACGGTCGCCCCCGGGGGCTGGCGTACGCACTGCCAGCAGCGGGACTTCCCGCGAAGCGCTCAGCGGCGGCCGTCCCTTCCGCGCTCGGTGCGCCGCAGTTCGCGCCGCAGTGCGCGCCGCTGTTTTCCCGGGAGGGTGGCGGCCAGCTCGCCCACCGGGGCGACGTCATGACATTCGCCGTCCCGGCCGCCCCGGCACCACCACACCGGCGGCCCCGACGCGTCCGTAGCACCCGGGTACCAGTCGGCCCCGGTCCCCGCGGGACGCGGGTGCATGCCGAGTTTGTGTTCCCCGCAGACCGGCCAGACCTGCCAGAGCAGCTCCACGACGGTCTCCTGCGCCGCCTCCGCGACCACGGTCAGCACCGTCATCTCGTCGGCCGGCTCCAGCGGGTCGCCCTCCTCGGGGTCGTACGCGTTCACCTGGTTGCCCTGCCAACGGCCGTCGGGCATCGCCACGTGGACCTGCCCTCGATCGATACCGCCCGGGGGCGGGCTCGGCCGCGTGTCGACCATCAGCACCAACGCGTCCTGCCCCGGCAGGGTCGCCGTCACGTCACGGTTGACCACGGCGAGCGCGGCCTCCAGCTTCGGCCACTCACCGGGCTCGGCCGGCCTGGGCTGCGGGAGCCGCGGCCGGTCGTGGCCGGGACCGACGCGGGAGTACGAGAAGTAGGTCACCGGCGCATCGTGCCATCCGCGCCGAAACCCGCGTGCCCCGGCCGCCGCACCTCCCTACGCTTCCGGTCATGGACAGCACCTGGGCCGAGGAGCTCGTCAACGTCGTGGACGTCGAGGCGACCTGCTGGGCCGGTTCCCCGCCGCCCGGCGAGGTCAGCGAGATCATCGAGGTCGGGCTGACCGTCGTCGACCCGGCGGCCGGTGAGCGTCTGGCCCGGCACCGGATCCTGGTGCGGCCCGCCCGGTCCACGGTGAGCGCGTTCTGCACGGAGCTGACCGGCCTCACGCAGCCCGAGGTCGACCGGGGGGTCACCTTCGCCGAGGCGTGCCGGCTGCTGGCGGCCGAGCACCACGCGGGCGCCCGGCCGTGGGCCGGCTGGGGCGACTACGACCGCCACCAGTTCACCCGGCAGTGCCAGGCGGCCCGGACGCCCTATCCCTTCAACCGCCGCCACACCAACGCGAAGGCCGCCTTCACCGAGGCGTACGGCCTGCGCAAGCGCCCCGGCATGGCCCGGGCCCTGGAGATCGCCGGGCTGCCGCTCGAAGGCCGGCACCATCGCGGCGAGGACGACGCCTGGAACATCGCGGCCCTCGTCCTCCACCTCTCCGCGCGGGACCGCCGGCCGGCCCCGGTGGCACGCCTCGCCTGACGCCAGGATCCACCGGCCTCCGGGCGATGGGCTCGACACACGCGTCGACGTCGTAGAAGCCACCGCCCTCAGCCCTGAGAATTCCCGCGACCTGATCCACGCCATCATCCAGAACATGTGAGGAGCCGGCATGCCCACACGCCCCTGGCGGAAGTCGTCCTACTGCCAAGAAGGAGAGGCCTGCGTCCACATATCCACCGCCCCCACCCTCGTCCGCACAGCCGACGCCGACCCGCCCCGGAGCGTCCTCACCGTCGGCGCCAAGGCCTTCGGCGGTCTTCTCGACATGCTGAAGTCGTCCGGCGGACGGTGACTCCACCGGCCGCCGGACGACGGCGGCCGGCGGGGCGCCCTCCTGCGTGGTCAGCGCACCGGCAGCGACCTGGTGTGCTCGATGCGCACGGCGTCCAGGGCACGCGGGTTCAGGCCGAGCAGCCGCAGCATCGTCGGCGCGATCTGCGTGGTCCGCACCGGCGCGTCGACGCGCACGGCGTGCGGGGTCCCGGCGCCGTAGACGACGAGCGGCACGTCGCGGTCGTCGGCGGCTGCTCCTCCGTGCTCGGCGATCTTGCCCTTGCCGCCGGTGTAGACCACGCCGTACTGGCTGATGCCGAACACGTCGGGCACGCGCGAGTCGCCGGGCCGGGCGTGGAAGTACCGGGCGGCCGCCGCACCGGCGTACACGGTCTTCAGGCCGCTCGCCGTGAACGGCTTGGCGGCTCCGTCGATGCCGTTGCCGGTGCCGGACCTGGCGAGCAGGTAGGCCTTGGCGAACCCGGTGGCCGCCTGCGAACGGTCGTTGAGCCACAGCAGCATGGCGTCGTCGTCCACGGCGTGGGCGACCAGGTCACCGGCGCCGGGGTGGGCGGCCTTCCAGGCGGCGTTCAGCCCGTCGAGCAGCGGCCCGTCGTCGATGCGGGTCAGTGCCTTCGGGTCGGTGGGCGACTGGCCGTGCTTGGAGGACAGGATGACGGTCGTGCTGCCGTCGAGGCCCCGCTGGTGGATCTCGTCGAGGAACGCCCCGACCTCCCGGTCGACGAAGGCGAGGTTCTTCGCGAGCAGCGGGCCGGGGATGCCGGGCGTGGTGTAACCGCCCGTCAGGCCGTCGGAGACCGGCAGCTTCTGGGCGGTGGACACGGACTGGAAGTTCATCCCGAAGACCGCCGGGACGCCGGTCCTGTGGGTGCCGCTGTGGTCGTGTCCGTCGATCTCGTTGAGGACGGCCTTCACCTTGTACGCGTCGTACTGCTCGGTGGCCGCGTTGTCCTTCGTCCAGTCCTGGCCGGCCGGGTAGCCGATCGCCTGGCTGTTGATCTCCGGGGCGAACAGGTCCTGGATGCCCTTGCCGGACGGACCGTCGAGGATCTCGTAGGCGACGTGCTTGTCCGACCACGCGGTGCGCAGCCCCGCTTTGCGGGCGACGTCGAAGACCGTGTTCACCTTGAGGTAGGAGTGCGGATAGACCGGCCGGCAGGTCTTCGGGTCGACGGGAAGCTTCGCCGGGTTGATGAGGGTGGCGGCGTCACCGGTCATGTTCAGGATGCTGCCGGGCAGGCCGGACAGGCCCTGGCCCGCGTCGAGGGAGTTCTGGTTCTTGTCGAGGTCCTCGGTGAGGTCGACCTCGGCGCCCGGCTTGACGCCCGCGCAGTGGGTGGTGCCGGCCGGGAGCAGGGCGTTGCTGTAGGTGTCGTCGTAGTAGACCCCCGTGACGCCGGGGTCCCCGCCGGTCAGTTGTCCCACCATGCCGGGGAAGGAGTCGGAGGGGATGGTGGTTCTCGCGTGGGTGTACTCCACGCCGCCGCCGGCCAGGCGGGCGAGCGCGGAACGCGGGTGCCGGGCCACGTACCAGGCCAGGTCGGACTGGTGCAGGCCGTCGACCGACAGCAGCAGGACGTGCCGGGAGCGGGACGCGGGGGAGGCCGAGGCGGGACCGGCTGTCGCGGCGGTCAGACCGCCGACGGCGGCGAGCGCGGCGGCGGCAGCCGCGACAGGACGGAGAGGGTGTCGGAACACGGTGGTTCTCCTCGAAGCTGTACGGAGCTTGTGCCCCTGCGGGTGACGCACCGACATTCGAGAGGGAGAACGTGTACGGAACCGGACCTGCGTGCCCGATTCTGTCAAAGAACGTCATGTCGCAATGCAAAGCCGACCGGCTGTAGCCCACTTCGGAAACAGAGGAACGATGTCCGACCGCAGATTCCGCATCACCACCGCCTTCCAGCGGCACGTCGCCAACCCCCTGACCCGGCTCATGCCCTTCCAGGCGCTGCTGGAGACCACCGGCCGGGTCTCCGGACAGCCGCGTCGGACGCCGTTGGGCGGGAAGCGGGTCGGGGACTCCTTCTGGCTGGTGTCGGAGTTCGGGACGAAGTCCCAGTACGTGCGGAACATCCAGGCCGATCCGCGGGTCCGGGTACGGATCGGCGGACGGTGGCACTCCGGCACCGCCCACCTGCTCCCCGACGACGACCCGGTCGCCCGCCTGCGCACCCTGCCCAGGGGAAACAGCATGGCCGTGAAGGCACTGGGCACACAGCTCCTGACGATCCGGGTCGACCTCGCCGACTGACCGGGAGCACCCCGAACGGGAGCGCCCCGAGCAGGAGCGCCCCGAGCAGGAGCGCCCCGAAGGGGCGTTGGGGGTCCCCCCGGCCGAAGGCTGGGGGAGGAACTGCGCGACCAGCCACGACGCAGCCGCGGAAGGCGGACGACAGATCGCGGCATTTCCGCGGAGCGGTCAGCTCGCCTTGTAGAACGCGTACGTCGCCGAGTACGGCACCGAGACCTGGTCCGTGCCGGTGCACGCAGCCGCCGGCGCCACGCCGCCCTCGGTGTCCAGCCGCTGCACGTAGGTGACACCCTCGAACGTCCCGGCGCCACGGGTGGCGGTGGCCTTCAGGAGCAGCTCGGGAACGGCGCCGTCCTTCGCGGAACTGGCGACCGCGGATGCGTTGACCGCGCTGCCGTCGACCGTGGAGACCCAGACCGGACCACGGGAGTGCAGGGCGACCGGGCGGTGGGCGCGGTCCCGCTTGTCGGAGAGCGTCGCGGCGGGCTCCAGGAGCTTCCAGGCACCGTCGGTGCAGGTGTAGGTCTGCACGCCGTGCGCGGAGTAGACGCCGGTCAGCCTGTTGCCGTCGGGCACTGCGAGCGCGGCGGGGGCGTGCACGGCCGGGAGGCGCGCGGGTCGCGCGGAGTACGCCTGGACGGCGGTCGTACCCAGCAGGGTGGCGGCGGCCGCGGCGGCGACGGCCGTGGTGGTC
This sequence comes from Streptomyces sp. NPDC086777, assembly GCF_040702065.1. NCBI lineage: Bacteria > Bacillati > Actinomycetota > Actinomycetes > Kitasatosporales > Streptomycetaceae > Streptomyces > Streptomyces sp. NPDC086777. The sequence goes on along the minus strand of NZ_JBFBJI010000045.1, from coordinate 22,947 downwards.
AGGGCGATTCGCTTGACGTGTTCCATGAGGGGGGTCTCCGAACGGGATCCGTGCGTGTCCAGGGAGGGGAGCGGGCCGCCGCCGAACCGGAAACGGGCCGTCCCCCTTGTCCCCCCGGACGCTACGGACGCATGGCCCGGCCGCGAAGCAGGTTGCCCGTTCTTTGTCCCCCCGTAAGACTTCGTCGCCCCAAAGGGCAAGCGGGCAGGCCCGGTTGACGCGTCATCCCGGCCAGACGACCGCCTGCACCTCGCTGTAGGCGTGCAGGGCGTAGGAGCCCACGTCCCGGCCCACCCCGCTCTTCTTGAACCCGCCGAACGGCGCCTCCATGTTCCGCCCCACGGTGTTGATCCCGACGCCGCCCGCCCGCAGCCGCCGCGCCACCCGGAAGGCACGGGCCACGTCGCCGGACCAGACGTAGTCGATGAGGCCGTAGTCGGAGTCGTTGGCGAGGGCGATGCCCTCCTCCTCGTCGTCGAAGGGGACGACGGAGACGACCGGGCCGAAGATCTCCTCGCGGGCCACCCGCATGTCGTTCGTGCAGTCGGCGAGGAGGGTGGGAGAGACGTAGAAACCCCGGTCCAGCGCCGGGCGTTCGCCGCCCGCCACCACCGCCGCGCCCTCCTTCCGGCCGAGTTCGACGTACGACTCGACGCGCGCCCGGTGCTCCGCGCTGATCAGCGGTCCGACCACCGTGTCCGGCGCGGCCGGGTCGCCCACCTTCAGCCGTCCCGCGTAGGCGGCCAGCTGGTCCACCAGTCGCTCGTACAGCCCGCGCTGCACCAGCACCCGGGTGGGCGCCGTGCAGATCTGCCCGCTGTAGAAGGAGAAGGTGGTGCCGATCCCGGCCACCGCCGAGGCGACGTCCGCGTCGTCGAAGACGACCGCGGCGCCCTTGCCGCCCAGCTCCATCAACTGGCGCTTCATGTCCCGCCCGCACACCTCGGCGATGCGCTGTCCGACGGCCGTGGAGCCGGTGAAGCTCACCATGTCGACGTCGGGGGAGGCCACGGCCGCCTCGCCGACACCGGTGGACCGCCCGGAGACGACGTTCACCACGCCCGGCGGGGCCCCAGCCGCCGCCAGCGCCTCCGCCATCCGGTAGACGGAGAGCGGGTCCTGGGGGGCCGGTTTCACCACCACCGTGTTGCCCATCGCGAGCGCCGGCGCGATCTTGCCCGCCGGGTTGGCCCACGGGTTGTTGTACGAGGTGATGCAGCTGACCACCCCGACCGGCTGGCGCACGGCGAGTGCGCCCATCACGCCCGCCCTCCCCATCGGCCCGGCCTCGTTGATCTGCGGCGGGATCGCCCACTCGGCCGGTTCGACGGTCGCGTACCGGCGGAACCGGGCCACCGCCACCCCCACCTGCATCGCGCGGGCGGTGCCGGTGGTGGCGCCGGTCTCGGCGCGGGCGAGGTCCGCGAACGCGCCCAGCCGGCCGCGGATGAGGTCGGCGGCCCGGCCCAGCACCGCCGCCCGCTCCCCCGCCGGCGTCCGCGACCAGCCGTCGAAGGCCTCCCGGGCGGCCGCACAGGCCGCCAGCACCTGCTCCCCGGAGGCCTCGGGGGCCCGGCCCACGGTCTCCTCGGTCGCCGGGTCGACGACGTCGTAGTACCCGTCGTCGGGCACCACCCACCGGCCGCCGACGAACAGCCGCTGCCCGTCCCCCCCTGCGCCCGCCTCGCTCACCGGGTGCTCACCGTCCTGGTGTCCCGCCCGGAGCGCAGCACCTTCCCCGGTACGGATCCGCTCACCACGTCGTCCCGGATGGCCTCGACACCGTTGACCCAGACCGCCCGCACCCCGATCGCCTTCGAGTCCAGGCGCGGGCTGTCTCCCGGCAGGTCGTGCACCAGGGTGGCCTGGCCGGCGGCGATCCGCTCCGGGTCGAAGAGCACCAGGTCCGCATGCCAGCCCTCCGCGATCCGCCCGCGCTCCCGCAGCCCGAAGAGCCGGGCGGGATCGTCGGTCAGCATCTTGACGGCCCGCTCGAGCCCGAGCAGCTTGCGGCCGCGCAGGCAGTCGCCGAGGAAGCGGGTGGTGTACGGGGCCCCGCACATGCGGTCCAGATGCGCGCCGGCGTCCGACCCGCCGAGCATGACGTCCTCATGCTGCCAGGTCTCGGCGCGCAGCGCCCAGGAGGCCGGGTCGTTGTCGGTGGGCATGGGCCACAGGACGGTACGGAGGTCGTCGGCGGCACAGATCTCGACCAGGGTGTGGAAGGGGTCCTGGCCGCGCTCCTGTGCTATGTCACGTACCACCCGCCCCGACAGCCCGGCGTTCGCCTCGCTGTACGTGTCCCCGATGACGTACCGCCCGAAGTTCGCCAGCCGCCGGAAGACCCCAGCCTCCTTGGACTGGGCGCGCGCCAGCATCCGAGCCCGTACGTCCGGGTCGCGCAGCTTCTCGATCCGCTCCGGAACCGGCAGCCCGAGGATCGGCCCCCACCCGGGGATGAGGTTCAGCGCGCAGAAGGTACCGAGCGACATGTTCATGGGCGTGAGGATCGGCATCGTCAGCGCCACCACCCTGCCGCCCGCCTTCCGGGCCCGATCACTGGCCTGGAGCTGCCGCGGCACCCGCTCGGGCACGGCGGCGTCGACCGTGAGCACGTTCCAGTTCAGGGGCCGCCCGGCCACCGCGCTCATCTCGGCGAACAGCTCGATCTCGGCGTCGCTGAACTGGTCGAGGCAGCCGGCGACGATCGCCTCGATCTGCGTCCCCTCGTGCTCCCCCACGGCCTTCGACAGGGCCAGCAGTTCGGCCGGGAGCGCGTGCCGCGAGGCGACGGGCTGTCCGTCCCCGTCGGAGTGGGTGCTGGACTGGGTGGTGGAGAACCCCCACGCCCCGGCGTCCATCGCCTCGTGCAACAGCCGTACGATCTCGGCCAGTTGCTCCTCACTGGGCTGCCCGCCCACCGCGTCCGGCCCCATCACGTACCGGCGCAGCGCGCAGTGCCCCACCATGAAGCCGGCGTTGACGGCGATCCGGCCTTCGAGGGCGTCCAGGTACTCGCCGAAGGAGTTCCAGCTCCAGGGCGCCCCCTCCTCCAGGGCGACCAGCGACATGCCCTCGACCTTGGACATCATGCGACGGGTGTAGTCGGCGTCGGCGGGCCGGGCCGGATTCAGGGGAGCGAGCGTGAACCCGCAGTTCCCGGCGGCGACCGTGGTCACCCCGTGGTTCAGCGAGGGTGTCGCGTACGGGTCCCAGAAGAGCTGCGCGTCGTAGTGCGTGTGCGGATCGACGAAGCCGGGCGCGAGGACCAGCCCGGCCGCGTCCTCGCTGGTACGGGATTCCTCGGTGACGGCCCCGATGACGGCGATCCGACCGTCGCGTATGCCGACGTCGGCGGTGAAGGCGGGCACGCCGGTCCCGTCGACGACGGTCGCGCCCTTGATGACGTGATCAAGCATGGGGCTCCCTTTCCAACACGGGGACTTGCCCTACCTGAAGGGGCGCTGGGGGTACCCCCGGCCGAAGGCCGGGGGAGGAACTGCGCGACCAGCCACACCGCACCCGCACCCCGCAACGGCGATTACGCGGCACCCCGGAATCGGGTCGTCCGGTGCACCGGATCCGTGTCGATCTTCGGAATCACGTGCTCCCCGATCAACCGGATCGTCTGCAGCGTCTCCTCCTTCGGCACCCCCACCGGCAGCCCGAAGCTCAGCTGGTCGGCCCCGGCCTGCTCCCACCGCTTGCACTGCCGCAGCACCTCGTCGGGGTCGCCGCAGATCAGCAGCTCCTCCTCGACGAGCAGCTCCACGAACTCCGGCGTGTACTCCGGCAGCGTCTCCGGCCACACCGGGAACCCCTCGGGCCGCGGGAAGGTGTCGTGGTACCGGAACACCAGCGAGGGCAGGTAGTGCAGCCCCCCGGACGCCGCGATCCGGATCGCCTCCTCGTGCGTGGGCGCGCAGATCGCCGTCGTCGTCACCATGACGTTGTCGTTGACGAAGTCCCCGACCGGCTCGGCGTTCACGATCGCGGTCTTGTACTGCTCAAGCACCCACTCCATGTCGGAGACCTTCTGGATGCTGAACCCGAGCACCCCGAGTCCCTTCTTCGCCGCCATGGCGTACGACGGCGGCGACCCGGCCGCGTACCACATCGCCGGGTGCGACTTGCCGTACGGCTTGGGCAGCACCTTGCGCGGCGGCAGCTGCCAGTGTTTGCCCTGGAAGCCGACGTACTCGTCCTGGAGCCACATCTTGGGGAACTCGGCGATGGTCTCCTCCCAGATCTCCTTGGTGTAGTTCATGTCGGTCACACCAGGGATGAACCCGAGGATCTCGTGGGAGCCGGCGCCGCGCCCGCTGCCGAACTCGAAGCGGTTGCCCGTGAGGTGGTCGAGCATGGCGACCTTCTCGGCCACCTTCACGGGGTGGTTGACCTGGGCGAGCGGGTTGAAGATCCCGGAGCCGAGGTGGATCCGCTCGGTGGCGTGCGCGAGGTAGCCCAGGTACACGTCGTTGGCGGACAGGTGCGAGTACTCGTCGAGGAAGTGGTGCTCGGAGGCCCAGGCGTACTTGAAGCCGGACTGGTCCGCCTGGATGACGTACTCGGTCTCCTCCATCAGTGCCTTGTGCTCGGCCAGCGGGTCGGTCTCGGCTCGCTTGCCCACGTATCCCTGTACAAAGAGCCCGAATTCCAAGGCGGTTCACCGTCCCATATTTTCTGACGCTCCGTCAGATACCTTTCGTTGGCCGACTGTCGCACCGGCCGCCGTCATCGTCAATAGCTGACGAATCGTCAGATGACACTGACCCCCGCCAGCCAGCCCCCGTCGATCACGAACGGCTGCCCGGTGATGTACGACGAGTCGTCCGAGGTCAGGAAGAGCGCCAGCCTGGCCACCTCCTCCGCCCGCCCGATCCGGCCCAGCGGCACGAGCTTGCGGTACAGCTCGTCCAGCGCGCGACTCATCTCCGCCGGGTCGGCGGTGGGGTCGAGCCGCGCCGGGTTGGACATCGCGGTGTCGATCGCGCCCGGGCAGATCGCGTTGACGCGGATCCGCCGGTCGGCGAGTTCCAGCGCGGCGACCCGGGTGAGGCCGAGCACGGCGTGCTTGGTGGCCGCGTAGGTGCCGACCGCGGCCATGCCCGTCAGCGCCGTGTAGGACGCCGTGTTGACGATGGTCCCCCCGTCGTCCAGTTCGGGCGCGACCGTCTTCATGCCCAGGAAGCACCCGACCTGGTTGACCTGCACGACCTGCATGAACTCTTCGAGGGGCGTGTCCACGAGCGCGTTGAACCGCAGGATGCCGGCGTTGTTCACCAGCCCGTCGAGGCGGCCGTACGCCCGCTTCGCGGCGGCGACGGCGGCCTGCCACTGCTCCTCCACCCCCACGTCCAGATGGACGTAGTGCGCCCCGATCTCCTTGGCGAGCGCCTCGCCCAGGTCGTCCAGCACATCCGCCACGACCACGCTCGCGCCCTCCGCGACGAAGAGCCGCGCCTCCTGCTCACCCTGCCCGCGCGCCGCCCCGGTGACGATGACGACCCGCCCGTCCAGCTTGCCCATGCCACTCCCTCAGCTCAGAAGGGGCGCGACGTCCGCCCCGAACGCCTGGATCTGGTCGATGAGTTCGGCCCGGCTCCGGCTGCGGAACCGCACCTGGATCTGGTGCACGCCCATCGCCCCGTACGCCCGCAGCGACTCGGCGAGAACCTCGGGGGTGCCGCTGAGCGTGCGGCGGCCCACCGCCCAGTCGGGCGTGCCGACGTACAGCGGCTCGGTGATCGCGCCGACGGTGAGCGGTGCCTCGACGCCGGCCTCCGCGCGCAGCCGCAGCAGCCGTTCGATCTGCGCCGGGAGCCGGTCGCGCGGGTCACCCTGCGGCAGCCAGCCGTCACCCTTGAGCGCGGCCCGCCGCACCGCGGCCGGCGACGACCCGCCGACCCACACCGGCACCCGCTCCTGGGCGGGCCGAGGCCGCTGCCCGAGGCCCTCGAAGTCGTAGAACTTGCCGTGGTGGGAGGGGAACTCGTCCGGGCCGAGCGCGGCGCGCAACGCGTCGATCCCCTCGTCCAGCACCGCCCCGCGCTGCCCGAAGTCCACCCCCAGCACCTCGAACTCCTCCCGCACGTGCCCGGCCCCGACGCCGAGGACAAGGCGGCCGCCGGAGAGGTGGTCGAGGGTCGCGTACTGCTTGGCGGACAGGAGCGGGTGCCGCAGCCCGACGACGGCGACGTGACTGAGCAGCCGCACCCGTTCGGTCACGGCGGCCAGGTGGGCCAGGGTGGCCACCGGGTCGTACCAGACCGTGCTCATGGCCCCGGCCAGCCGGTGCGGGATCGCCACGTGGTCGCAGACGGCGAGGTAGGCGAAGCCGGCCCGGTCGACGGCCCGCGCGATCTCGACCAGATCGGCGGCACCCGCCCCGGCCTCCCAGGGCTCGGCGTACATCGTGGACTGGGACTGCACCGGGAGCTGGATGCCGTGGTCGAGACTCACCGCGGACCGCCCCACAGCCCGTCCGCCGTCAGCCCCAGCAGTTCGATCGCGTTCCCGCGGACGATGCGCTCCACCACGTCCGGGGTCAGGTGGCCCATCTGGGACTCGCCGACCTCCCGTGACTTCGGCCAGGTGGAGTCGGAGTGGGGGTAGTCGGTCTCGTAGAGGACGTTGCCGACGCCGATCGCGTCGAGGTTCCGGAGGCCGAAGGCGTCGTCGAAGAAGCAGCCGTAGACGTGCTCGGCGAAGAGTTCGGAGGGTGGGCGGGTGACCTTGTCGGCGACGCCTCCCCAGGCGCGATTCTCCTCCCAGACCACGTCGGCGCGCTCCAGGATGTAGGGGATCCAGCCGATCTGGCCCTCCGCGTACATCACCTTCAGGTTGGGGAAGCGCTCGAACTTGCCGCTCATCAGCCAGTCGACCATCGAGAAGCAGCAGTTGGCGAAGGTGATGGTGGAGCCGACGGCGGGCGGGGCGTCGGCGGAGGTGGAGGGCATCCTGCTGCTGGAGCCGATGTGCATGGCGACGACGGTGCCGGTCTCGTCGCAGGCGGCGAGGAAGGGGTCCCAGTCGTCGGTGTGGACGGAGGGCAGCCCGAGGTGCGGGGGTATCTCGGAGAAGGCGACGGCGCGGACCCCGCGGGCCGCGTTGCGGCGGACCTCGGCGGCGGCCAGCCCGGCGTCCCACAGCGGGATCAGGGCGAGGGGTATCTGGCGGCCCCGGGCCAGCGGGCCGCACCACTCCTCCACCATCCAGTCGTTGTACGCCTGGACGCAGAGCAGGGCCAGTTCGCGGTCCTTGGCCTCGGTGAAGGTCTGCCCGCAGAAACGGGGGAAGGTCGGGAAGCAGAGCGCGGACTGGACGTGGTTGACGTCCATGTCGGCGAGCCGCTGCGGCACGTCGTACGACCCCGCCCGCATCTGCTCGTACGTGATCACTTCGAGCTTGATCTCGTCGCGGGAGTAGCCGACGGCGGTGTCGAGGCGGGTGAGGGGGCGGTGCAGGTCCTCGTAGATCCACCAGTCGCCGACGGGGCCGTCCTCGCCCGGCCTGCCCATGACCGGCTTGAACCGGCCGCCGAGGAAGGTCATTTCCCTGAGCGGGGCCCGGACGATGCGCGGCCCGGTGTCCAGGTACTTCTTCGGGAGGCGGGACTGCCAGACGTCCGGCGGCTCCACGGTGTGGTCGTCGACGGAGATGATCAGCGGGAAGGTGCCGTCCTGGGTGTCCATGGCGCTCACGGTAGCGCCAATCTGACGAACCGTCAGCTATGGGATGACGGTTCGTCAGGCGCGCGTGACCCACCTCGTGCGGACGTTCGCCGGATCCGGCACCAAGGAGGCCGACCTGCACGCGGAATCGTTACGCCAGGAGTCGGGCCTGCTGAGGCGGGCCGCCGCCGTGTGAAGACCGTGTGGACCACCGCGTGCCGCCCTGTGATCGGCGTCTCCCCCGGCTGACGCGACCCGCCCGGACAAGGCAGACTGACGGGGTGAAGCGGGATGTCTAGGGGGACCGGCATGGACGGTGGACCGCGGGTGCCGGAGCAGCGGCGAGCCTCCTCCGCGACGGAGGCGGCGGCGTTGCGCTTCAGTGTGCTCGGCCCGGTGCGCGCCTGGCGGGCCGGGGAGCCGCTCAGCACCGGCTCCCCGCAGCAACGTGCTCTGCTCGCCGCGCTGTTGCTGCGCGAGGGCCGGACCGCGACCGCGGCGGAGCTGATCGACGCGCTGTGGGGCCCCGAGCCGCCGTCGCAGGCGCTGGCGGCGGTGCGCACGTACGCGTCCCGGCTGCGCAAGATCCTGGACCCCGGGGTCCTGGCCAGCGAGTCCGGCGGGTACGCGGTGCGCGGGCTGGGCGAGGGCGCGCTGGACGTGGCGGTCGCGCAGGACCTGGCGGCCGAGGCGGAGAAGGCGAAGAGCGCCGGCGACCTGCACCAGGCACGGGAGGTGCTCGCCCGCGCGCTGGCCCAGTGGGACGGCGAACCGCTGGCCGGGGTGCCGGGCCCGTACGCCGAGGCCCAGCGGGCCCGGCTGGAGGAGTGGCGCCTGCAACTCCTCGAATCCCGACTCGACATGGATCTGGAGCAGGGCTGCCACGCGGAGGCCGTCTCCGAGCTGACGGCGCTCACCGCGGCCCACCCGCTCCGCGAACGCCTCCGTGAGCTCCTCATGCTCGCCCTGTACCGCAGCGGCCGGCAGGCGGAGGCCCTCGCGGTGTACGCGGACACCCGCCGCCTGCTGGCGGAGGAGCTGGGCGTGGATCCGCGCCCGGGGCTGCGCGACCTCCAGCAGCGGATCCTGCAGGCCGATCCGGCCCTGGCCGAACCCTCCTCGCCCGCGCCGGACCCTGCGCCCGCCTCGGTCCGCCCCGCCCAGCTCCCGGCCACGGTGCCGGACTTCACCGGCCGCGCCGCCTTCGTCACCGAGCTGAGCGAGGTGCTGGCGTCGGCCGAGGGCCGGGTGATGGCCGTGTCGGCGCTGGCGGGCATCGGCGGCGTCGGCAAGACGACCCTCGCGGTCCACGTGGCCCACCAGGCCCGGTCCGCCTTCCCGGACGGCCAGTTGTACGTGGACCTGCAGGGCGCGGGCCCGCGGGCGGCCGAGCCGGAGACGGTCCTGGGCTCCTTCCTGCGCGCCCTCGGCACCCCGGACTCCGGCATCCCCGACTCCCTGGAGGAGCGGTCGGCGCTGTACCGCTCGGTCCTGGACGGCCGCCGGGTCCTCGTCCTCCTCGACAACGCCAAGGACGCGGCCCAGGTACGGCCCCTGCTCCCCGGCACGGAGGGCTGCGCCGCCCTGGTCACCGCCCGGGTACGGATGGTGGACCTGGCCGGGGCGCACCTGGTGGACCTGGACGTGATGTCCCCGGACGAGGCGCTGCAGCTCTTCACGAAGATCGTCGGCGCGGAGCGGGTCGCCGCCGAGCGCGAGGCCGCCCTGGACGTGGTGGCGGCCTGCGGCTTCCTGCCCCTGGCGATCCGCATCGCCGCGTCCCGCCTCGCGGCCCGCCGCACCTGGACGGTCTCCGTCCTCGCGGCGAAGCTCGGCGACGAACGGCGCCGCCTCGACGAACTCCAGGCAGGCGACCTGGCCGTGAAGGCCACCTTCGAACTCGGCTACGGCCAGCTGGAACCGGCCCAGGCCCGCGCGTTCCGCCTGCTGGGCCTGGCCGAGGGACCGGACATGTCGCTGGCCGCCGCGGCCGCCGTCCTGAACCTCCCGCAGGACAGGACCGAGGATCTCCTGGAGACCCTCGTCGACACGTCCCTGCTCGAATCGGCGGCACCCGGCCGGTACCGCTTCCACGACCTCGTACGGCTCTACGCGCGTGCGTGCGCGGAACGCGACGAACAACCCCCCAGCGAGCGCGAGGCGGCCATGTCCCGCCTGCTGGACTTCTACCTGGCAACGGCGGCGCGGGTGTACGCGATCGAGCGGCCGGGGGACCGCCTGGTGAACCACCTGGAGCCGACCTCCTACCCGGGCCTCGCCTTCGCCGACTCCAAGAACGCGGTCGACTGGCTCTACGCCGAGGGCGACTGCCTGCTGGCGTGTGTCCGGCAGGGCGCGGCCCTCGGCATGCTCAGGCGGGCCGTCGACCTGCTGTGGGTCGCCAAGGACCTTGCGGAGTCCGGCGCCAACTCGCACCGCTACGAGGCAACGGCCGTGGCACTGCGGGACGCGGCCCAGGAGCTGGGCGACGGCCGCGCCGAGGGCCGGGCGCGCACCGCGCTGACCAACGCCCTCCTGGTCTCCGACAAGTTCACCCAGGCCGACGAGGAGGCCCGGCTCGCGATCGGGCTCGCCCAGACCGCGGGGGACCTCGCGCCGCGCTGCTGGGCCCCGAACGACCGCGGGATCATCGCCCTCTACCAGGGACGCAACGACGACGGGGAGCGGCACCTGCGTGAGGCGATCGACAACTACCGCGCCGACGGCAACCTGCCGGGCGAGGCCAGCGCCCTGTGCAACCTTTCCCGGATCCACGTCAAGCTGGGCCGGCTGACGACCGCGGTCGAGCTGGCCGGGCGGGGACTCGCCATCTACGACCAGCTCGGCCTGACCGTGCGCGTCGCCAACGCCCGCCTCGCCCTCGGGATCGCCCTCAGCGCGGCGGGGCGTACGTCCGAGGCCCTGGAGCAACTCCAGGAAGCCCTGCGGCTCTTCCAGGAGAACCGGCAGCGCCTCTGGGAGGGCACGGCGAACTTCCGTATCTCCGAGGCACATCTCGCGGGCGGGCAACTCGCGCTGGCCGCACGGCACGCGGAGCAGGCCCTTGCCCTGCAGGTCATCGGAGGTGACTGGATGCGGGCCAACGTACTGACCACGTTGGGACAGGCCCTCGACCAGCTGGGGCAGACCGACCGCGCGCGAGCGTGCTGGAGCGAGGCGCTCGCCGTCCACGAGAAGTTCGGGGCGGCCGAGGCCGAGCAGGTGAAGGCCCTTCTCAGGCCGACCGCGGCGGCCTGAGGAAACGGACGAACGGCACGTTCATCGTTTGTTTATGCCCGCACGGCATTCTCATGGGTGCCAGACCGTCGCGTCGGGGGGCAGACGGCTCGGCACCTGGCCCCACCATCTAGTGTGAGCGGCCTTGACAGGTCCGTCCGGCGACACCCGGGGGAGTCGCCGGACGGACCCGTCGTCATCTCAGACGTTCAACAGAAAGGTGCCGACGATGACCGAAGCATCGAAGAAGCCGAAGATCGCCACGCTGGAGAACCACGCCGGCAGCCCGGACGACGGTTCCTCGACGGTGGAGCCGCTGGAGAACCACGCGGGCAGCGTCACGGAGGGCGAAGTCGTCAAGCCGCTGGAGAACCACGCCGGCCTCCTGCCGGAAAGCGTCGTGACGACCCTGGAGAACCACGCCGGTTCCGAGAAGGCGTGACGCTCACCCACGACGGGGATCGGCCGCGGCGGCGCGGAGGGGAAGCCGTCGCGGCCGTGGCGTGTTCGCGTGCCGATCGCTGGTCTAACGAGCCCGCAACTCCCCCTTCACCACCTTCCCGCCGGCATTCCGCGGCAGCTCCGGCACGAACTCCACCTCCCGCGGCACCTTGTAGTTCGCCATCTCCCGTCGTGCCCAGGCGATCAGGTCGTCGGACGTGAGGAGTGCGCCCCGGCGGCGGACCACGAAGGCCCTCCCCACCTCGCCCAGGCGGGCGTCCGGGACGCCGACGACCGCCACGTCCGCCACATCGGGGTGCAGGCCGAGGAGTTGCTCGATCTCCGCCGGATAGGCGTTGAAGCCTCCGACGATGAACATGTCCTTGAGGCGGTCGGTGATGCGGAGGTTCCCGGCCGGGTCCAGGACGCCGACGTCCCCCGTACGCAGCCAGCCGTCCGCCGTCAGCGTCTCGGCGGTGGCCGCCGGGTCCTCGAAGTAGCCGCGCATCACGTTGAAGCCGCGGACCAGCACCTCCCCGGTCTCGTCCACCCGCACCTCGGTGCCGGGGATCGCGCGGCCCGACGTCGAGGCGATCACCGTCGGGTCGTCACCCCGGCGGCACATGGTCACGATCCCGCTCGCCTCGGAGAGGCCGTAGGCGGTCAGGACCGTCTCGACGCCGAGTTCGCCGCGCAGCCGCTCGACGAGGAGCAGGGGTACGACGGCCGCGCCCGTCACCACCAGGCGCAGGGCGGAGAGGTCGTGGGCGTCCCGGGCCGGGTGGTCGAGGAGGGACTGGTGGAGGGTCGGGGGGCCGGGGAGGACCGACACCCGCTCCGCCGCCACGTTGGCCAGGACCGTCGCCACGTCGAACACGGGCTGCGGGATCATCGTCGCCCCGCGCATCAGGCACGCGATCACACCGGCCTTGTAGCCGAAGGTGTGGAAGAAGGGGTTGACGATCAGGTAGCGGTCGCCGGTGCGCAGACCCGCCAGGTCGGCCCAGATCTCGTACCCGCGCAGGGTCTGCGCATGGGTGATCATCGCGCCCTTGGGGCGACCGGTCGTACCGGACGTGAAGACGATGTCGGACAGGCAGCCGCCGTCCAACCCGGCCGAGCGGGCGGTGACCTCACCGGCGCCGACACGCTCCCCGGCCGCCAGGAAGTCCTTCCAGGTGCGGAAGCCGACGGGCGCGTCCTCCGACAGCACCACCACGTCCCGCAGGGACGGCAGTCCCGGCAGCGGGCCGCTGCCGTCCCCCTCCCCCGCCGCCCTCCGCAGCGACGCCACGTACGAGGTCCCGAGGAAGGTCCCGGTGACGAACAGCAGCCGGGCCCCGCTCCTGCGCAGCACGTCGGCCGCCTCCGCGCCCTTGAAGCGGGTGTTCAGCGGGACCAGCACCCCGCCCGCCGACACGGCGCCCAGCGCCGCGACGATCCAGTCCAGGGAGTTCGGCGCCCAGATACCGACGCGGTCACCCGTCCCGACACCGGCGGCCAGGCAGGCGGCCGCCGCCCGTTCCACCCGGGCGCCCAGTTCGGCGTACGTGATCCGGGTACGGCCCTCCACCACCGCCTCGACGTCCGCGTACCGCTCCGCCGCCGACCGCACCAGTCCCGGAACGGTCCCCCACTCCATGTCACCGCGCACAACCGGCCTCCCCGGACGCATAGCTGACTGTCCGTCAGATTAGCTGTAGCCTGACGACCTGTCAGCAAATGGTGACAGCCGTGGAGGTGCGGGCACATGGCCGGTCTCAGAGGCGTCAAGGACGCCACCGCCGTCGTCGGGATCGGGCAGACCCCCTTCGCCAAACGGCTCGACGAGGACGAGAAGACCCTCGCCTGCCGGGCCGTCCTCGCCGCCCTCGACGACGCCGGCATCGCGCCCGGCGAGGTCGACGCGCTCGCCTCCTTCACGATGGAGGAGACCGACGAGGTGGAGCTGGCCAAGGCGGTCGGGTTCGGCGACCTGACCTTCTTCAGCAAGGCGGGGTACGGCGGGGGCGGCTCCTGTGCCACGGTCGCCCACCTCGCCGCCGCGATAGCGAGCGGCCAGGCCACCGTCGGCGTCGCCTGGCGGTCCCGGAAGCGCGGTTCCGGCCCCCGCCCCTGGACCAACACCACCGTCCAGCTGCCGACCCCCGCCCAGTGGACCCGCCCCTTCGGCCTGCTCCGGCCCGCCGACGAGATAGCCATGCTCACCCGCCGCTACATGCACGAGTACGGCGCGACCCGCGACCACCTCTTCAACGTCGCCCTCGCCTGCCGCAACCGCGCCAACCAGAACCCGGCCGCCGTCATGTACGACCGGCCCCTCACCCGCGAGATGTACATGACCTCCCGGTGGATCAGCGAGCCCCTCTGCCTCTTCGACAACTGCCTGGAGACGGACGGCGCGCTCGCCTGTGTGGTGGTGAGCAGGGAGCGGGCCCGGGACTGCCGGCAAACCCCCGTCTACGTCCACGCGGCCGCCCAGGGCCTGCCCGCCCAGCACCACGGCATGGTCAACTACTGGAACGACGACCCCCTCACCGGCCCGGCCTGGACCGCCGCCCGGCACCTGTGGAAGCACGCCGACCTGACGCCCGAGGACGTCGACGTGGCCCAGATCTACGACGCGTTCACCGCCCTCGTCCCGCTCTCCCTGGAGGGGTACGGCTTCTGCGGCCGCGGGGAGGGCGGGGCCTTCACCGAGCAGGGCGCCCTGGAGATCGGCGGGCGGCTGCCGGTCAACACCGGTGGCGGGGGCCTCAGCGAGGCCTACGTGCACGGGTTCAACCTCATCACCGAGGGCGTCAAACAGCTGCGCGGCACCAGCACCGCCCAGGTGCCGGGGGCCACCACCTGCCTGGTCACCGCGGGCGAGGGCGTCCCGACCTCCGCCCTCCTCCTCACCAACCGGAGCTGACATGCTGCGACCGGTCACCGACACCGACGGCGCCCCCTTCTGGGAGTACGCGGCCCGCGGCGAACTCCGCGTCCAGGCCTGCGCCGACTGCGGCGAACCCCGCTTCCCGCCCCGCCCCTGCTGCCCGCACTGCCAGTCCTTCGCGAGCGGGTGGCGGCCGATGAGCGGGCGGGGCCGGATCTGGTCGTACGTCGTCCCGCACCCGCCGCTGCTGCCCGAGTACGCGGCGCAGGCGCCGTACAACGTGGTGGTCGTGGAGCTCGACGACGCGCCCCGGGTACGGCTGGTGGGCAACGTGGTGACGGAAGCCGGGGCGCCGCTCGGCTCCCTGCCCCCGGACCGGATCCGGATCGGCGCCCGGGTGCAGGCGGTCTTCGCGGACGGTCTGCCGCAGTGGGTCCTGGAGCGGCCGTGAGCCTGCGGCTGGACGCGGACAAGGAGAGCGGCATCGCCGTCGTCACCCTCGACCGACCCGAACGCCTCAACGCCATCGACCTCGCGACGGCCGCCGAACTCGCCTCCACCTGGCGGGCGTTGCGCTTCGACGACGCGGTGCGGGCGGTCGTGCTCACCGGGGCCGGCGGGCGCGCCTTCAGCACCGGGCTCGACCGGGACGCCGTGGTGCCGCAGCCGTCCTCGCCGTACAGCCAGGACGACCCGCTGATCGCCGTCGGGCCGAAGGCGAACGACCTGTGGAAACCGGTGATCGCCGCGGTGGCCGGGATGGCCTGCGGAGGGGCCTTCTACCTCATCGGCGAGTGCGACTTCGTCGTCGCCGACGAGACCGCGGCCTTCTTCGACCCGCACACCTCCTACGGCATGGTCAGCGCGTACGAGTCGGTGCTGATGGCGCAGCGGATGCCGTACGGGGAGGTGGCCCGGATGGTGCTGATGGGCAACGCCGAGCGGATGGGGGCGCGCAGGGCGTACGAGGTGGGGCTGGTGTCCGAGGTGACGCCCGCCGGGGAGGCGCAGGCGGCGGCCGTGCGGTGCGCGACCGTCATCGCCGGGTATCCGACGGAGGGCGTGCAGGGCAGCGTGCGGGCGCTGTGGGCGGCGAGGGGGGCGGACCGGGACCGGGGGTGGGCCCAGGCACCGCACCTGATCACCCTGGGCAACCTGCCGGCCGAGCGCCAGACGGAACTGTTCACCGACCGCACGCGCACGTCACCGCACATCCGCTGAGCCGCCGACCGCCCAGGAAAGCGCCGACGGCTGCCGCCGGGCGACTGCGGGTGCGCGGGGGCTGATCGCGCAGTTCCCCGCGCCCCTGAAGGGGCGCCGATGCAGCGCCCCCTTTCTGTTGGGGCCACGGGAAACTGCGCGCCAAACCCCCACCCATCCGCAGCCACCCGCCGACCGAACCCGGCACACGGGCCACCCGCACATCTCCACCACCGGGGCGACAGCAAACCCAGGGGCGCGGGGAACTGCGCGACGAGCCCCCGCCAAGCCACGGTGGCCCTGCGACCGGCCCCACCACGGCGCTCAGGCGGTCCGGGCCGTACCGGTGCCCTTCTCGGCGTCCAGGGCATACACGCACCGGTCCTTGCTGCACGCGTACACCACCCCGTCCCGCACCACCGGCGACCCGGTGATCTCCCCGCCGGTGGCCAGCTTCCACCGCAGCCGGCCGTCGTCGGCCTTCAGCGTGTACAGCAGGTGGTCCGTGGACCCGAAGTGGATGCGGCCCTCGGCCACCACCGGGGCGCCCACCACGTCGCCGCCCGCCTGGAAGCGCCACTTGGGCGTGCCGGTGACCGCGTCGAGCGTGTACAGGCCCTTGCCGCTGCCCACGTGGACGTGGCCGGCGGCCACCAGGACCGGCTCGATCGAGGCGCGGGCCTCCGTCGCGATGCGCCAGCGGTCGCGGCCGTCGGTGGCGTCGAGGGCGTAGACGGTGCCGAGGTAGTCCGCGAGGTAGATCCCGCCTCCGGCGACCGCGGGACCGGGCACGTAGGTGGGCGGGGAGAGGAAGACGGCCGGCGCCTCGAAGTGCCAGCGGACCCGGCCGCTCGCGGTGTCGAGGGCGATGACGCGGGTGCCCGCGGAGGCGTAGACGAAGCCGTCGTCGGCGTGGGTGAGGCGGACCGGGACGCCGCCGCAGGAGGCCGCGTCGCCGATGGGGTAGGACCAGCGTTCGTCGCCGGTACGGGCGTCCAGCGCGCGCAGGCGCGCGTCCTGCCAGACGTAGACCCTGCCGTCGTGCAGGCAGGGCCCGGACTCGGGGGCCTCGAAGTCGGTCTGCGCGCCGGCCAGCTCCCAGAGCTTCTGCCCGTTGGAGGCCTCCCAGGCCTGCACGCCGCCGCCCCGGGTGCCGGTGACGAGGGTGCCGCGGTCGGCCTTGAGGGAGTACACCCAGGCGTCGGTGGACAGCCGCCACAGGTCCCCGCCCTCGCGAGCCTCCAGGGCGAACAGGGTGGGGCCGTCGGAGGCGTGGACCCGGCCGTCGGCGACCGCCATGGACCAGGCGACGTCGCGGGTCTTGAAGCGGCGGCGGCCGGTGGCCACGTCGAGCGCGTGCACCTCGAAGGAGGTGACGTAGACGAGGTCGCCGTCGACGGACGGGGTGCCCCAGACGTCGTTGGACATCCGGAACCGCCAGGGCCGCCAGCCGGCGGCCGTCTCCGGGGGCAGGGCGGGAACCGCCGGAACGGCCGGGTCGGCGCCGTTGACGCCGGGGTGCGGGCGGGACCAGCTGGCCACCAGGCCGGCCTCGGGCGGAGGTGCCTTCACGGCGGCGGCGCGGGCGTCGGCGACGCGCGGTCCCGGGCCGATCGGCACCGGGGCGCCGGCGAGGCGGACCGGGCCGGTGTCGGGGGCGCCCACCGGGACGGGACCGGGGACCACCGGGTCGTAGGAGGGCGGCGGCGGGACGGCGAGGCGGCCCGCGCTGCGGCCGCCGGAGGGGCCGGCGGAGGGTTTGACGGCGGGGCGGCCGCCGCGGCGGGACTCGATCAGCCCGACCGCCTTCTCGGGCAGCCAGGCGGACGCCGTACCGCTGTCGTCGGAGCCGGAGCCGAACAGGTGGGGGGCGAGCTGGGCCTGGAGGTCGGCCGGGTTGGGGCGGGCGGTGGCGTCCATCTGCATGCAGGACTCGATGAGGGGACGGAGTTCGTCCGGGAGTCCTTCGAGGTCCGGGCCCTCACGCAGCAGCATGAAGACGGTCTCGACCGGGTTGGCGCCGTGGAAGGGCGGGTGACCGGTGGCGGCGAAGACGAGCATGGAACCGAGGGAGAAGACGTCACTCGCGCCGGTGACGCTGCGGGAGTCCTTGGCCTGCTCGGGGGACATGTAGGCGGGGGTGCCGACCGCGACGTTCGTCATGGTCAGCCGGGTGTTGGAGACACCGGACGCGATACCGAAGTCGATCACCCGGGGGCCGTCCTCGACGACGAGGACGTTGGACGGCTTGAGGTCGCGGTGCACCAGCCCGGCGCCGTGGATCGACTGGAGTGCCTCGGCGACGCCCGCGGCGAGCCAGCGGACCGCCTGGGCCGGGAGCGGCCCGCAGTCGTTCACTATCTCCTCGAGGGAGGGCGCCGGCACGTACGCGGTCGCCAGCCACGGCACCGCGGCACGCGGGTCGGCGTCGACGACGGCGGCCGTGTAGAAGCCGGAGACCGCGCGGGCCGCCTCCACCTCGCGGGTGAAGCGGACCCGGAACAGCTGGTCCTCGGCGAGCTCGGTCCGTACCGTCTTGATCGCCACACGCCGCCCGGACGCCGAGCGCGCCAGATAGACCAGCCCCATGCCGCCGGCCCCCAGCCGTCCCAGCACCTCGAACGGCCCGATCCGCCGCGGATCGTGCTGCGTCAGCTGATCCACCACTTGCCTGCCACCTCCCCGTACGGGCCCCGTCCACCCACATATGTACGCGACCCCGTGCAGCGTCTCACCACCGCACCGCCATGGCGGCACGCACCCCGATTCTTCCTGGCCCGGGCACAGGTTGCGAACCCGGCGACGAATCGGGGTGTCTCATGACAAAGTGAGACATTTGTCCGCCAAGGCCCGCATGTTTCCGGCCTCAGCGTTCCAGCAGCGCGAAGAACGCCCCTTGATTGTCGGTCACGACGGCCGCTTTTCCGTACGACGTCTCGAAGGGCGGCGTCTGGACCCGGCCGCCCAGCTGCTGCACGGCCAGGGCCGCGGCCGCCACGTCCCCGGTGCGGAAGTGGACGACGAACTGGGACGGCATCCCGGCCGCGAACACCTCGGTCACCGGGGCTCGGCCGAAGTCCGGCTCGGCGTCGGCGCCGAAGAGGGCGGCGGTGAAGAGCCGGCCGTAGAAGACGTTGGCCGCCTCGAGGTCGTTGGTGTAGAGCTGCGCCCAGGCGAAGGTCCCGGGGGCGTGCCGGACGCCGAAGCCGGGGTGGCCCGCGGCCTGCCAGAGGCCGAAGACGGCGCCGGTGGGGTCGGCGGCCAGGGCGGCGGTGCCGAGGTCGCGGACGGGTACGGGGTCGTTGACGACCTGCCCGCCGGCGGCGACCACCCGGCGGGCGAGGTCCCGGGCGTCCGGGGTCGCGAAGTACACCGTCCATACGGTGGGCATCCGGCCGTCCCGCTTCCGGGCCAGCCGGGCGACGGCCGCGCCGTCGAGGAGGGCCCACACGGCCTCCGGGCCGGCGTCCTCGAAGGTCCACCCGAAGAGGCCGCCGTAGAACCGCTTGCCCGCCTCGACGTCGGGGAGCTGTACGTCCACCCAGCAGGGGACGCCCTCCGCGTATCCCGTCGCGTATCCGGATGCCCTGTTTTCGGCCATGTCGTCAAAGTAACCGCCCGGCCCGCACCGCGCAGACCAGCCGCACCGGCCCCTATACACCCGCGCACCCCATTTGCAGTCGGCCGAATCGCGCTCCGATCACCCCTCGGTAAGCTGACGGCATGACAGGACAAGTGCGTACCGTCGACGGCCGCGTGGCCGGCCGGCGTGGGCAGGCGACCCGGCAGAAGCTGCTCGACTGCCTCAGCGAGATGCTCAGCTCCTCCCCTTACCGGGACGTCAAGGTCATCGATGTCGCCCGGAAGGCGGGCACTTCGCCCGCGACCTTCTACCAGTACTTCCCGGACGTCGAGGGCGCCGTCCTGGAGATCGCCGAGCAAATGGCCACCGAGGGCGGTCAGTTGACCGAGCTCCTCGCCGGGCGCTCCTGGGTCGGCAAGGCCGGCTGGGCGACCGCGCAGGAACTCGTCGACGGTTTCCTGGAGTTCTGGCGCAAGAACGACGCGATCCTGCGCGTGGTCGATCTCGGAGCGGCCGAGGGGGACAAACGGTTCTACAAGATCCGTATGAAGATCCTGAACTCGGTCAACAACTCCCTGACCGACTCCATCACGGAGTTGCAGTCCAAGGGCAGGGTCGACAAGGACGTGAACCCGGCCGCGGTGGCCGGTTCGCTGGTCGCCATGCTCGCGGCCGTCGCCGCGCACCAGAAGGGCTTCCAGAGCTGGGGCGTGAAGCAGGCCGAACTGAAGCCGAACCTGGCGCTGTTGGTGCATCTGGGCGTGACCGGCAAGAAGCCGACGAAGTAGTCGCACCCCGGGTCCTGTCTGGCAGGCGGTGGTTCCCGCGCAGCGGGTGAACCACCGCCTGCCGCCCTAAGCCGGCAACGGCCGGTCCCGCACCACGTGCTTCATCACCAGCGTCGAGGTGAGGCGCTGTACGCCCGGCAGGGTCGCGAGCCGCTCGTCGTAGAGCCGCTGGAAGGCGGCGAGGTCGGCGGTGGCCACCCGCAGCAGGTAGTCGGGTTCACCGAACAGCCGCTGCGCGTCCAGTACATGGGGGATCTCCGCGAGCGCCCGCTCGAAGTCGGCGACCGTGTCCCGGTCCTCCTGCCGCATGGAGACGAAGACCAGCGCCTCGAAGGTCAGCCCCACCGCGGCCGGGTCCACCACCGCGCGGTACCCGCCGATCGCCCCCGACCGCTCCAGCTCGCGCAGCCGCCGGTGACACGGCGAGACGCTCAGCCGCACCCGCCCGGCCAGCTCGGTCACGGTCAGCCGCCCGTCCTGCTGAAGCTCGGCAAGGATTTTCCGGTCCACGTCGTCCATGAGCAAGATTCTCCCCCGAAACCGGTACTCGCGAGCAAATTTCGGAAACACTTTCGGGACAATCGCACCTAATGTCCCTCCCATGGACACCGGACTCCTGCTCTCCTTCCTCGCCGTCGACCTGCTGCTGGTGTGCGTGCCGGGCGCCGACTGGGCGTACGTGATCGCCGCCGGGGTGCGCGGCCGCTCGGTGCCGCGTGCGGTCGCGGGCCTGGTCGCCGGGTACGCACTGCACACCGCGCTGGCGGTCGCGGGCCTCGCGGTACTGGTCGCCCGGTCACCGCGGCTGCTCACGGTCCTGACCGTGGCCGGCGCCGGATACCTGCTGTGGCTGGGCTGGGGCGTACTGCGCCGCCCGACGGTCCCGCGGGAGGCCGAGGGCGCAGGAGAGGTGGGGGCCGGACCGCGGGGTTTCCGGCGGGGCGCCGCGATCAGCGGCCTGAACCCGAAGGGGCTGCTGCTCTACCTCTCGGTGCTCCCCCAGTTCCTGGTCACGACGGGCACCCACCTCCCCGTGGCCGCCCAGACCGCCGCCCTCGGCGCCCTGCACATGGCCGCCTGCGCCGCCGTCTACCTGACCGTCGGCGCCCTCTCCCGCGTCCTGCTGGCAGCCCGCCCCCGTGCCGCCCGCGCGGTGACCCGCACCTCGGGGGCGGCGATGCTGGGCATCGGGGCACTGCTGCTGGGGGAGCGGCTGTTCTAGCCGCTCCCCGGCCTCTCAGCGCCGGTCGAGGACGGTGGTCGACTGCGCGGCGAGGTCGGCCGGCACGCTCGTCCGGGTCCTGCACGAGGCGCCCGCGCCAGGGGCGGTGGCGGTGTCCGGGTAGGCGCAGACCGTGCGCTCGGTGCCCGGGGCGGGGCCCTTCTGGTCGAAGGACTCCGGGACGCTGCCGTGCTCGGTCCACGCCTCCAGGGCGTCCAGGAGCCGCGACCGCGCGTCGGTGGTGCCGGCGAGGTCCGGCTCGGTGTGGCCGACGCCCGGGAAGTAGAAGGTGCGGACGAAGGAGCGGGTGCCCGGGACGCCGTATCGGCCGAACAGGCGCTGCTGGTAGTTGTAGGAGTTGAACGGCACGATCAGGGGGTCCTCGGTCCCCGCGTAGAAGAGGATCCTGCCGTTGTTCCTCCGGACCCCGGACAGGTCGGTGCTGTCGGTGGCGGCGGTCCGCTCGAACTTGCGGTACGACGCCTCGAAGAACCGCGGGAAGTCCTCCATGGTCAGGTTCCTGCGCCAGTCGTAGTCCGGGTCCTGCTCCAGCCAGTTGCGGAGGTACGTCTCGATCAGCGGGCTCATGGTGTTCCCGCCGGGCAGCAGGACCGAGAAGGTGGCGCCGCGGGTGATGCCGCCCCACAGCCGGTTGCCGTCGGCGTCGCGCGGGCCGTCCCAGATGAGGTCGATCGCCTCGGCCTCCGCGGGGGTGAGGCCCTTGACCTCGCGGGCGTCGAAGGTGCAGCGGCGGGGGTCGGCGACGACCCCGTCGATGACGCCGTCCTCGGGGTCGCAGGCGGCGACGGCGGCGGCACCGGCGGCGGCGCTCTTGGCGGGTGACAGGCCGGCGGGGCCGAGGAGTTCGTTGACGACGACCGCGGGCCAGGCCTCGCCGATGATGAACCGGTTCCAGTTGACCGCCGGGTAGCCGAGCAGGAAGCCGTCGTACTCGTCGCCGTACTTCTGGGCCATCTGCCAGCCCTGCCGGCCGCCGGTGGAGCCGCCGACCCAGTAGTTCCGCCGGGCGGCCCGGCCGTAGTAGGTCTTCGCGAGGGAGAGCGCCCAGACCGTCTGCAGGTGCAGGCTGCGGTCGATGAAGTCGTCGACCTGCCGGGTGTTCAGCCTCCCCGAGGGGGACAGCACGAAGCCGCCGCCGGCCTCGCCGCAGCCGGGCTGGGCGTTGGCCTCGCCGGTCCTCGGGTCGGTCGCGTCGCACCAGGCGGAGCTGTGGCCGGTGTCGGTGACCGAGCCGACCTCGCCGCGCCGGACGGCTTCGCCGAGGTCGCCGAGGTCACCGGCGTACCCGCCGCCGCCCGTGTTCAGGACGCGGCCGTTCCAGGCGCCCGTGTAGGTGCCGCCGGTGCCGGCGTCGGCGGTGCTGAGCGGGAGGGTGACGCGGACGTTGACGGCTCGGGTGGGCACGAGGTCGACCCGGCAGTACGCCGGGAGCGTCCCGGAGGCCGGTACGACCTCGGAGCTGATGCTCTTGAGGTGGGAGCCGGCGAGCACCGTCCGCGCGAGGTCGGCGCAGCCGGGCCCGGCCGCCGGGGCGCCGTTCCCGGCGCCGGCCGGCTGCGCGGCGAGCGCGGACAGCGTCACGGCGCTCACGAGGCAGGCCGCGAGCCGCGATCTGGCGGGACGCTGGGGCGCGAGCGGTTCACGTGTGGTCATTCGTCGGCCTTTCGGGGGCGGGAATGCTCAACGCGCCACTCCAGCGTCCGGTCACGCACCGGAACACCACGTGCGCCGCACCGCGAACCACCCGACGCACCCCCCGACGGCGGTATGCCCCACCGGGGCCGGCCCCATGTTCGGCCGCGGGCCCGTCGTGGCTGATCGCGCAGTTCCCCGCGCCCCTGAAGGGGCGCTGCACCAGCACCCCGACTTCCAGGGGCGCGGGGAACTGCGCGAGAAGCCACCAC
>NZ_JBFBJI010000044.1:0-74437 GCF_040702065.1 Streptomyces sp. NPDC086777 | reverse complement strand
GCCCCGCACGAGTCCTCCCCCACCTGCGGATTCTTCTAGTTCCCCCCGGATCCCACAGGGGTCCGGGCGCCCCCATGGCACCCGACGGCCGAACCCCGTTCTTCCGGATAGGCGCTCAGAATCTCCTGCTGCGCACAGGCGCCCGCGGCCTCGGCCGCCTGTGCGGTGGTGTACGCGTGACCGACCGCGTCGGCCGCGCCCGCAACCGCCCTGGCCGCCTCGGCACGCGTCGGCGTCAGCCGGGGGCGGCCGGTCGGCGAAAGGGTCAGCGTTCCGCGTGCGGATCGGCCAGGTATGCGACGTGTTTCCGGCCGTAGCCGAACCGGTCGCCGAGTGCCGTCCAGCGGGCGTACTGCTCGTCGGTGACCGGAACCTCGTACGCTCTGACACATCTGAGCAGCAGACGGAAGCCGAGATCGGGATCGACCTGGTCGACGACCTGTTCGAGTGCCGGAACCAGCGTGCCGGAGCGTTCGAACCACGGGCTCGTGGTGGCGCCGTACCAAGGGCTGTCGTGCACCCCGCGGGTCAGCACAGGAGCGATCTCCCGCAGTTCCCGCAGGACCGCGTCCCGCTCCCGCGAGTCGCCCGGCGCGGGTGCGCCGGCGGTGAACGCGGGGTCGATCTCCCGCAGGCGTTCGACGCAGAGCTCCGCGATCCGGTGGAGCCACTGCCGTACCCCGGCACCCTCGTCCCGCGGGTCGTAGCCGTACCCCGTCGCCCCCAGCCAGAGCGCGGCGAGAGCGTCGTCGGACAGCGACGACCGGGACAGTCGCAGCGTGTCCCCCAGCAGCGCGTACGCCGACGAACCCGGCACCAGACCCGAGTAGTCGAAGACCGCGCCGCGAATGCCCTCGTCAACCGTGTGGGAGTGCTGCCACAGATCGCTGTAGAACCCTCCGGCGAGCAACGAGAACCCGAAGTCGTCGTCGAAGCGCCGCCGCAGTGAGCCGTCGTCGAAGCGGGGCCAGTGCACATCGAGCCCCTCGTGCACCAGGCACGCCGGATAGCCGAACGCGTCACCGATCGCCCGGTACCGGTCGTACCGCTCCATGGTGACGGCGACCGGGGTCGCCTTCACCACCCGCAGGAACAGCCGGAAGCCGAGGTCGGCGTCCGCTTCGGCGGTCACGCGTTCCAGCGCGGTCCCGACGTCCGAGCCCGTCAGCCGGTGCGACACGGCTCTCACCTCGGCGCACACGGCCTTCCTCATCGCCGGTTCGTCCACCGTGATCATCGGCGGATTGCCGTCGAAGACCGTGTCACCCGGGGCGGAGCCGGCGGCTTCCGCGGCGATCCGGCCCTCGGCCGACTCCACGATCCGGCGGAGCAGGCCGGGGACGTCCGGCCCGGGGTCCTGGCCTCCCGCTGCGGCCCGCCACACCGTCCGCAGAGTCTCGGCCGGAAGGCCCGAGTCCAGCAGCAGACGGGCGTCGTCGCGCAGGGCGCGGGCGTCGTCGGCGTCCCCGTCCGGCACCACCGGCGTCAAGCCCGTCCCGAGCCTCGCGATCAGCAGGCTGATCCCGAAGTCCTCCTCGAATCTCCAGAAGCGTACTTCCCGTGGTTCTTCCATGAGTTCCTCGCGGAGCGTCGAAGCGGGCGGGGCGGATGAAGGCGACGCTCCCTCGCCCCGCCCGTCGGGCAGATGATGCCGGTGGCTCAGCCGGCGAGATACGACGAGTACACGACGTAACCGGACGGGTGTTGGCGGCCGACGTACTTCAGCTGGATGACCACCTTATTTCCGGCGTCGACCTTCTGAGGGCCGTCCTTCACCCACTTGAGGCCCAGATTCTGGGCGTCCTTGAGGGTCCATGTGATCTCCTTCAGATCGGTCTGGGGGTTGAAGAGCCCGCGGTCGCCGTTCCTGCCGAACTTGTCGCGCATACGGCTCAGCCAGCCGTCCAGCCCCTTGGGGTTGCGGGCGAACCACTGCTGGAACGCGTCGTTGACCGAACTGGCGGCGACATCCGCGCTCATCCAGCGGGTGGCGACGCCGCCCTTGACCGTCTTCGCCTTGTCGGCCATCTGCGCGTCGGAGAGCCGCACGTGCTGCTCAAGGGTGTGAGCACCGAACTTGCCCTCGTCCGCGATGATGTTCAGGCAGTTGTGGACGAGGACGTCCTGGGGCGCCCGCCCCTGGGTACGTACGAAGAAGGTGTGCAGGTCGTCGACCGTGAGGTCGTAGACCTCGGTGCGGCCGGAACGGTCGGTGAGTGCCGTGACGGGGCTCAGCGTCCCGTCCGGGGTGCGCAGTCTGTCGCCCACCCGGAGGTCGGAGACCCGGGTCCAGCCCCGGCCGGCCACGAAGAAGCGGTGACCGCGCGTGCTGCTGATCACGCCACCGGCCACGCCGATGTCCGTCATCCGCTCCGTGTCGTGGCGGAACGTGTCCGTCACGGGCTCCGGGCGCACCCGGCCGGTCTCCGGATCGGCGGCCAGCAGCAGGTCGCCCTCGTGGACGTCCTGGATCGCCTTGCGCGAGCCGTCGGACAACAGCACCTCGGTATTACCGGCGAAGCTTTCCGTCTTGCAGAGCGCGAGGGCGTCCTCGTAGATGTGCGCGGTGTCCTCGATCTTGGCGAGGGCCGCGGCATCGATGTCCAGCGCCCGCAGGGCCTTCAGGGCGTCCTCGACTCCGATGCCGGTGCGCAGGGCGGCGTCGAAGGCCCGGATCGCCTCGGTGATCTTCCCGATCGGGCCGCCGAGCGGGAGCCAGGTGGCGGCCCAGGCGCAGTCGCCGTAACTTCCGTCACCGGTGCCGGTGGCCTTGTGGTAGCAGCCGGTGAAGTCGTCGACGATCGAGTGGTAGAGGCCCTTCCACAGGTCCTTGGTCGCCTCCCAGGAGGAGATCTTGACGTTCTTCTTCAGGCCCTTGAACGTCTTGGTGGTGAGGAAGTACGTGTCGTCGGCGGGGCAGCCGGCCTCGGTGGCCGGGACGTCGGGGTTGTCGCAGTAGTAGTAGCTGACGACCGCGTCGAAGTGCACTTCGAAGACCAGGTCGCAGGGCAGGTGGGAGCAGTCGTCCGGGAGTCGCTGCGGGTCCCCCTGTTGCTTGATGTCGTCGATGACGGAGAACACGCCGCCGACTCCGGTTCCGGTGCCGGCGCCGGTCTGCACCTGCTTGTTCGCGTCGGCGGCTGCCGCCTGGTCGGCCGCCTGCTGTGCCGAGTCGGCGTACTTCTGGGCGTCCTTCGCCGCTTCCTCGGCCGCAGTGGCCTCGGCGTCGGCGCGGTCGGCCGCGGCGCGGGCGTCCTTGGCGGACTGCTCGGCCTCGGCGGCCGCGGTACGGGCCGCGTCGGCGTCCAGGGCCGCCTGGTCGGCGGAGTCGCGGGCGTCCTTGGCGTAGCCCTCGGCGTTGCCGGCCGCCTGGTCGGCGGCTGCCGCGTCCGCGGTGGCCTGCTGGTCGTACTCGATGGTGCGCGCCAGTGACTTCTGCGCGTCCGCCGCGTACTGCGCCGCCTCGGAGGCGTAACCCAGCGCCTCCTTCGACGACCTGCGGGCGTCCGCGGCGTGACCGGCCGCCTCGGCGGCGATCGTGTACGCCGCCTTCGCGTCGCCGGTGGCCGAGTCGGCGAGGCTCTGCGCCTGTTCGGCGTTCTTCTGCGCGTTGGCGGCGTGCGCCTCGGCGACGGCCTGCTGCTGTTCGGCGATCGTCTTCGACGACTGGCCCGTCAGGACGGCGAGCCCCGCCGCGGAGTCGGTGTCCACGTAGGGCGAGCCGAGCTGGATCGCGTCGTTGGCGGGTGCCGCGACCTGCTGTGCGGAGGCTCCGGCGGCCTCGGCCGCCTGCCCGGTCGTGTACGCGTGGCCGGCCGCGTCGGCCGCGCC
Organism: Streptomyces sp. NPDC086777; assembly: GCF_040702065.1. Lineage (NCBI taxonomy): Bacteria > Bacillati > Actinomycetota > Actinomycetes > Kitasatosporales > Streptomycetaceae > Streptomyces > Streptomyces sp. NPDC086777. Next base: position 70,606 of record NZ_JBFBJI010000044.1, on the reverse strand, counting down.
CGCGACCGCCTTGGCGGCCTCGGCCTTGGCCGCGTCGGCCTGCTTCTTCGAGTCGGCCGCGTGCTGTTCGGCCTCGTCGGCCAGCTTGACCGCGGTACGGGCCGCGGCGGCCGAGGCCTGGGAGGCCGTGATGGCGTCCGCCGCCGCGCTGGTCGCGGTGCGCACCGCCGCGTCCGCCTTCAGCTTGGCCGCCTGGGCGTCGTCCGCGTCGGACCGTGCCCGCTTCGCCGCCGCCTCGGCACGCGTCGCCGCGGCGTCGGCGTCGGCCGCGGCCTGGCTCGCCGCGTCGGCCTCGGCACGGGCCGAGCCCGCCGCCGTCTCCGCGTCGTCGGCCGCGTGGTCGGCTTCGTCGGCCGCCGTCCGTGAGTCGGTCGCGTCGGCGTCCGAGTCGTGCGCGTCGGCGTAGGCGTCCTTGGCGTCGGCCTTCGCACGGGCCGCGTTCGCCTTGCTCTGCGCGTCCCACGCGTCGTCCGACTTGCCCTTGGCCAGGTCCCGCGCGGCCTCCGCGTCCTGGCGCTTGGCGCGGGCGGTGGACTCGGCGGTGTCCGCCCGGTCCTTGGCCTCGGCGGCGGTCTTCGCGTACCCCTCGGCGCTCACCTTGTGCTGCGCGGCCTCGGCCTGCTTGGCGGCGGCGGTCTCCTTCTCCGCCTTCGCCGTCTGCTCCTCGGCCTCCGCGGAGAGCCGCTTGGCGTGCGCGGTCGCGGCGGCAGCCTTCGCGTCGGCCTCCGCCTGCTGGGTCTCGTCGAGCTTCGCCTTCGCCGTGTCGCGCGCGGCCTTGGCGGTCTGCGCCTGTACGGCGGCGGCATCGGCGGCGGCCTTCGCCTGCGCGTCGGCCTCCTGGGCGGCGGCCGTACGGAACGCGGCCTTGGACTGCGCCGCCTGCGTCACCGCGCGGGCGGCGATGGTCGCGCTGTCCCCGGCGGACGCCTTGGTCGCCGCGTAGGCGGTGTCGCCGGCCTTGGACAGGGCGTCGAGCGCCGCCGCCGACGCCTTGGTGACCTGGGCCTTCTGCTGCCCGACGAGCAGACCCCGACCCCGCGGGGCGCCCGCCTGGTCGGCGACGGCGTAGGCGGCCTGGGTGGCGGTGTCCGTGTCGGTGGCGGCCTTCTTCGCCCCGGTCACCTGCGCCTTGAGCAGGTCGAGCTGGGTCTTCGCCGCGGCCTGGGCGTCGGTGACGCCCTTCTTCGCCTTGTCGAACTGGGCCTTGGTCGGATAGTCCAGCTTGTCGGTGCCGTTGTGGCCGGACGGGGCGAAGTCGAACTTCTGCGGGTCGGTGCCCTTGCAGTCCCACATCCGGGCGTCACGGCTGTTGTCGTAGGTCGCGAGGTCCAGGCAGTTGCCGGTGCCCGGGTTGTACACGCGGCTGGTCGCGTGGGTGCCGTACTCCCACTTCTGGGCCGCGCTCTTGTTGTTGCAGGTCGAGATCTGCACCACGGCCCCGCTCGCCGGGGAGCCGCCCTTCACCTCCAGGCACTTGCCGGAGTTGACGTTGACCAGCGCGTCGCCGCTGATCGCCCACTTCTGCCCGGCCGAGCCGTTGCAGGTGTAGATCTGCGCCGGGGTGCCGCTGTCCTTCTTGCCGCCGCCCACTTCGAGGCACTTGTCGGTGGCGCCGTGCGCGTGCACGATCATCGGGCTGTCGCCGATCCAGCCGGGGCCGCCGGCCGACCAGTAGTCCTGCCAGCGGGCGAGGCGGTCGGCGATCCACGACTGGCCGAGCAGCTCGCCCAGCGCCTTGGAGCCGGTGGCGAGGGCCTTGGTGGCGTCGCGGTTCGCGTTGAGGATCCGGTCGCGCTGGCCGGCCTGGGCGGCGATCTCCTGCTGCCATTCGGCGGACGCGTCCGCGACCTCCTTGCCGAGGACCCGGTCCGGGTCGACGGGGGTCCGCCAGGCGCAGGAGGCGAACCGGGTCTTCAGGTCCTCGACGGCGATGCGGTACTCGACGCTGCCCGGGTCGGGCGCGGTGCGCGGGAAACCGCCGGAGGACAGGAACAGCCGGGCGTTGTCCGCGGCCGTGGGCTCCAGGTCCCAGTTCACCAGGTGGTCCCAGGCCTGGTGTTCGGCGTAGGCCTGCTGCCACGGCGAGGAGGGCAGCGAGGGGTCCGGGTCGGCGCCGTAGAGCGGGGTGCCGAGGTCCTTGACGGCCTTCAGCGTGGTGTCGTCGGCCTTCGGGGTCGGGTCCTCGTAGAAGTCGTCCTCGGCCTTCCAGAACTGGGCCTGGATCCACTGGCTCAGGCCGGTCTGCGCGAAGAAGCCCGGGCCCGTGCCGGTGGTCCCCGGCGGCCAGTGGAATCCGGTCTCCGAGAACCCGCCCGGGGTGCTCAGGCCGTCGAGCGGCTTCTTCCATACATCGACGTACGCGTCGAGGGCGTCGCCCGCCTTGTCGGCGGTGTCCTTGTCCTTGTCGTACGCCGTCGACAGCGGGGTGGTGTTCCAGTACTCGCGGTTCGCGGCGGTGTGCAGCTTGTCCGGGGTCTGGTCGAGGCCGTCCTGGGCGGTGCTGAACATGGCGGAACCGCCCGTGCGCAGCACCTCGGCCATCAGGCACTGGTCCTGGCGGAGCTGCTCGGCGGCCTTGGCGTCGAAGCCGTCGTAGCTGTCGGCCACCGGGCTGAAGTCGGCGGCCCGGTCGTGGTGCGAGTCCGGCCGGCCGGCGAGCGTGGCGAGCACGGCGAGCGCGAGGACGGAGGGGACGAGTCGTTTGAGACGGCCGGCTTTTCGTGCAACGGGCATGACAAGCCCGGGTCTGGAACGCACAAGGACACCCCGTATTTCATGAGGAGGGCAGACGGGGGCCCGGCTCGAAGAGATGAAGAGGTGACATGTGCCGTGGCGGCGGTCAGCCCCGCCGGCCCCTCCCCAGGCGACGATGTTCCCCCGGTCGCTGATGGTCGTGCGCGGGAGCGGAGTGGTCGGCTCGGCTCGGCGCGCGCACCAGACTTTAGTGAACCTGTGCGATACCTGTGAAGGGTTTTTGATCGGCCGGGATCAATCTTCACATGTCCGCTCAGCGGCCCCGCGGACACGACGAGGGCCCGGTGGTCTGCGACCACCGGGCCCTCGCAACATGGAGATTGTGGAGATGGCGGGAATCGAACCCGCGTCCAACGGTGCGGAACCAGGGCTTCTCCGTGTGCAGTTCGCTGTGATTTTCTCGGCCCCGGCGATCACGCGAACAAGTCGCCGACGGGCCCAGTCACTGTTAGATTTCCCTCTTCACCCCGTGACCGGGATCAAGGTTTAGTCCCCTAGCTGATGCCAGGATCCGGGTCGGGAACAGCCCCGGGCTGACACTCCCTGTATAGGAGGCTCGCTGTCGCTACCTGAGATCAGGCAGCGAGGGCGAAGGCCTGCTGGGAGGAATCGCGCTTGGAAGTGGCGATTATTTTTTTCGGCCTGTGGTTTACGAGATCATGGCCGCTTTCTCGACACGCTTCCCCTGCCTCGACATCCGCTGTCGAAACCGATCATCCCCATGTTGATTTTTCAATCTTCACACCGGCTTCCCCCGGTGTTGGTGCCATCGTACGTGACCAACGCACGCCGATGCCACTACATTCCGGCGGGCCTAGGCCTCCCGCTGGCGCCGCTTCGCCGCCGCGATGGCGCGCCCCGCCTCCCGGCGGTCCTGCTGCTCGCGCAAGGTCTGCCGCTTGTCGTACTCCTTCTTGCCCCGGGCGAGCGCGATCTCCGCCTTGGCCCGGCCGTCCTTGAAGTACAGGGCGAGGGGCACGATCGTGTGACCGGTCTCCTGGGCCTTGACCTCCAGCTTGTCGATCTCCTCCCGGTGCAGCAGGAGCTTGCGCTTGCGGCGCACCGAGTGGTTGGTCCAGGTGCCCTGGCTGTACTCCGGGATGTGGGCGTTGTGCAGCCACGCCTCGTTCCCGTCGATCTGCACGAAGCCGTCGACCAGCGAGGCCCGGCCCTGCCGCAGCGACTTCACCTCGGTGCCGGACAGCACCAGGCCGGCCTCGTAGGTGTCGATGATCGCGTAGTCGTGCCGCGCCTTCTTGTTCTGCGCGACGATCTTGCGCTTGCCGCCCTTCTCGCCGTCCCTGGCTTTGGCGGCCGTCCCCTGCTGCTTCTGCTGGGACTCTTTCGGTACGTACATTCCCTTGGCCATAGTGCTCTCCATTTTCGCACTACGGAGGGGGTGCGAGGGAAGCGGTTAAGCGGGTGCTACGAGGGGTCGCCCAGTCCGCTCAGCACGGTCTCCGCCCGCTCCAGCGCCCCGGAGGACACCTCCAGGTCGGGGGTGATGCCCCGGCCGTCGACGGTGTGACCGGAGGGGGTGCGGTAGTGGCCGACGGTGAGCTCGGCGACCGAGCCGTCGGGGAGCCGGGTGGGCATCTGGATGGAGCCCTTGCCGAAGGTGCGGGAGCCGAGGACGACCGCGCGGCCGCGGTCCTGGAGGGCGCCGGTGAGCATCTCGGCGGCGCTCATCGTGCCGCCGTCGACGAGCGCGACCAGGGGTCTCGCCGTGTCGCCGCCGGGCTCGGCGTGCAGGGAGCGCTGGGCGCCGTCGACGTCGTAGGTGGCGACCAGTCCGCCGTCGAGGAAGGCGGAGGCCGCGGTGACGGCCTCGCTGACCAGGCCGCCGGAATTGCCGCGCAGATCGAGGACGATCCCGCCGTCGGCCGGGGCCTGCCGGACGGCGGTGCGGACCAGCTCCCCGGAGCCCCGGGTGAAGGCGGAGATCCTGATGACGGTGATGCCGTCGGTCAGCCTGTGCACGCTCACCGAGTCGGTGGACAGCAGCGCCCGGCGCAGGGTCTCGCGCCACGCGCGCGTGCCGCGAGCGAGCCCGAGGGTGACGGTCGTACCGGCGCGGGCGTCGATGGCGTCGCCGCGCAGTAACGAGACGACGTCGGTGACGGGGCGCCCGTCGACGTCCTCGCCGTCGATGCTGCGCAGCCGGTCGCCCTTCCTGATACCGGCCTCGGCCGCGGGCGACCCGGCCTGCACCTTGGTGACGTCGATCCGCCCGTCCGCCGTCCGCCGGGCCCACAGCCCGACCCCCGTGTACTGGCCGTCGAGCGCTTCCTCGAACTCCTGGTACTCGCCCTCGGAGTAGACCGCGGCCCACCGGTCCCCGCTGCGGCTCACGGCCCGTTCCGCGGCCTCCATGGGGGACTTGCCGTCGGCCATCGCCTCGGCGGCGGCCTTCGCCACGTCCTCGTGCCCGGCGGCCGCACGGGCGGCCCCGGTGGGCGTCTTCCGGTCGGACGACTGCCCGGGGTCCGGGAACGCCCCGGTGGCCGCCCCGGTGACCAACAGCCCCGCGAACACCAACGTCAGAGCCGCCCCCCGGCGAACCCGGCGGGGCTGACAGAACAGCTCTCGGCCTGACATGCGGGTGAGTCTAGGACAAGGCGAGAGGGCCGCACGGGCTGTTGCCCGTACGGCCCTCTTGGTGTGCGTCACACCTTCAGGTACTTGCGCAACGCGAAGAACGCGGCAAGCGCGGGCATCAGGAGGCTCGTTGCGAGGATGAGGGGGAGCTTGGTCAACACGGCGTCCCAGCCGATGAAGTTGATCAAGTTCAGCTTGTGGGACAGGTCCAGGCCGTGGTCGATGATGAAGTACCGGGCGATCACCAGGAATCCGCAGGCGACCGTGCCGCCGATCAGGCCGGCGACGGCGGCCTCCGCGATGAACGGGGCCTGGATGTAGAAGCCGGAGGCGCCGACCAGGCGCATGATGCCGGTCTCGCGCCGACGGCTGAACGCGGAGACGCGCACCGTGTTGACGATCAGCATCAGGGCGACCACCAACATGAGGGCCATGACCATGCGGGCCGCCCAGTTCATGCCGTTGAGCAGGCCGAAGAGGTTGTCGAGGATGCCCTTCTGGTCCTGGACCGACTGGACCCCGTCACGGCCGTCGAAGGCGGTCGCGACGACCTGGTACTTCTCCGGGTCCTTGAGCTTGATCCGGTACGACTCCTGCATCTGGTCGGGCGTGAGGGAGTCGGCGAGCGGCGAGTCGCCGAACTGCTCCTTGTAGTGCTTGTACGCCTCGTCCTGGGACTCGTAGGTGACCTTCTCGACCACCGACATCTTGCCGAGGTCGGCCTGGATCTGCTTCTTCTGGTCCTCGGTCACCGCACCCTTGGCGCAGTTGGGGTCGGACTCGGCGTCGCTCTTGTTGCAGAGGAAGATCGAGACGTTGACCTTGTCGTACCAGTAGCCCTTCATGGTGTTGACCTGGTCGCTCATCAGGAGCGAGCCACCGAAGAGCGCCAGGGACAGGGCGACCGAGACGACGACCGCGAAGGTCATCGTCAGATTGCGGCGGAGACCGACTCCGATCTCCGACAGTACGAACGAGGCGCGCATGGCGTCGGGTTATGCCTTTCCGTGGACGGTCGCGGTCAGTGCTGGTAGCCGTAGACGCCTCGGGTCTGGTCCCGGACGAGGCGGCCCTTCTCCAGCTCGATGACGCGCTTGCGCATCTGGTCCACGATGTTCTGGTCGTGGGTGGCCATGATCACGGTGGTGCCGGTCCGGTTGATGCGGTCCAGCAGCTTCATGATGCCGACCGAGGTCTGCGGGTCGAGGTTGCCCGTGGGCTCGTCCGCGATCAGCAGCTTGGGCCGGTTCACGAAGGCGCGCGCGATGGCCACGCGCTGCTGCTCACCGCCGGACAGCTCGCCGGGCCTGCGGTCCTCCTTGCCGCCGAGCCCGACGAGGTCGAGCACCTGGGGCACGGACTTGCGGATCTCGCCCTTCGACTTGCCGATGACCTCCTGGGCGAAGGCCACGTTCTCGGCGACCGTCTTGTTGGGGAGCAGGCGGAAGTCCTGGAAGACCGTCCCGAGCTGGCGGCGCATCTGCGGCACCTTCCAGTTGGACAGCCGGGCGAGGTCCTTGCCGAGGACGTGCACCTGACCGTGGCTGCACCGCTCCTCGCGGAGGATCAGCCGAAGGAAGGTGGACTTTCCGGAGCCGGAGGATCCCACGAGGAAGACGAACTCACCCTTCTCCACTTCCAGGGAGACATCCCTGAGTGCGGGGTGGGTCTGCTTGGGGTAGACCTTGGAGACACTGTCGAATCGGATCACGGATGCACCACGGGTCGCCGGGGGTAGATGAGCGTGACCATACGCGAGTCGGGTGAGGAAGCGCAGGCGCCGGTCACGGTTGGGTGAGGCTTGTGCGGTTTTGTTCCGGGGCAGTCTTTCCGGAGCGCCCAGGAGTGCCGGGTCGAGGTCTGCGGACGGCCGCGCCCTTTCCCGGGGAACCTGGCACAGTGGGAGGGGAACGTTCTCGTTCCGCGGAACGTTGTGTGGGTAATGGCCGGTGCAAGGAGGGTGAGCGCATGACGTACGACCGGTTGGTGTGCGCGAACTGCGCGGCGCCCGTGAGCGAGGGCCGGTGCCCCGTGTGCCGTGCCAATCGTGAGCGTCTTCAGCAGGAGAATTTCCTCGGCGGTCTGAACCCGATGGCACTCATCGGGTTGCTGGCGGTGCTGATTGCCGCGGTGGCGCTGCTGGCGGCACACCAGACCGCGTAACGAAGCTCACACGCGAAGCTCACCCCAGAGCGACCGAAGGGCCCTGAGCCGCTGCTCAGGGCCCTTCGTCCGTTGCGATGCACATACGCTCCGTGAGCGGACGGCTACCGTCAGGCGGCAGCGCCGCCGCGGCCGCCCACGAGGCGCGGCAGGACGCGGAAGCCGATACCACCGGCGATCATCGTGGCGGCGCCGACGAGGAGGAAGGCCGTCTGCCCGGCACCCGTCTCGGCGAGCTGCTTGCCGCCGCCCTGGGCCTCGGTGTTCGAGGACCCGGTGTCGGTGAGCGCGGAGGTGCCGGCCTCCTGTGCGGAGGTGCCGGAGTTGCCGTCGGTGCCGGTGCCGCCGGAGGTCGAACCACCGGTGGACGAGCCACCCGAGGTCGAACCACCGGTGGACGAGCCGCCGGAGGTGGAACCGCCGGTGGACGAGCCGCCGGAGGTCGAACCACCGGCGGACGAGCCACCCGTGGTCGAACCGCCGGTCGTGGAACCGCCGGTGTCGCTGCCACCGGTCGTGGAACCACCGGTGTCACTGCCACCGGTCGTCGAACCACCGGTGTCACTGCCACCCGTGGTCGAACCGCCGGTGTCGCTGCCACCGGTCGTGGAACCACCGGTGTCACTGCCACCGGTCGTCGAACCACCGGTGTCACTGCCACCCGTGGTCGAACCGCCGGTGTCGCTGCCACCGGTCGTGGAACCACCGGTGTCACTGCCACCGGTCGTCGAACCACCGGTGTCACTGCCACCCGTGGTCGAACCACCGGTGTCACTGCCACCGGTCGTCGAACCACCGGTGTCACTGCCACCGGTCGTCGAACCACCGGTGTCACTGCCACCGGAGCCGCTGGTGCCACCGTCGTCACAGGTCGGGTCGACGACGATGTCGCACGGCGCGCCCGTGCCGCCGTCGTCGTCGCCGGTGCCGACGCTCGCGCCGACACCGCTGCCGGTCACGCTCACACCGATGTCCAGGGCGGATGCGGCGCCGGCAGCCGTGAGAGAGGCGCCGGCTGCGATCACTGCGCCGGCGGCTATCCGCGCGACGCGGAGACGCGTCTTCTTCGTCATATGGTTGCTACCCCCAGTAGCTGATCGTCTGTGCGGCGGCGCTCGGGGCCGGTGCTCGACGGAGACAGCTACGAATGTTCAAGGCCCCCGGTTCACATGCGCCCCAGAGATACGCATGCCACACTTCACCCTTCCGATTTTCCAAGGGCACGTCAAGGCCGTTGCGTGCGCGATGTCCAGTTGCGCACCCAATGCCGGGAGTTGAAGCGTGTGAGTGTGACGTAAAACCCAGACATACGAGAACTGCCGCCACTGGGGCGGCAGTTCCGGGTCGGTCGACTCGCCGTGGGCAAGTCGACAAAGTTACTTCTCCTGCTGCTTGCGCCAGCGAATTCCGGCCTCCAGGAAGCCGTCGATCTCGCCGTTGAACACGGCCTCGGGGTTGCCGACCTCGTACTCGGTCCGCAGGTCCTTGACCATCTGGTACGGGTGCAGCACGTACGACCGCATCTGGTTGCCCCAGGAGTTGCCCCCGTCGCCCTTGAGGGCGTCCATCTTGGCCTGCTCCTCCTGGCGGCGCCGCTCCAGGAGCTTGGCCTGGAGGACGTTCATCGCGGTGGCCTTGTTCTGGATCTGCGACCGCTCGTTCTGGCAGGAGACCACGATGCCGGTCGGGAGGTGCGTGATGCGCACGGCGGAGTCGGTGGTGTTGACGCCCTGGCCGCCGGGGCCGGAGGACCGGTACACGTCGATCCTGAGCTCGCTCTCGTCGATCTCGACGTGGTCGGACTGCTCGACCACGGGGAGCACCTCGACACCGGCGAAGGAGGTCTGGCGGCGGCCCTGGTTGTCGTACGGCGAGATGCGCACGAGGCGGTGCGTGCCCTGCTCCACGGAGAGGGTCCCGTAGGCGTACGGCACCTGCACGGCGAAGGTGGTCGACTTGATGCCGGCCTCTTCGGCGTACGACGTCTCGATGAGCTCCGTCTTGTAGCCGTGCTGCTCGGCCCAGCGCAGGTACATGCGCTGCAGCTTCTCGGCGAAGTCGGCGGCGTCGACGCCACCGGCCTCGGCGCGGATGTTCACCAGCGCTTCCCGGGAGTCGTACTCCCCGCTGAGCAGGGTGCGGACCTCCATCTCGTCCAGCGCCTTCTTGACGGCGGCGAGCTCGGACTCGGCCTCGGCGCGGGTGTCCGGGTCGTCCTCCTCGTCGGCCATCTCGAAGAGCACCGCGAGATCGTCGATCCGTCCGCGCAGCGCCTCCGCCTTCCTGACCTCGGCCTGGAGGTGGCTCAGCTTGCTGGTGATCTTCTGCGCCTCGTCCGGGTTGTCCCACAGGGACGGCGCGGCCGCCTGCTCCTCGAGCACGGCGATGTCTGCCCTCAGCCTGTCGAGGTCCAGAACGGCCTCGATCGACTCCATGGTCGAGGAGAGGGACTTGAGCTCTTCGGATACATCGACGACTGCCACGCCTCCAGCGTAACGGCTCCGCCAACCGAGGATGGCCGACGGGCATCCCCGCCGACTCGGGCCCAGGCCGCCCCCGAGCCGCGCCACGGCCCGGGACGAAGCCCCCTGGCGGGCCCCACACCCCACCGAACCAGCCGAACGACCACTCCCCCTCAGACCCCCCGCAACGGCGACCCCACGGCCCACCGAGCCAGGCGGACGACCGCTCCCCCGCGGGCTCCGGGGCAGACGCCCGTGGGCGGTGCGCTGGTGGCCCACCGAGCCGGGCGGACGACGCTCCCCTCGGGGTCCGAGGCAGACCCCCGTGGGCGGTGCGCTGCCCGCCCACCGAGCCGGGCAGACAACCGCCCCCTCGAAGTCCGAGGCAGACCCCCGTGGGCGGTGCGCTGCCCGCCCACCGAGCCGGGCAGACAACCGCCCCCTCGAAGTCCGAGGCAGACCCCCGCAGCGCTGCGCTGCCCGCCCACCGAGCCGGGCAGACGACCGCCACCCTCGGGGTCCGGGGCGGAGCCCCGCAGCGGTGCGCTGCTCGGCCACCGAGCCGGGCGGACGACGCTCCCCTCGGGGTCCGGGGCGGAGCCCCGTGGCGGTGCGCTGGTGGCCTACCGAGTCGGGTGGGTGGGTGGGAAAGGGCGGCTGAGCCACCGGCAGGTCACGGCGCTGACGAGCTGTGCGTCTCCTGCGGCGGAGCCGAGTCGTCGCCCGACGTCGCCAGCCACGCCCCGACGCCCACCGCCGCCGCCACCGCGACCCCCGCCACCGCGAACGTCACCCTCCGTCGCCGCGCCGCCACCCGGTGCCGGGCCGACCCCGGCCGCGGCGCCCCCGACGCCCTGGGCGCCCGCGCCGTGCCCCGGGCGCCACCCGCCAGCTCGTCGGGGCCCGGCACCCGCATCGACGTGTGCGTGTCCCGGTTGGAGTCCGGCTTCGCGCCCGGCACCAGGGAGACGGCCCCCCGGCGCCGTACCCGCTGCTCCTCCGCGGCCGGTGGCACGGCGGCCGACGGCTCCTCGGTCTCCTCCGGCGTCTCCGTCTCCGGCTCGTCGACGTCCAGCGGCGGCATCCCCGCCAGCGTCGGCAGCTGCTCCCGCAGCCGCGCGGCCAGCTCGGAGGCGCGCAGGCGGGACGCCGGCGCCTTCGCCAGGCACTGCACGAGCAGCTGCCAGAGCTCCTCGGGGATGCCGGGGAGGGGGACGACGGTCTCGGTGACGTGGCGGCGGAGCACCGCGCCGGGGTGGCCGCCGCCGAACGGGGTGAAACCCGCGAGGAGCTCGTACAGGACCGTCGCGAGCGCGTAGATGTCCACCGAGGCGCGCGGCGGCAGGCCCTCGACGATCTCCGGGGCCAGGTAGTCCGGCGTGCCGATGATCTTCGTCGCGCGGGTCCGCTTCGGGGAGTCGATGAGCTTCGCGACGCCGAAGTCGGTCAGCAGGGCGGGGTGGGCGCCGCCGGGGCCCAGCGGGCCCTGCATGTCGAGGAGGACGTTCTCCGGCTTCACGTCGCGGTGGACGACCCCCGCCGCGTGCGCCGCCGCCAGCCCGTCCGCGACGTCCGCGACGATCGCGACGGCCGCCTCGGGCGCGAGCCGCCGCTCCCGGTCCAGGCGGGTGCGCAGGTCGGTGCCGCGGACCAGGTCCATGACGAGGGCGAGGTCGTTGCCGTCGACGACGAGGTCACGGACGGACACCACGTGCGGGTCGTCGAGGCCCAGCAGTGCCGTGCGCTCCTGCACGAAGCGGCCCACCAGCTCCTCGTCGGACGCGAGATCCTCACGCAGCAGCTTGATGGCGACGGGCCCTTCCGGCCCCTCGCCCAGCCACACCGTGCCGGCGCTGCCCCGCCCCAGGATCTGGTTGGCGGTGTACCGGCTGCCGATCTTCCGTGCCAAGACTGCTCCTACAGACGCGTGTTGCCGACAAAAGTACGCGTCCGACGAGTCAACCTTCACCACGGAAGCGGAAATCACCCGCCAGGTGTCGACAAATCCACAGAGTCGCGGCCGGTTCCGGCGGTCAGTTGCCGGAACCGTTGCCCAGGTCGCCGATGAAGTTGCCGACCGATTTCGCCCAGTCCTTCAGCTGGGACCAGTAGCCCTGGCCCTCCCCGACCCACGTGTGCACCGGGGTCAGGTCCCAGATCAGCCAGCCCGCGACGAACAGGATGACGACCAGGAACAGGCAGCCCTTGAGGCAGCCGAGGCCGGGGATCCGCATCGGGTTGGCGCTGCGCTGCCGCGGCTCGCGCGAGGGCCGCTGCTGCGGCTCGGCGGGCGGCGCGTAGCGCTGCTGGGGCTGCTGCGGCGGGGCGTACTGCTGCTGCGGAGGCCGGCCGCCCCCGTACCCGGCAGGCTGTTGCTGTCCGTATCCGGCGGGCTGCTGCCCGTACCCGCCCGGTCCGCCCTGCTGACCGCCCTGTCCGCGCGGCTGCGGCCGGCGTACCGGCTGCTGCTGCGGGGCCTGGCGCTGCGGCTGCTGCTGCGGCCGGGCCACCTGGCGCTGCGGCCGGCGGCGCAGGGGGTCCTCGCCGGGGTCGAGGTACTGGACCTGGGTCTGCTCGTTGCGGTCGCGGGCCGCGCGGAGCTGGGTCTGCCAGGGGTGCGGCTGCTCCGGCTGCTGCTGGCCGGGCTGACCCGGCTGACCGGGCTGGCCCGGGGGCATCGGCGGCATGACGGCCGTCGGATCGGCGGCGCCGGTGTTCGGCAGCACGGCGGTCGGGTCGGCGGCGCCGAACGGCCCCGGCTGACCGGTGTGCGGCAGGACGCTGGTCGCGGCGTTCGGGTCGTACGCGCCCATCGGCGTGCCGGTGTTCGGCAGCACCTGGGTCGGGTCGGCCGAACCCGGTACGGCGGCCGGAGCCGGGTCGGGGGCGAGCAGCGCGCCGACGCCCTCGGCGGCCGCGATCTGCGCGGAGTTCGCGTGCACCCCGACACCCTCGGCGACGACCCGCAGGCCGCGTGCGAGGTTCTCGGCGCTCGGGCGGTCGTCGGGGTTCTTGCGCAGGCAGCGTTCTATGACCGTCCACAGCGGGTCGGGGACGGTGGAGGGACGCCGGGGCTCGGCGCTGAGGTGCTGGTGGAGGACTTCCAGGGCGCTGCCGCCGGAGAACGGCGGGCGGCCGGTGACCAGCTCGTACAGCAGGATGCCGGCGCCGTAGATGTCGACGGCGGAGGTCTGCGGGCGGCCCTCGGCGGACTCCGGGGCGACGTACGCGGGCGTGCCGACGAACTCCTGGGTGCGGGTCAGCCCCGGGGAGTCGGCGAGGCGGGCGATGCCGAAGTCGGTCAGCATCGGGTGCATCTGGCCGTGGTACTGGGCGAGCAGCACGTTGGCCGGTTTCAGGTCACGGTGCACCACGCCGTCGGCGTGGCTGGCGGCGAGCGCGTCGGCGACCTGGGCGGTGAGCAGGGCGGCGGCGACGGGCGTGAAGGGGCCGTTCTCGCGCAGGTAGCGGTGCAGGTCGGGGCCGTCGACGAGGTCCATGACCAGGGCGAGGAGATCGCCCTCCACGACGAGGTCGCGGACCCGGACGATGTTCGGGTGGGTGAGCCGGAGCAGCACGGAGCGCTCCCTGAGGAAGCGCATCACGATGTCGGGGTCGCTCGCGAGCTCTTCCTTGAGGACCTTGATCGCGACGGTCTCGCCGGGCTGGCCGGGCACGGCCGCCTCGGCGCCCGCGGTCTCCCGCTGGCGGGCACGCCAGACGGTACCGGTGGCGCCGCGTCCCAGCGGCTCCTCCAGGAGGTACTTGCTGCCTACCGGCCGCACGTCATGCGCTCCCTGCTGCTTGCTGAATGGCTGGTTGCTGAAGTCTCCGACCCATGTGTCCGACCCACTCTAGTGCCGTGGTGCCCGGGACCGGGGTGTCGTCCGGCTGTGCTTTCCCCTCCTCGGCAGGGAGTCGACAAGCGTCCCGACGTGTCCCCATACGTTGGCGTTCCGGCCTGCGTTCGATGAAAAGACGCTCGCTTCGGTCCGCTGGTTGCCGAGCTCGGACGTGACCGATCTCAACTGATCGCCCGCACGGTATTGGTCAGGCACTTTTAGGGGCAGAGCTGACCAATCAAGATCACTTACCATCGGGGCGTGGGCACGTTGTCAGTGGCAGGTGCGAGGATGCGCTTGACAGCAGAACTGGCCGACGTGCTCGTGGTGGTGGGGGGAATTCCGCGCCCGCGCAGAAGGGACCGCTGACGGCGATGCAGATCCGGCTGACCGTCGTAGACCCGCTGGGCCCTGCCGCGCAGCGGGGTCGTTCCGCGAGCCGGGACGTGCTGGTGACGGCGCCCTCGGGCACGGACCTGGCCGCGGTGGCGTCGGGACTGGCCTCGGCGGTCACCGGGGACGGCAGCCTGGGCGGCCGGGAGCAGAGCGGCGCCCCGGTCGTGCTGTACGCCGGGACGGAGCGGCTGGACGCCCGCCGCCGCATCCTGGGCGAGCCCCCGCTGGTCGACGGCGCCGTGCTGTCCCTGGGCGCCCCGGCGGCCCCCGAGCCGCATCCCGAGCTGGACGACGCCCCGACCCAGCTGCACGTGATCGCCGGCCCGGACGCGGGCGGGGTCCACCTCCTGCACGGCGGCCAGATCACCATCGGCCGCTCCGCCGACGCCGACGTCCCGCTCGACGACCCGGACGTCTCCCGGCTGCACTGCGCGGTCACGGTCGCCGCCGACGGCCGGGTCTCGGTCGCCGACCTGCACTCGACCAACGGCACCGTCCTGGACGGCAGCCGCGTCACCGACCGCCCGGTGCGCCTCACCCCGGGCTCGCTCCTGCGCATCGGCGAATCGGCGCTGCGGCTTACGCCGTCCGGGGGACCCGGGGCCCGGGTGGGCACGGCACCCGACGGAGACGGGTGCGTGCGGGTGCTGCCGGGCGGCGGGGAGAGCTACGGCGACGGTCCCGCCGCCGGGAGCGGTGCGGCCGCGTCGGCCGACCGTGCCCACCACGCCTACGGCACGGCGGGCTGGGGAGCCGCGGGCGGGGCGGCCGGCAGCCCGGAGCACGGCCCGGCGGAGCCACCGGTCGTACCGGCCCAGGGGGACGCGCCGAGGATCGAGAGCCGGGGAGCCGACGGGCCGCCGTGGACCGGGCGGGCGGGCGGATCCGGGGCCGGGCACGGCGGGCGCGCGGGCGGGTTCGCGCCGTCCGCGGGGCAGCGGACCGAGCCGCCGTCGGCCGACCGCGGGTACGACGGTGACCGGCACGGACACCCCGCGCCCGGGACCCGCGGCACGCTGCCGGGCCCGCGCGGCGCTGCCGCCGCCCACGACCCGGGCGCCGCACACGGATCCGAGGCCGCGTACGGCGCCGGCGCGTCCCACGGAGCAGGCACGGCGTACGGACGAGACGCGGCGCACGACCCCGGCACCGCACCCGGCTCCGCCGTCAGACATGCCTCGGGCGACACACACGCCGGCCGGTCCGGAGTGCTCGGCGACCGCCCCGGCCCCTCCGACGGTGCCGGCGACGCCGGAAACGGCCGAAGCTCCGCGGGCGCGCGAAGCACCGCCCCCCGCACCGCGGCCCCCGACGCCACCGACGGCAGCGCTCTCCCCCCCGACCCCGCCGATGCCCCCGCTCCCTCCGGCCGACGCAAAGGCACCCCGCTGCGCGGTACCGAAGCCCCCGCCCTGCCCGGCGCCCGCAGGCGCGGCGGGCTCGGGGCCTGGGCGCGGCGGCTGGCCGGCGGACGCGGTGAGCCCCCGTCGGCCGCCGACGAGGGGACGACGGCGCAGGACGGCGGTGCCGCGTCCGCCGATGTGCCCGCCCGGCCGGAGACCTGGCCCGACCCGGCCGCCCTGCTGCTGACCGCGCTCGGCCCCGGCCCCCGCCTCTGGGAGCGCGGCCCCGGCCACCCGGAGGCGCTCACCGTCCGGCTCGGCACGGCGGACCGTGCGACGCCCGACGGCTCGGGCCTGCTCCCCGCCGTCCCGGTCACCGCCGATCTGCGCGAGTCCGGCGCCCTCGGCCTGGCCGGTCCGCGCACCCGCCTGGCGGGCCTGGCCCGCGCGGTGCTGGCCCAGCTCGCCGCACTGCACTCGCCCGACCTGCTGGAGATCGTCCTGATCAGCGCGGACCGGGCCCGCCCCCTGGAGGAGCGCACGGCCGAATGGTCCTGGCTCGGCTGGCTCCCGCACGTCCGCCCCGGACACGGCCAGGACTGCCGCCTGCTGCTGGCCTACGACCGTGAACAGGCGGCGGCCCGCGTGGAGGAGCTGCTGCGGCGGACCGAGGAGCTGACCGCCGCCCGCCGACCGGCCACCCCGTCCGACCGCCCCGCACCCGCGCCGGTCCCCGGCCAGGCCCGTACGGCGGCGGACGCCGCCTCCCCCGAAGCCGCCAAGGGCCCTTCCTGGGCCCGCCACGACCTGGGCGCCGACGACGGCAAGAGCGCCTTCCCGGGGCCGTACACGGTCGTCGTCGTGGACGGCGATCCCGGGGGCTCCGCACTGCGCGAGGCGGTGGCCCGGCTGACCGTGGCCGGACCGCGCGCGGGCGTGCACGTCGTCTGCCTGGCGGAGACGGCCCCCACCTCGTCCACCTCACCGGTCGGCCGGACCTACGAGGAGGCGTGCGCGGTGACGCCGACGTTCCGGGAGTGCGGGGCGGTGGCCCTGCTGAGCGGCGACGTGGCGACGGCGCTGCACCTGATGCGGGTCTCCGCCGGCGGTCCCGGCCAGGCCGGTCCGGCCGGCCCGGTCGGGCCCGGCACCCTGGCCGCGGTGGACGCGGTCTCCCCCGCCTGGGCCGAGCGGTTCGCGCGGGCGCTCGCCCCGCTGCGCCCCGACGGCCCCGGCGCGGACCGGCACACGCGCATGGCCGCCCCGCTCCCCCAGTCCGCCCGGCTGCTGGACGAGTTGGGGCTGGCGAGGGCCACCCCGGCCTCGCTGATGGCCCGTTGGGCGGACGCGGCCGACGACACGGAGTCGCTGGGCGGCCGGGCCCGCGCCGTGCTCGGCGCCGGACCGCGCGGCCCGCTCACCGCCGACCTGGTGACCGAGGGACCGCATCTGCTGGTCGAGGGCCCGCCCGGCAGCGGCCGTACGGAGCTGCTGCGGGCGGTGGTCGCCTCGCTGGCCGCCGCCGAGCGCCCCGACCGGCTCGGGATCGTCCTGATCGACGGCCGGGACGGCGTCGGCACGGGTGCCGGGCACGGCGAGGGCCTGCGGGTCTGCACGGACATACCGCACGTCACGACCCACCTGACCGCCAACGACCCGGTGCGGATGCGGGAGTTGGCGCAGTCGCTGAGCGCCGAGCTGAAGCGGCGGGCCGAGCTGCTGGGCCGTTCCGACTTCACCGACTGGCACGCGCGGCGGGAGATCTCCGGCCGCATCGTCCCGCAGCGGGCCCGCCCCGCCGCCTCGGGCGCCGCGGACATAGAGGCCCCGCCGAGTTCGACGCTCCGGCTGCGTCCGGCGGCCGGTGCCGCGGCCCGTGCCCGTACGGAGGCGCCGCCGCCCCCGCTCCCCCGGCTCGTGGTCGTGGTCGACGACCTGGACGCCCTGGTCTCTCCCGCGCTCGGTTCACCGGGGCGGCCGGCCGCCGGTTCCGTGATGCGGGCGCTGGAGGCGGTGGCGAAGGAGGGCGAGCGGCTCGGCGTCCACCTGGTCGCGGCGGCCGGCACCGGCGGCCGTACGGCGGAGACGGAACCGGCCCGGCAGGCCACCCTGCGTATCACCCTGGACGCCCCGGCCGACGGCCCCGACGAACCGGCCCCGGGCCGTGGCCGCCTGACCACCCCGGACGGGCGCGGCACGGCGTTCCAGACGGGCCGGGTCACGGGCCGCATCCCCCGCACGGCGACCCAGCGTCCCACCGTGGTCGCCCTCGACTGGCAGCGCATGGGCGACCCCCCGGCCCGCCGGCCGATCCGCGAACTCGGCAACGGCCCGACCGACCTGGCCCTGCTGGCGAGCGCGGTGGAGCGGGCGGCGAAGGAGGTCTCCGCGGCGGAGGTTCCTTCACTTCTGTGAGTGGGGGCACAACCCGGGTCACCGATCACAACGTGATCACGATCCCCCGCGCTGACCTGTCGGCCCACTTGCCGCGTACGCGGCGCCCGCGTACACCGGAGCGCACGGGACAGAGTTCTGACGTTCAACGAAGAACGACGAACGGGGAAGTGATGCGCTGTAACAGCAGCACCGTCCGGACACACAGGGCCCTCGCCACACTCGCCGCCCTGCTCGCGGGATCGCTCGCACTCGCCGCGTGCGGAAGCAGTGACAAGAAGTCCGACGGCGACACCAGCACCGGCGCCACCGGGTCCAGCACCCTCAGCCTCCCGAAGCTCGACGGCACCACCCTGGAAGTGGCCGCCGTCTGGACCGGTCAGGAGCAGAAGAACTTCAAGCAGGTGCTCGCGGAGTTCGAGAAGCGCACCGGCGCGAAGGTCACCTTCGTGCCCGCCCAGGACCCGATCATCAACTTCCTGGGATCGAAGATCGCGGGGGGCCAGCCGCCGGACATCGCGCTGCTGCCGCAGCCCGGCGCGATCAAACAGGCCGTGCAGAAGGGCTGGGCGAAGCCGCTGAGCGCCGACACGATCACGGAAGTGCAGAAGAACTACTCGCAGGGCTGGCAGGACATCGGCAAGGTCGGCGGGAAGCAGTACGGCGTCTACTACAAGGCCGCCAACAAGTCGCTGGTCTGGTACAACGCGAAGGTCTTCGAGAACGCGGGCGCCAAGGAGCCCAAGACCTGGCAGGACCTGCTGACGACGGCGCAGGCGGTGTACGACTCGGGCGTCACCCCGTTCTCGGTCGGCGGCGCCGACGGCTGGACGCTGACCGACTGGTTCGAGAACGTCTACCTCTCCCAGGCGGGCCCGGAGAAGTACGACCAGCTCGCCCAGCACAGGATCAAGTGGACCGACCCGTCGGTGAAGCAGGCGCTGACCACACTGGCCCAGGTCTGGGGCAAGAAGGGGTACGTCGCGGGCAACGCGTCCGGCGCGCTGCAGACGGAGTTCCCGGCCTCGGTGACCCAGACCTTCACCGGCGGCGACCAGCCGAAGGCGGCCATGGTGTACGAGGGCGACTTCGTGCAGGTCAACATCGGCGAGACCAAGGCGAAGGTGGGCACGGACGCCAAGGTGTTCCCGTTCCCGTCGGTCGGCTCCACGGCCCCCGTGGTCTCCGGCGGCGACGCGGCGGTGATCTTCAAGGACTCCAAGGGCGCCCAGGCGCTGGCGAAGTTCCTGGCCTCCCCGGACGCGGCGACGATCCAGGCGAAGCTCGGCGGCTACCTCTCGCCGAACAAGAGCGTGCCGGACTCGGCCTACCCGAACGAGGTGCAGCGCACCATCGCCAAGTCGCTGATCGCGTCCGGTGACGACTTCCGCTTCGACATGTCCGACCAGGCCCCGCAGGCGTTCGGCGGCACCCCGGGCAAGGGCGAGTGGAAGGACCTCCAGGACTTCCTGCAGAACCCCACGGACATCGCGGGGACCCAGGCGAAACTGGAGAAGGACGCGGCGGCCGCCTACGGCAGCGGAAGCTGACCCGGCGATGGCCGCACCCTCGACCACGGCCCCCGCTCCACCGGGCCGCCGCAGGAGCGTGACCGGCACCCGCAGGAGCGCGGCGGTTCTCTTCCTCCTCCCCGCCCTGGTGCTGCTCGGCGCGCTCGTGGTCTACCCGATCGGGTACTCGCTGATCCGCAGCTTCTACAACGCGAACGGGGACGGGTTCGCCGGCTTCGACAACTACAAGGCGATCTTCACGGACGACGGCATCCGTACCGCCCTGAAGAACAACGTGATCTGGGTGGTGTTCGCGCCGACGGTCTCCACGGCCCTCGGCCTGATCTTCGCGGTGCTGACCGAACGGGTGCGCTGGGGCACGGCGTTCAAGCTGGTCGTCTTCATGCCGATGGCGATCTCGATGCTGGCCGCCGGGATCATCTTCCGCCTCGTCTACGACCAGGACCCGGACAAGGGCGTCGCCAACGCGGTCTGGGTCGGCATCCACGACACCTTCGCCCAGTCCTCCGCGTTCCCGAACGCCCACCCCGGCCGCGAGTCGCCCCTCAAAGCGGACCAGGGCGGCTTCATCACGGCGGCGGCCGTCCACACCGGGCAGACCGTCACCCTGCCGCTCGTCGGCGTCGCCCCCGACCAGATGCCCGACGGCGCCAAGAAGGCCGTGGCGGCGAAGGCCGACCCGGGGAAGATCACCGGCACCACCTGGCAGGACTTCACCCGCGGCAAGGGCGTCGGCACCCTCGGCGCCCCCGACCCGTCCGAACTCGGCTACGACGGGATGCGGGTCGAGGCGGTGAAGAACGGCAAGGTGGTGGCGTCGACGAAGGCCGCGGCCGACGGCACCTTCACGCTGCCCGCCGCGGCCGACGGGGCACGGCTCCGGCTGCCCGCGAGCAACTTCAAGCAGCCCTACAACGGCGTCGACTGGCTCGGCCCGTCCCTCGTCACCCCAGCGATCATCGGGTCGTACGTGTGGATGTGGGCCGGCTTCGCGATGGTGCTGATCGCGGCCGGGCTGGCCGGGGTGCCCCGGGAGCTGCTGGAGGCGGCAAGGGTCGACGGGGCGACCGAGTGGCAGGTGTTCCGCAAGGTCACCGTGCCGCTGCTCGCACCGGTCCTGGCGGTGGTCACCGTCACCCTGATGATCAACGTGCTGAAGGTCTTCGACCTCGTGTACATCATCGCGCCGGGCTCCTCGCAGGACGACGCGAACGTGCTGGCCCTGGAGCTGTACCGCAAGGGCTTCTCGGAGGGCCAGCCGGGCATCGCGAGCGCGATCGCGGTGTTCCTGCTGCTGCTCGTCATCCCGGTGATGTGGTTCAACGTGCGTCGGCTGCGGCGGGAGGAGCGGCGATGAGCTGGCTGCTGGACAAGATCAACGGCGGTCTGGTGCGCGTCTTCCTGATCGTCGTCGCGCTGTTCTGGCTGGTGCCGACGATCGGCCTGCTCGCCTCCTCGCTCCGGTCGCCGGACGACATGAGCGCGAGCGGCTGGTGGCACGTCTTCAGCAAGCCGTCCCAGCTGACGTTCGAGAGCTACCAGAAGCTCCTGGAGAACAGCGACATCACCCACTCCCTCTGGAACACGGTCCTGATCACCGTCCCGGCGACGGTCCTGGTCGTGGTCATCGGGGCGCTGGCCGGTTACGCGTTCGCGTGGATGGAGTTCCCGGGCCGGGACTGGTGGTTCCTCATCGTGGTCAGTCTCCTGGTCGTGCCCGTCCAGGTCGCGCTGATCCCGATCGCCGAACTCTTCGGGAAGATAGGGCTGTTCGGGACGATCTTCGGGGTGATCCTCTTCCACGTCGGCTTCGGGCTGCCGTTCGCGGTGTTCCTGCTGCGCAACTTCTTCGCGGAGATCCCGCGCGAGCTGCTGGAGGCGGCCCGTCTCGACGGTGCCGGTGAACTGCGGCTGTTCACGCGGGTGGTGATGCCGCTCGGCGGGCCGGCGATCGCGAGCCTCGGCATCTTCCAGTTCCTGTGGGTGTGGAACGACATGCTGGTCGCGCTGGTGTTCACGAAGTCGGGCACGCAGCCGATCACGGTCGCGCTGCAGACCCAGGTACGCCAGTTCGGCAACAACGTGGACGTCCTCGCGCCCGGCGCCTTCATCTCGATGGTGATCCCGCTGGCCGTGTTCTTCGCGTTCCAGCGGCAGTTCGTGACCGGGGTGATGGCGGGCGCGGTCAAGTGACCGTAGAAGGGACCGTCAGTAAGGGGCGAGCCGGCCACCGGCTCGCCCCTGCCCGTCCACGGGACGTAACCCACATGCCGTAACGAACCGTAACCAAATCATTCCATTGGCCGTTCCCGGGCAGAACGCCCGCGCCGACCGACCCATGGATGTCCCTTGCCCAGGTTCAGTGTCATCGTCCCCGCGTACCAGGTCCAGGCGTATCTGTCCGAGTGCCTGGACTCGGTGCTCTCGCAGTCGTACCCGGATCTGGAACTGATCGCCGTGGACGACTGCTCGCCGGACGCCTGCGGCACGATCATCGACGAGTACGCGGCCCGGGACGCGCGTGTGAAGGCCCTGCATCTGGCGGAGAACCAGGGTCTGGGCGGTGCCCGCAACGCGGGGATGGCCCAGGCGCGCGGCGACTACCTGCTCTTCCTGGACAGCGACGACACGCTGACGCCGGACGCGCTGCGGGCGATCGCCGACCGGATCAAGGAGACGGGCGATCCTGACGTGCTCGTGTACGACTACGCGCGGACGTTCTGGACCGGCCGGGCGGAGCGCAACAAGGCCGCCCCGCAGCTGACCGAGGAGGGTCCGGCGCCCTTCCGGCTGGCGGACCGGCCCGGCCTGCTCCGGGTGCTCATGGTGGCCTGGAACAAGGCCTACCGGCGGGAGTTCGTCGAGGAGAACGGCCTGGTCTTCCCGCCCGGCTTCTACGAGGACACGCCGTGGACCTACCCGGCCCTGCTGGCCGCCGGGTCGATCGCGACCCTCGACCGGGTCTGCGTGCACTACCGGCAGCGGCGGCAGGGCAGCATCCTGTCCACCACCAGCCGCAAGCACTTCGACATCTTCGAACAGTACGACCGGGTCTTCGCGTTCCTCGCCGAGCGCCCCGAACTGGCTGACTGGCGGCCGGTGTTGTTCCGCCGCATGGTCGACCACCTCAGCACGGTGTTCACCAGCCGGAACCGGCTTCCGAAGGGCAGCCGCGGCGAGTTCCTGCGCACGGCCCGGGCCCACTGCCGGCGCCATCACGCGGTGGGCTCGAACGTCCCGCTGCGCACCCGGCTCCGCCATGCTCTCGTCCGCTACGGCCTGCACCGTACCTACCGCGCGCTCCAGTGGGCGATGTCCGCCCGCCGCCGCACCGTCAAGGCCGGCGTGAAGTCCGCCCGCGGTCTGCGTTCGGTCCTGCTCCAGCTGCACTACCGGATCCAGTTGCGCCTCCCGCTGCGCGCCGACCGCGCGGTCTTCGCCGCCTACTGGAACCGCGGGCACGGCTGCAACCCGGGCGCGCTGGAGGCGGCGTTCCGCACCCACGCCCCGCACATCCGCACGGCCTGGGTCGCCCGCCCGGAACACCACCACGCGATCCCGCCGGGCCCGCGCCGGCTGCGGCCGGGCACCTTCGCCTACTGGACGGCGCTGGCCCGTTCCAAGTACCTGGTCAACAACGTCAACTTCGACCGGCGGCTGACGAAGCGCCCCGGCCAGGTGTTCGTGCAGACCCAGCACGGCACCCCGCTCAAGCACATGGGCCTCGACCTCCAGGAACACCCCGCGGCTGCGGCCGGCATGGACTTCGAGGAGTTGCTCCGCGGCGTCGACAAGTGGGACTACGTCCTGTCCGCCAACCGCCACACCACCCTGACCTGGGAGCGCGTCTACCCCGGCGGATACCGGACCCTCGAGTACGGCTACCCGCGCAACGACGTCTTCCAGCAGGCCACCTCGGCCGACGTCACCCGGATCCGGGAGTCGCTCGGCGTCCCCGAGGACGCGGTCGCCCTCCTGTACGCCCCCACCCACCGCGACTACCGGCGCACCCAGCGGCCCGCCCTCGACCTGGACCGGATCGTGCGCCGCCTCGGCCCGCGCTTCGTCATCCTGGCCCGCGCCCACTACTGGCACGGCGGCCCGCTCGCGTCCGGGGACCGGGTGATCGACGTCAGCGACCACCCCGGTGTCGAGTCCCTGTGCCTGGCCGCGGACGCGCTGGTCACCGACTACTCCTCCATCATGTTCGACTACGCCAACCTGGACCGGCCGATCGTCGTGCACACCCAGGACTGGGACGCCTACGACGCGGCCCGCGGCACCTACTTCGACCTGCGCGCCAGCCCGCCCGGCGCGGTCGCCCGCACCGAGGACGAACTGATCGACATCTTCGCCGGCGGCCACTGGCGCGGCTCCCGCTCCGCCGAGCTGCGGGCCGCGTTCCGGGACCGGTTCTGCCGCTTCGACGACGGGCGCGCCGCCGAGCGGGTCGTACGGCATGTGGTGCTCGGGGAGACGGCCGGGCTGCCGGAGTTCGTCCCGCTGCCGGACCGGCACCCCGTGCCGTCGGCGGCCTCGGCGCTCGCCCACCCCCCGTTGGCCACCGTTCCGCAACCTTCCGGCCATCTGCCCGTCACCGAGAGCCGTTGATCGCCGTTTGCCTTCCAGGGAGTTCTTCCATGCCCCCCAACACCTCGCGGCCCACTCCGTCCCGGCCGTCCACCTGGCGGCCGACGGGAAGGCCCGGCCGCATGCACACCTGAGAAAGAGCAGCATGCCCCGCTTCAGCATCATCGTCCCGTCCCACGGGGTCGCCGGCCGGCTGTCCCAGGCGCTGGACTCGGTCCTCGCCCAGTCCTTCGGCGACCTGGAGCTGATCCCGGTCTGCGACGCGCCCGACGCCCCGGCCGCCCCGGTCGCCGCCGCCTACGCCGAGCGGGACTCCCGGGTGGTGCCGGTGCACTCACCGCCGTCGGCCGGGCTGAGCGGGGCCCGGAACACCGGGATGGGGGCGGCGCGCGGCACGTACCTGCTCTTCCTCGACGGCGACGACGTCCTGGTCCCGGGCGCGCTGGCGCTGCTGGACGCCCGGCTCGCCGAGACGGGCGACGTGGACGTCCTGTACGCCGAGCACGAGCGGGCCCCCTGGTGGGAGGGCGAGCCGGGCAACCCGGCGGCGCCCCTGCTGGCGGGCGTCCCGAGCGGCGGGTTCGCCCCGGACCGGGCACCGCGGCTGACCGGCGTGGCACTGCCGGCCTGGAGCGCGGTCTACCGCCGGTCCTTCCTCACCGAGCGGCGGCTGAGTTTCCCGGACGGGCACTTCACGGACCTGGGCTGGGGCGGCCTGGTCACCGTCGCCGCCGAACGGATCGCGGTGCTCCGCTCGGTGGTCGTACGGCACCGGCTGCGCCGGCAGGGCAGCCGGCTCAACCTGCCGGGGCCGCACCAGCACGAGCTCCTCGACCAGGCGGAGCTGGTGCTGGAGCGGGCCGCGGCGCTGCCGGGCGACCGCGCGCGGGCGCTGTTCGAGCAGGTCTTCGCGGTGGTACTGCGGACGGCCGCGCGGCCGGAGCGGATGCCGTCCGGGCACCGGGCGTTCTTCCGGCGGGCGGCCCGGCTGCACCGCGCGCACCGCCCGGCGGGGTTCCGGATGCCGGGCGGGAGCGTGGGTGTCCAGCACCGGCTGCTCGCGGCGGGCGCGTACACGGCGTTCCGCACGCTGCGCGGCGCCAACCGGATCGCGTCCGGCGCCGCCGCACGGCTGCCGCGCCCGCGGATGCCGCTCACCCGGCTCCGGTACGCCCTCGACCTGCGCCGCCCACTCGACCCGAACCTCGCCGTGTACTGCGCGTACTGGGGGCGCGGCTACGTCTGCAACCCGGCCGCGATCCACGCCGTGGCCCGCGAACTCGCCCCGCGCGTCCACTCGGTGTTCCTGGTCGAGGCCGGCCAGGAACACACCGTCCCGGACGACGTGGAGTGCGTGGTGATCGGCAGCCGCCGGTACTGGGAGGTGCTGGCCCGCGCCAAGTACCTGGTCAACAACGCGAACTTCGCCGAGGGGGTCGTCAAGCGGCCCGGCAGCGTGCACGTGCAGACGCAGCACGGCACCCCGCTGAAGAAGATGGGCGTCGACCAGTCGACGTACCCGGTGGTCGCCGCACAGACCGGCAGTTTCACCAAGCTGCTGGGCCGCGTCGACCGCTGGGACTTCAACCTCTCCTCCAACCGCCACTCCACCCAGACCTGGGAACGCGCCTTCCCCGGCTCCTACCGGACCCTGGAGTACGGCTATCCGCGCAACGACGTCTACTACACGGCGTCCGCCCACGACGTGGTCCGGGCCCGCCGCGGACTGGGCGTCCCCGACGGCAGGACGGCCGTGCTCTACGCCCCCACCCACCGCGACCACCACAGCGGCTTCGAGCCCGGCCTCGACCTGGAGGCGTTCTGCGAGGCGGCCGGCGAGGACGTCGTCGTGCTGCTGCGCGCGCACTACTTCTACGACCGGGGCCGTGCGGCGGGCTCCGGCCGGGTCATCGACGTGACCGCGCACCGCTCCGCCGAGGACGTCTGCCTGGCCGCGGACGCCCTGATCACCGACTACTCCTCCATCATGTTCGACTACGCCAACCTGGACCGGCCGATCGTGATCTACGCCGACGACTGGGAGGTCTACCGGCAGACCCGGGGCGTCTGCTTCGACCTGATGGCCGAACCGCCGGGCCCGGTCGCGCACACCCCCGAGGAACTGGCCCGGATCTTCCGCGACGGCTCCTACCGGGGCCCGGAGTCCCGGCGGCTGCGGGCCGAGTTCCGCACGCGGTTCTGCCAGTTCGACGACGGCCTGGCCGCCGAACGGGTCGTACGCCGGGTGTTCCTCGGCCGGCCACCGGAGGACATCCCGGCGGTGATCCCGCTCGCCGAACGCCTGCCCGCCCCGGCCGCGACCCTCGTCAGGAGCTGACCGTGCCCCGACTCAGTGTGATCGTCCCCTGTTACCAGGTGCAGGGCTTCCTCCGCGAGTGCCTCGACTCGGTCCTGGAGCAGTCCTTCCACGACATCGAGGTGATCGCCGTCGACGACCGCTCGCCGGACAACAGCGGCGCGATCCTCGACGAGTACGCGGCCCGCGACCCGCGGGTGAGGGTCCTGCACCTGCCGGAGAACGTCGGCCTCGGCCGCGCCCGCAACGCCGGACTCCCCCACGCCACCGGTGACTTCGTGCTCTTCCTCGACAGCGACGACACCCTGACGCCGGGCGCGCTGCACGCGGTCGCCGACCGGCTGGCGGAGAGCGGCGACCCGGACGTGCTGGTCTTCGACTACGCCCGCACCTACTGGTGGGGCGGGACCCGGCGCAACGCCCTGGCGGAGGTGCTGAGTGCCACCGACGGCGTCTTCACGGCGGCCGAACGCCCGGAGATCCTGGACCTGTTGATGGTGGTGTGGAACAAGGCCTACCGGCGTGACTTCGTCGAGGAGAACGGCTTCCGGTTCCCGCCGGGCTACTACGAGGACACCCCCTGGACCTTCCCGGTCATGCTCAGCGCGGCCCGGATCGCCACCCTCGACCGGATCTGCGTCAACTACCGCCAGCGCCGGCAGGGCAGCATCCTCTCCACCACCAGCCGCAAGCACTTCGACGTCCACGAGCAGTACAAGCGGGTCTTCGCCTTCGTCGACGCCCACCCGGAACTGGCCGGCTGGCGGCCCTGCCTGCACCGGAAGATGGGCGAGCACTGCCTGGACATCCTCGCCAAGCCGGACCGGCTGCCGCCCGCCGCCAGGGCCGAGTTCTTCCGGCGGACGGCGGAGCTGTACCGGGCGTTCCGGCCGGAGGAGACGACGGCCGCCGTCGGGACCGACGGGGCCGCGGGGGCCGACCTCGGTGTGCTCGGCGGGTCGTACGCGTCGTACCGGCTGCGGGAGCAGGCCGCGCGGGCCGGACGGGCGGGCGGCGGGCAGGCGCTGCGGGTACGGCGGGCGGCGGGCGCCCGGGCCCGCCGCGTGCTGACCGGGCTCCGCGGTCCGCGCCCGCTGGACGAGGACCTGGTCCTGTACTCGGCGGCCTCGCACCAGGGGCTGCGCGGCGACCCGGCGGCGGTGTACCGGGCGGCCCGGGAGATCGCCCCGCGGCTGCGCGGCGTCTGGGTGGTGCGGGACGCGGAGGTCGCGGCGCAGCTGCCGGCCGGCGTCGACCACGTACTGCTGGACTCCCCGGAGTACCTGCGGCTGGCCGCCCGCGCGAAGTTCTTCGTCAACGACGTCAACTGGCCCGGCACGCTGGTGAAACGGCCCGGCGCCGTGCATGTCCACACCCACCGGGGCACCCCGCTCAAGTACCTGGGCGCCGACCTGCTGGGCAAGCCCGGCGCCCGGCTCGGTCTCGACGTGCCGCAGATGCTGCGCCGGGCCGACCGCTGGGACCACAGCCTGGTCGCCAACCGCCACTCGGAGCTGGTGTGGGAGCGGGCCTACCCCTGCCACTTCGCGTCGGCCCGCACCGGCAGCCCGCGCAACGACGTCCTGGTCACCGGTGGTCCGACGGACTTCCGGGCCCGGCACGGCATTCCGGCCGGCCACACCGTGGTGCTCTACGCGCCGACCCGCCGCGACTACGTCCGGGGCGGGCACGTCGACCGGATCGACCTGGCCCGGTTCGCCGCCGACCTCGGCGCGGGGCACACGCTGGTGGTCCGCCTGCATCCGGCCCTCGCGACCGGTCCGGCGCGCGGGCTGGGCCTGGCCGAGCTGCACCGGCGCGGCATCGTGGTCGACGCGACCGGTGAACCGCACGCCGAGGAGGTCATGCTGGCCTCGGACGCCCTGGTCACCGACTACTCCTCGATCATGTTCGACTACGCGAACCTGGACCGGCCGATCGTCGTGCACGCCGACGACTGGCCCACGTACACCGCGAGCCGGGGCGCCTACCTCGACATCACCGCCGAGGCGCCGGGCCATGTCTCGCGCTCCTACCGGGAGCTGGCGTGGCTGTTCGCCTCGGGCGGCTGGCGGGACGAGGAGTCGGCGCGGCTGCGGGCCGACTTCCGGTCCCGGTTCTGCGAGTTCGACGACGGCAGGGCCGCCGAACGGGTCGTACGGACGTTGCTGCTCGGCGAGGCGATGCCGGAGCCGCGGGGCCGGGTGCCCGGTCCGGCCGGCGCGCGTGACCTGCTGGCGCCGACGTGAGACCGCGTACCTGGGTGCTGGTGCTGGCCGCCGTCTTCGCGGTGCTGCAACTCGCCGATGTCACCGGCCGGGACACACCGGACTCCAAGAACTACGTGTCGTACGCGCTGACCCTGGCCGGGGCGGGCAAGCGGGAGGCGGCGGCCCGGACGGTGGACTGGGTGTGCGCCGGCAGGGCGTCGGCGGCGCAGCGCGCGCAGCGCGTGGACGTGCTGCGCTTCCACGCGCCCAGTCCGGCGGGCCCGGTGTTCGCGCAGTGCCGGGCCGGTGAACTGCGGCGGGTGGAGCGGCGGTTGCGGGCCGGGGGCGCGCAGACGGACGGGCACGTGGTGCCGTTCGTGGCCCCCCGGCTGCGGCGGATCTTCGAGGTGCGGCCGGGATACCCGGTGTTCCTGGTGCCGTTCGTCGCCGTGTTCGGGGTGACGTGGGGGGTGTGGCTGGCGAGTGTGCTGGTCGCGGGCGCGGGCGGGGTGCTGGTCTTCCTGGTGCTGCGGACGGTGTCGGTACCGGTGCCGCTCGCGCTGACCGGGCAGGCCCTGTACTACGTGCTGCCGGTCGGCACGACCGCGATGCGGCCGATGACGGAGGGCCTGATGCTGGCCCTGACCCTGGCGGCACTGCGGGGATGTGCGCTGGTCCTCGCGGGGCGGACGGGGGCGGGGGCGGCGTGGGTGGCGGGCGCGTTGCTCGCGCTGTTCGGCGTGAAGCACTCGCAGGCGCTCTTCCTCGGTGCGTGCCTGGCCGGGGCCGCGGCGGTGGTCGCACTGTGGCGGCACCGCCGGAGCGGGCGGAGTCCCGGCGGCGGACAGAGTCAGGGCGGTGGGCGGAGTCCCGGCGGCGGACAGAGTCGGAGTGGTGGGCGGAGTCCCGGGCGCGGGGTGGTGGTGATCGCGGTGGTGGGGTGCGCGGCGGTGGCGGGCACCGTGCTCCTGGCCCGGCTGCTGCGCTACCCCTCCGAGGCGGAGAGCGTGCAAGACCTGCTGACCGGCCACTACACCCACCCGGACCGGGCCCACCCGTGGCGGGAGTTCCTCCATCTGGAGTTCGACTTCTGGGTGGAGTGGCTGCGGCGGCAGCTGACGGAGCCGCTGTTCCCGGCCCTGCTGGCGGCCGGGGCGTGGGGGGCGCGGCGGCGGCCCGCCTTCGGCGTCTTCCTGCTGGCGGCCGCCGGAACCGGGATCCTCACCCAGGCCGGTCACCCCGACATCACCGTCTTCGGCGACCGGATGATCGTGCTGGCGTGGCTGCTGCCGGTGGTGGGCGTGCCCCTGCTCCTCGAACCGCTGGTGCGCCGGTCGGTCCCGCTTCCCGTGCAGGGGCCGCCCAGGGCGGTCGGCGTCACTCGATGAGGTGATGGACGGCAGCGCGGTCGGGGCGGACGGGAACACTTGGCAAATGGTCCGTCCCGTCCGATTCCTCCGGTGAGCACCGGCGCCCTGCTCCGGCGCGCCACGCGTGGTTCCACCGCCCTGCGCGGCGGCCGCGTCCGCAGACTCACCCCATACCAGGTCTTCGGCCTGCTGTTCTGGCTGCTGATGACCCTGGCGTACTGGCGGGTGCCGCCGTGCTGCGAGGCGGGTCTGCACGCGGCGGCGGTGGCCCGGCTGCGGGCCGGCCTGACGGATCCCGCCGTCTCCCCCTACGTGCTCGCCCAGGGCGCGCTCGCCCGGCTGACCGGGCTGACGGGGTGGCAGCTGCTGCGGGTGTGCGGCCCGCTGAACCTGCTGGTACTCCTGACGGGTCTCGGCCGGCTGGTCCGCGTCCTCACCCCGCGCCCGTGGGCACCGGTGCTGGCGCTGGGCTTCGTGTCGGTGCTGTGGGGCACGCGGCCGGCCTGGGGCGGGGGTTCGCTGGCCCTGCTGCCGCTGACCGGCAGCCTCGGCTATCCGTCCGCGTTCGCCCTCGGCGTGACCCTCTGGGCCTGGGCCCTGACCGGCGCCCGCGCCCGCGACCTGCGCCGGGTGCGCTACGTCGGCCCGAGCGGCCTGCGCAGCCTGTCCGGCTATGCGGCGCTCGGCCTGCTGTACGCGACGGTGGCGCTGGTCGACCCGGTGACCGGGGCGGGCGCGGCGGCCGGGGCGGTGGCGTTCGTGGCGGGGTGGCAGCGGGGGTGGCGGGCCGCGGTGTGGGGACGGTGGGCGCTGCTGTGCACGGTGGCGGTGGCAGCGCTCGCCCTCGGGACGCACGCCCGCGTGCTGCCGCCGTCGGCGTACGGGTCGTACGCCGGTGTGGGCGGGTGGGCCGGCCGGTGCTGGCTGGCGCTGCTCGGGATCCCGGCACTGTGGCTGCGGGCACGGCGGGCGGGCGGTTCGCCGGTGCGCGGGGCGGCGGGGCCCGCGGCCTGGCGTGATCCGCTCGTGCTGCTGTTCGCCCTGGAGTGCCTGGTGCTGGTGTGCGGGCGGGCGGCCGCACTGCTCGGGCTCGTGCTGCTGGCGCCGCAGTGCGCGCTCGCCGTGGAGCTGGCGTCGGAGCGGCCCTGGTGCGGGGGGCGGCGGGTGCTGGGCTGGGCCGCGGCCGGCGGGGCCTGCCTGGGCTTTCTGGCCGCGCAGGCCGGGGCGGTGGTACCGCGCTCGGTGGATCCGGTCGGCTTCGTCCAGCCGCCGCGCTGGCCGTCGTACGACTGGGCTGCCCGGCACATCGGCCCGGGGGAACCGGTGGTCACGGACGCCTACTACGCCGTGCGGCTGCTCCCCGGGTACGGCATCGCGCTGACCGACGGCCACGACCACCGCCCCCGGGCGCGCTGGCTGCTGCTGACGCGGCAGGAGCGGCTGCCCGCGGGGGCGGTGGTCGTGGACTGGAGCCGGCGAACCGGGGAGGTGCTCGCGCGGCTCACCCGGGCGGGGGACGCATCCCCGGTACCGCTGGTCACCCGATCGGTTACTCGATGACGAGCTCGACCGGGATGTTGCCCTTGGTGGCCTTGGAGTAGGGGCAGAAGGCGTGGGCCTGGTGGACCAGCTTCTCGCCGGTCTCGTCGGCGAGCGCCTCGGGAAGCTCGACGCGCAGGGTGACCTTGAGCGCGAAGCCGCCGTCGGACTCGTCCTTGCCGATGCCGACCTCGGCGGTGACGGAGATCTCGCCGGTGTCGACCTTGGCCTGGCGGCCGATGGCACCGAGGGCGCTGGCGAAGCAGGCGGCGTAGCCGGCGGCGAAGAGCTGCTCGGGGTTGGTGCCCTGGCCGTTGCCGCCCAGCGCGGGCGGGAACGCCAGCGTGAGGTCCAGCTGGCCGTCCGAGCTGACCGCCCGCCCTTCCCGGCCGGTGGCGGTGGCGGCTGCGGTGTAGATGGCGTCCATCGAAGACCATCCCTCTCGAAGTACTCGAAGTGTCGGTGTCCGGCGGCTCCCGTTCCCGCCGCCCTCACGACCACAAGTAGAGCACACAATTCAATTGCACACAACTAAATGACCCGCGAGCGGTACCCTTGAGCCATGACCGCGACGACCCCGACCCCCAGCCCCGCCCCGAGCCCCTCCCCCGAGGCGGAGTGGCTCCACCTGGACCGCCAGATCTGCTTCTCCCTGCACGCGGCGTCCCGCGCCTTCAACGGCGTGTACCGCGTGATCCTCAAGGACCTCGGGCTCACCTACCCGCAGTACCTGGTGATGCTGGTGCTGTGGGAACAGGGCGACCTCCCGGTCAAGAGGCTCGGCGAACACCTGCGCCTCGACTCCGGCACCCTGTCCCCGCTGCTCAAGCGCCTGGAGACGGCGGGCCTGGTACGCCGCGAACGCAGCACGCGCGACGAGCGCTCGGTGGAGGTACGGCTGACGGAGGAAGGGGCCGCGCTGCGCGAGCGGGCGCTGGAGGTGCCCCGGCGGATCGTGGCGGCGACGGGCTTCGACGTCGAGGAGATCCGGGGCCTGAAGGAGCGCCTGGACCAGCTGACGGGGACTCTGGACGCGGCGGCTCTGGAGGAGGGTTCCCGCTGAGCGGGGCCGGTACGGAGCGCCCCGTCAGGGGCGCCGGGAACCGCGTGGCCGGCCCCCACCGGCCTGCAGCCCGGACTCCTCCGAACCCGCCCGAATCGGCCGCACGTACAACCGCAGCGCGACCCGGTCGATCACCATCTCCTCCCGCAGCACGAACTGCTGGTTCAGCACGGCCCACTTGGCCCGCTCCGTCGGAAGCCGCGGCCGGTACCCGCTCACCAGCGCGTACTTCTCCATCACGGCCCACACCTCGTCGGCGCCCGCCAACCGCCGGCGCAGCGTCCCCACCCCCACCTCCCGCCCGTACAACGTTCCCGACACCGGCCCCGGCTCGGCCAGTGCGACGTCCCTCGTGGACCTGAAGTCGGCGGGATACGCGAGCTCCGCCCCGCGCGCGTGAGCCGGCAGGAACAGCACGGGGTCGCCGGGGCGCAGCACCCGGGCCACCGCCGCCGCGACCGCCCCGAGGTCGTCGGGCCGGGTGCCCGCCACCCGGTCCGCCCGCAGCAGCGGCACCTGGTGGGTGAAGGCGAGGAGAACCGCCAGGACCCCGGCCAGGGTGAGCGCGGGCGACCTGGGCGCCGTCCGGGTGCCGCGGGACCAGAGCCGGCCGAGCACCCGGGCGACCTGGTCCGCGCCGAGCGCCACCAGCAGCGGCGCCCCGGCCAGCGCGTACAGCACGTACCGGTCGACGTACAGCGGGGTGAGCTGCGAGGCCAGCATCAGTGCCACCGGGGGCAGCACCGCGAGCGGCAGCGCGACCGCCGCGAGGGTCACCTCGCCGCGCCGGCCCACCAGCCGCGTCAGCCCCAGCAGTCCGAGCGCCAGGCACGCCCAGTACACCCCGTCGGTCGGTCCGAGGTACTGGCGCAGCAACTCCTGCGCGGTCTCCACGTCCGGCTCCCGCAGCCAGGCCACCTGGGCCGACTGCCCGCGCGAGACCACGACCATCGGCAGCAGCGACAGCGCCACACCCCCGGCCGCGCAGCCCCACCGCCGCCACACCCTTCCCGACGAACGGGCCAGTGCCAGGGTTCCCGCGTGCGCGAGCAGCAGCAGGACGGCGAACTCGTGCAGCCAGCAGGTGAGTCCGAGGACGGCGCCGTACCACCACCAGAGCCTGCGCCCCTCCTCCCGCACCGCCCGGACGAGGAGCAGGGTCGCGCCGGTGGCACCCGCGGCGACCAGGGCGTACGAGCGGCCCTCCTGCGCGTAGTGGCCGACCAGCGGGGTGACCGCGTACAGCAGCCCGGCCCACAGGCCGACGCGCGGCCGGGCCAGGCGCATGCCGAGGGCGGCGACCAGGCCCGCGGTGCCGGCCGCCGCGCACACCGAGGGCAGCCGGAGGACGACCTCGCCGGGGTGGCCGGGGTCGGTGGCGAGGACCACGTGCATCAGCAGGTAGTACAGGCCGTGCACGGCGTCGACCTCGTGCAGCAGCCGCCAGATCTGCGGCACCGTGCGCCGGGCGACCTGGTAGGTGACGGCCTCGTCGCGCCACATGCCGCCGCGGTGCAGCCCCCAGAAGCCGACGGCGAGCATCACCGCGGCCGGGGCGGCCACGGCGAGGAACGGGGCGGCCCGCGGCCACCGCGGGCCGCCCAACGGGCGCGGCCGACTCCGTGGAGCCGGCCGGCTGTCGTCTTCTGTCCGCGTCGTTCGCGGATGTGCTTTTACGAGAGGCCCGATACTCACCACGGCCCGATCTTTTGCGATTAGCCAACCTTTGCCGGGTAATGACGGCGTATCGGCATGGATACACCATCCGCGCGGCTTACGCTCGCGGTCGATGAATCGCCACCCGTACACTCCGCTTCCACGCCTCCCGTTCGCCCCGTCTGTTCGACTCCCGCGTCTGCGCCGCCCGTCCGGCGCCTCGGGTCTCCCCCCGCGACTCCCCCC
The DNA here is from genome assembly GCF_040702065.1 of Streptomyces sp. NPDC086777. Classification (NCBI taxonomy): domain Bacteria; kingdom Bacillati; phylum Actinomycetota; class Actinomycetes; order Kitasatosporales; family Streptomycetaceae; genus Streptomyces; species Streptomyces sp. NPDC086777. The sequence continues at coordinate 36,131 of NZ_JBFBJI010000044.1, read as the reverse complement.
GCGCCGCTTCCCACCGCTTCTCCGCCTCGCCGTCGCCTGGGCCGCCACGCGCGCGGTGATGCTGTGGCTCCTCGCCCACAACAACGAGCGGCGCCTGGGGCACGGATCGGTCGCGCGCGAAGTGTGGCGGCTGTACTTCCACTGGTACGGCGTGCTGTCGCACGGCGCGTTCCCGGCCCACGACACGCTGTGGCAGTACCCGCCGGGTGCCGGCGCGGTGCTGCTGGCGCCGGGGCTGGTGCCGGAACTGAGCTACTTCCAGGCGTTCGTGGCGCTCACCCTGGCCACCGACGCCCTGGTCACGGTGGCACTCGCCCGCGCGGGCCGGCGTCCCGGCCGCACCCTGCTCGGCGCGGCCCTGTGGACCGGCGGCCTGCCGCTGCTGCTCCACCTCCCGCTGGCCCGCTACGACGTGGAGGTCACCGCCTTCGCCGTGCTCGCCCTGCTGGCGCTGGAGCGCTCCACGCGCGCGTGCGGTGCGCTCGCGGCACTGGGCGCGCTGGTGAAGGTGTGGCCGGCGCTGGTGCTGCTGGGCCTGGAGCGCGGGCGTCCGACCCGCAGGGCGTGGCTGACCGCGGCCCTGACGGGGACCGTGACCCTGGCCGTCTTCGTGGTGTCGTTCCGCAACCCGCTCGCGTTCCTCCGTCAGCAGGGCGGCCGGGGCGTGCAGATCGAGTCGCTCGGCGGCACCGCGCTGAGCCTCGCGCGGCACGCCGGCTGGCGGGGCACCGCCCGCTACCAGTACGGCGCCATCGAACTGGTCGGCCCGTACGTGCGCGCGGTCGCGACCGCGTCCCTCGCGCTCACCGCGGCCGCCTTCGCGCTGCTGCTCGTGTGGCGGGTACGGGCCCGGCACTGGACCCCGGCCACCCCGTACGACGCGGCGCTGAGCGCCGTGCTCCTGTTCACCGTCACCAGCCGGGTGATCAGCCCGCAGTACATGATCTGGCTGCTGGGCCTGGCCGCCGTCTGCCTGACCTCGCGGCACACCACCCAGCGTCCGGTCGCCGCGCTCGTCCTGGCGGCGACCGCGATCAGTGCCGTGGCCTACCCCGCGTTCTACGCCGAGGTCGTCCACTGCACGTGGACGGGCTGCCTGCTGATGCTGGCCCGCAACGGCCTGCTGGCCACCGCCGCCGTGCTCTCCCTGACCCGGCTGTGGCGCGCCACCCGCCGCCGTGCGGACACGTCGGGTGTCCGCATGACCGCGGTGCGTCAGTTCGCCCGTCCGCGGATGTCGGCGGCACCTGGTTCACTGAGGAGTGACCGCGGCTGACGGACACGCGGCTGACGAACACCACGGGCCAACTCACGGAGGGGACGGCCACACATGACCTGGCTGATCACCGGCGGCGCCGGTTACATCGGGGCGCACGTCGTACGCGCGATGGCGGAGGCGGGCGAGCGGACGGTGGTCTACGACGACCTGTCCACCGGCATCGCCGAGCGCCTGCCGAAGGACGTGCCGCTGGTGGTCGGCTCCACGCTCGACGGCGAGAAGGTCGCGCGGGTGCTGGCCGAGCACGAGGTGACCGGGGTCGTGCACCTGGCGGCGAAGAAGCAGGTCGGCGAGTCGGTGGACCGTCCGCTGGAGTACTACCACGAGAACGTCGAAGGCCTGCGCGTCCTGTTGCAGGCCGTGACGGAGGCCCGGGTCCCGTCCTTCGTGTTCTCCTCCTCCGCGGCGGTCTACGGCATGCCGGACGTCGAGCTGGTGACGGAGGAGACGCCGTGCGTGCCGATGTCGCCGTACGGCGAGACGAAGCTGGCGGGCGAGTGGCTGGTCCGTGCGACGGGCCGGGCCACCGGCCTGGCCACGGCCTCGCTCCGCTACTTCAACGTGGCCGGCGCGGCCCGCCCCGAACTCGCCGACATCGGCGTCTACAACCTGGTCCCGATGGTCTTCGAGAAGCTCACGGAGAACGCCCCGCCGCGCATCTTCGGCGCCGACTACCCGACGCCGGACGGCACCACCGTCCGCGACTACATCCACGTGGTGGACCTCGCCGAGGCCCACGTGGCCGCGGCCCGCGCCCTCCAGGCCGAGCCGGGCCGCACGCTCACCCTCAACATCGGGCGCGGTGAGGGCGTCTCGGTCCGCGAGATGATCGACCGCATCAACGCCGTCACAGGCTACGACCTGCCCCCGGCCGTCACCGCCCGCCGCCCCGGCGACCCGGCCCGCGTCGTCGCCTCCGCCGACCGCATCACCACCGAACTCGGCTGGAAGGCCAAACACGACGTCCACGACATGATCACCTCGGCCTGGTCCGGCTGGCTACGCCTCCATCCGGGGGCGGGCCGGGGCTGACCCCGCGTACCCTGCGGGAATGTCCCGCCCTTCCCGCCTCGACCGTGTCCTGGGCGCCGTCATCGGGTCCGCCGTCGGTGACGCCCTGGGCGCGCCCTTCGAGTTCGGCCCCGAGGGAGCCTTCTCCGCGCGGTTCCCGAGGGCCGGGCACGGCGGTGAGATGTGCGGAGGCGGCGGATGGGAGCCGGGCGAGGCGACCGACGACACGCAGATGGCCGTACTGGTCGGGGAGTCCCTGGTGGAACAGGGCGGCCTCGAACTCCCGGACGTCTTCCGGCGGTTCCGGCGATGGGCCGCTGCCGAGCCGAAGGACATCGGACTGCAGACCGAGGCCGTGCTGGGCAGCGGGGACCCGTGGGACCTCGCCGCCGCCCTGCACTTCCAGGTCAGCCAACGCGCCGCGGGCAACGGAGCGTTGATGCGTGCCGCGACGTCGGGGGTGTACTTCGCCCCGCTGGGCCGGGACGGCACGATGGACGCCGGCCGCCGGCTGGCCGCGCTCACCCACGGGGACCGGGCCGCCTGGGAGGGCACCGCGATCCTGCACGAGTTGCTGCGGGTCGCCCTGTCCGGGGACGACCCGACGGCCGCCGTACCGGAATCACTGGCGGCGGTCCACCCCGGCCACCGGGACCGGTACGCCACCGTCCTCGGCCCCGGCTGGCACCCCGGCCTCGCGACCGAGTTCAACGGCGCCGTGTGGCCCTGTCTCGGCTCCGCGGTCTGGGCGCTGCGGACCACCTCCTCCTACGAGGAAGCCGTCCGGGCAGCCGTCGACCTGGGCGGTGACACGGACACCGTCGCTGCGGTCACCGGCGCCCTGGCCGGTGCCGTCCACGGCCTCGGGGCGGTACCGGAGCGGTGGACGGACGTCCTGCACGTGCCGTTGCCCGGGTTCGGCGACCGGGTGCTGCGGGTGGCGGACCTGTCGGCGTTGGCGCGTCGCCTCGGCTCCTGAGAGCCCGTCACTCCCCGGTCCTGCGGGTCTGTTTGAGTTCCTCGGAGATGGCCCAGGCGTCGGCGACCGGGCCCATGTGGGAGAGTTTGTCGGGGTTGAGGATGAGGCGGATGGTCTGGATGCGGCCGTCGAGGATGTCGAGGGAGAAGGTCTGCAGGACCCTGCCCCGGCGGTCATGGAGGATCGCGCCGGGCTGGCCGTTGACCTCGTGCCGTTCGGTGGTCACCTCGATGCGGGCCAGCGCCGGGAAGACGGCGGCGAGCAGGCGGGCCACGTTCTGGGCGCCCAGGACCGCGCGGGCCAGCTGCGGGGCCTTGCCGCCGCCGTCGCCGACCAGCGACACGTCGGCGGCGAGCAGTTCCTGGAGGGCGGCGACATCGCCCTCGTGGAGAGCCTCGAAGAAGCGCGCGGCCAGTTCCTCGCGTTCCCCGCGGTCGGCCTCGAAGCGGGGGCGGCCCTCGGCCATGTGGCGCCGGGCCCGGACCGCCAGCTGGCGGCAGGCCGCCTCCGAACGGCCGACCGCCGACGCGACCTCGGGGAAGCCGAAGTCGAACACCTCGCGCAGGACGAAGACCGCGCGTTCCAGGGGGCTGAGCCGTTCCAGGAGCAGCAGGGCCGCCATCGACACGGAGTCGGCCAGCTCCGCCGAGCGGACCGGGTCCTCGTAGGGGTCGGCGAGCAGCGGCTCGGGGAACCAGGGGCCGACGTACTCCTCGCGGCGGACCCGGGCCGAGCGCAGTACGTCGATCGAGATCCGGGTCACGGCGGCCGACAGGAAGGCCTTCGGCGACCTGACCTCCGTCGGTGAGCCGGCGAAGCGCAGCCACGCCTCCTGGACGGCGTCCTCGGCCTCGACGACGCTGCCCAGCAGCCGGTACGCGATCGAGAACAGCAGTGGCCGCAGCTCCTGGAACTCCTCGGTCCTGGTCTTCATGTCCGCTCCCCCATGTCCTGTGCCCCCGGGTGACAGTGTCCCGTCGGAAGTGCCGGAAGTTCAGAAGGCGCCCGGGCCGAACCGGCCCACCGCGACGACCAGCGCGAGGGCCAGGTAGAAGAGGTTCAGCGCCACGAACGGCCGCTCTCCGCGCCGGCCGTGGGTGATCATCGCACCGGTCATCAGCAGGACCCAGGCGGTGGCGGTCACCGGCACCAGTACCGGCGCGACGCCGGTGACGGCGGGCAGGACCAGGCCGGCCGCGGCCAGGAGTTCGAGGACGCCGAGCGTCCGCACGAATCCGTCACCGACGTCACCGGTCCAGCCGCCGCCGTGCGCCGAGGCGAGCTTCTCCCTCGGCACGAACGTCTTGCTGATCCCGCCGGCCAGTGCCACCACGGCGAGCAGCCCGGCGGTGATCCACAGCGCGAGGTTCATCGTCCACTCCCTGTTCGAGGATGCCTGCGCCTCTACGACGAGACGGCCGCGGGGCCTGTGACATCCACGCTCGAGTGGCTACAGCGCCTTGAGCGCCTCCGTGGTCCCGCGGGCCAGCGCCGCCAGGTACCCCTTCGGCAGCTTCGGCGTGCGGATCACCACCGAGCGCCAGTACAGCGGGCCGGAGATCAGATCCATCGCCAGGTCGTCGTCGAGGCCCTCGGCAAGTTCGCCGCGCCGCTGCGCCGCCTCGATGATCTTGCTGGCGACGCCCTCCTGACCCTCGCGCAGCGTCTTCTGCATGGCCTCGGCGATCTCGGGGTTGCGGGCCGCCTCGGCCTGCAGGTCCGGGATGATCTGCGAGGCGACCGGATGACGCAGCGCACGGGACGTGACCTCGTACAGCAGCCGCAGGTCGCCCTCCAGGGAGCCGGTGTCGGGCACCGGCAGGCCCAGCACGGCGAGGGCGGAGACGACGTCGAGGACCAGGTGCAGCTTGGAGCGCCAGCGGCGGTAGACGGCGGTCTTGCCGACACCGGCGCGGCGTGCGATGCCCTCGATGGACATCCGGGCATACCCGACCGCCGCGAGTTCCTCGAAGACGGCGGCCCGGATGGCCTCGGTCACGTCCTCGCGGAGGACGGCCGCCCCGGCGGGGGCTCGTCGGCGCGGACGCGTCTGGGACTCCTCGGCGTTCGTCGTCATGTCACCCAGCATAGGGGCGTAACGACGAAACGGTTGCGTTCCGACGACGCACCGACACCGAGCCGCCACCTGAACGCCGCAACGCGCCCGCAACGCGGTCCGGGTGCACACCGCCCAGCTCACCGCCGTACCGAACAGGCGCCCACAGCACGCCGCAACGAATCGGTCGCGCCCCGACCTCGAAAGTGTTACGGCCCACATCCGTCCGTGACGACGAAACGGTTGCGTTCCGACGCCAACTCGGCCTACGCTCCCGTTGCGACGATACGGTCCCGTTCCGACGTGAGAAAACGTAAAGAGAAGCGTAAGGAAACGCCGGATGACGGGCCCGGCGCCCAGCCGGGCGCCGCACCCCCACCCTCCGAGTGAAAGCAGCGGATGTGACCCAGGTTCTCCACACACCGCCCCCGGCCCCGGTCACGGCCGAGGACGACCTCGCGGCGCTCGCCGCCCGGTACGGTCTCTCGGTCAGCGGCGCCCGTCCCTCCCTGCCCCAGTACATCCGCCAGCTGTGGGAGCGACGGCACTTCATCGTCGCGTTCGCCACCGCCAAGCTCACCGCCCAGTATGCGCAGGCGAAGCTCGGCCAGGTCTGGCAGGTCATGACCCCGCTGCTGAACGCGGCCGTGTACTACTTCATCTTCGGTGTGCTGCTCGGCACCAAGCGCGGCGTGCCGGACTACATCCCGTTCCTGGTCACCGGCGTGTTCATCTGGACGTTCACGCAGAGCTCGATCATGGTCGGCACCCGCGCGATCTCCGGCAACCTGGGCCTCGTCCGCGCCCTGCACTTCCCGCGCGCCGCGCTGCCGATCTCCTTCTGCCTCCAGCAGCTCCAGCAGCTGCTGTTCTCCATGTGCGCCCTGGTCGGCATCCTGCTCTGCGTCGGCGTTCCGGTGTCCACCTCGTGGCTGCTGGCGATCCCCGCGCTGATCCTGCAGTTCACCTTCAACGCCGGCTTCGCGATGATCATGGCCCGGTGGGGCGCCAAGACCCCGGACATCGCCCAGCTGATGCCGTTCATCCTGCGCACCTGGATGTACATCTCCGGCGTCATGTGGAACATCGACAAGCTGACCAAGAACCACCACGGTCTGCCGAGCTGGGTCAACCCGGTGCTCAAGGACAACCCGGCCGCTGTCTACATCGACCTGATGCGCTTCTCCCTGATCGACAGCTTCCACGCCAGCCAGCTGCCGCCGCACGTGTGGATCGTCGCGACCGGCTGGGCCCTGGTCTTCGGCGTCGGCGGGTTCATCTACTTCTGGAAGGCTGAGGAGACGTACGGCCGTGGCTGAGAACGTGAGCGACACCCCCAGCATGAGCGACACCCCCACGGTGCGGGAGTCCCGCACCGTGAGCGACGTCCCCACCGTCGTCTGCGACGGCGTCGACATCGTCTACCGGGTCAACGGCACCGGCGCCGGACGCGGCTCCGCCACCGCCGCCCTCAACCGCATGCTGCGCCGCAAGCAAGCGGAGCAGGCGGCCGGCGTCCGCAAGGTGCACGCGGTCAAGAACGTCTCCTTCGTCGCCTACAAGGGCGAGGCGATCGGCCTGATCGGCACCAACGGCTCCGGCAAGTCGACCCTGCTCAAGGCGGTCGCCGGCCTGCTCCCGGTGGAGAACGGCGCCATCTACACCGACGGCCAGCCCTCCCTCCTCGGCGTCAACGCGGCCCTGATGGGTGACCTGACCGGCGAGAAGAACGTCTACCTCGGCGGCCTCGCCATGGGCATGTCCCGCGAGGAGATCAAGGAGCGCTACCAGGACATCGTCGACTTCTCCGGCATCAACGAGAAGGGCGACTTCATCACCCTCCCGATGCGCACCTACTCCTCCGGTATGGGCGCCCGGCTCCGCTTCTCCATCGCCGCCGCCAAGGACCACGACGTCCTCCTCATCGACGAGGCGCTGGCCACCGGTGACGCGTCCTTCCGCATGCGGTCCGAGGAGCGGATCCGCGAGCTGCGCCAGCACGCGGGCACGGTCTTCCTGGTCAGCCACAACAACAAGTCCATCCGCGACACCTGCGAGCGGGTGCTGTGGCTGGAGCGCGGTGTGCTGCGCATGGACGGGCCGACCGAAGAGGTGCTCGCCGAGTACGAGGCCTTCACCGGCGACAAGTCCGACAAGACGAAGCCCAAGCCGCAGCCGAAGGCCGCCCAGCCTTCCTGAAGCAGGTCCCGCCCGCGGACACCGACACGAAGGGCGCCCCGAGCCGTCACCGGCTCGGGGCGCCCTTCGTGTCGTGGGGACACGACCACGGCCGCGCGGCTACGAATGCGTGCGCAGCAGCGTCCGCATCGTCCGCATGGCCACCGACAGGTTGGCCAGGTCGAAGGAGTCCGAGCTGCGGATCTCCTCCAGGGTGGTGCGGGCCCGGCCCAGGATCGCGGCGTTCTTCTGCTCCCAGGCCTCGTAGCGCTGCTCGGGCGTCGAGGTGCCGTTGCCCGCGGCGAGCACGTCGGCGGTGAGCATCGCGTGGGCCGCGTACAGGTCCTCGCGGATGGAGGCGCGGGCCATCGACTGCCAGCGGTCGGCGCGCGGGAGCTCGATGATGCGGTCCATCAGCTGGGTGACGCCGAGCCGGTCGGCGAGGTCGTAGTAGACCTCGGCGACGTCCAGCGGCTCCTTGCCCGTGCGGTCGGCCACCGAGACGATGTCCAGCGCCGGGAAGGCGGACGAGAAGCCGGCCACGCGGGTGGCGAGTTCGGCCGGCACGCCGGCGCCGGACAGCTCGTCGTACACGTGCTGGTACCACTCCAGGTCCGCGCCGCGCAGCAGCTTCGGCAGCTGCTGCCAGACCTGTTCGACCCGCTCGGCGAAGAAGTCGACGGTCTCCAGGAGCTGGAGCGGCTGCGGCCGGTTGTTGAGCAGCCAGCGGGTGCCGCGCTCCACCAGGCGGCGGGAGTGCAGCCGGATCCGGGTCTGGACGGCCGCGTCGACCCTGTTGTCCAGCTCCTCCACGGCGTCCCACACCGGGGCCGAGCGGAAGATGGCGCGGGCCGCGGTCTGCGCCCGGACGATCTCCTCCAGGGAGGCCCCGGTCTCCTCGCGCAGCCGGTGCAGGTAGGTCGTACCACCGGTGTTGACCGTGTCGTTGACCAGCACCGTGGTGGTGATCTCGCGGCGCAGCGGGTGGGTGGCGAGCGCGGCGGCGAACCGCTCGCGCAGGGCCGTCGGGAAGTACGCGTGCAGCAGGCTGCTCAGGTACGGGTCGTCCGGCAGCGTGGTGGCCAGCAGCTCGTCGGAGACCGTGATCTTCGTGTACGCCAGCAGCACGGCCGTCTCCGGGCCGGTCAGGCCCTGGCCGGTGCCGATGCGCTCACGGATCTGGCGGTCGGTGGGCAGGAACTCCAGCGCCCGGTCGAGGTGGCCCTCCCTGACCAGGTGGCGCAGGAAGCGCTGCTGGGCGTGGAGCATGTCCCCGGACTGGGCCAGCGCGTTGGCGATCGCCACGTTCTGGGCGTAGTTGTTGCGCAGCACCAGGGCGCCGACCTCGTCGGTCATCTCGGCGAGCAGCTTGTTGCGCTGCTTGACCGTCATGTCGCCGTCCGCGACCGCGCCGTTGAGCAGGATCTTGATGTTCACCTCGTGGTCGGAGGTGTCCACGCCGGCGCTGTTGTCGATGGCGTCGGTGTTGATCTTGCCGCCCTGGCGGGCGAACTCGATCCGGCCCAGCTGGGTCAGGCCCAGGTTGCCGCCCTCGCCGACGACCTTGACGCGCAGGTCGGCGCCGTCGACGCGGATGGCGTCGTTGGCCTTGTCACCGACGTCCGCGTTGGACTCGGTCGACGCCTTGACGTAGGTGCCGATGCCGCCGTTCCACAGCAGGTCGACCGGTGCTGCGAGGATCGCCTTCATCAGGTCGGCCGGGGTCAGCTTGGTGACCTTCTCCTCGATGCCGAGGGCCTCGCGGATGTGGCCGTTGACCGGGATGGCCTTCGCGCTGCGCGGGAAGATCCCGCCGCCGGCCGAGAGCAGGCCGGTGTCGTAGTCGCCCCAGCTGGAGCGGGGCAGGTCGAACAGGCGGCGGCGCTCGGCGAAGGAGGTGGCCGCGTCCGGGTTCGGGTCGATGAAGATGTGCCGGTGGTCGAAGGCTGCGACCAGGCGGATGTGCTCGCTGAGCAGCATGCCGTTGCCGAACACGTCACCGGACATGTCACCGATGCCGACGACGGTGAAGTCCTCGGTCTGGGTGTCGACGCCCAGCTCCCGGAAGTGCCGCTTCACGGACTCCCAGGCGCCGCGCGCGGTGATGCCCATGCCCTTGTGGTCGTAGCCCGCGCTGCCGCCGGAGGCGAAGGCGTCGCCGAGCCAGAAGTTGTAGCTGCCGGCCACCTCGTTGGCGATGTCGGAGAACGTCGCCGTGCCCTTGTCGGCCGCGACCACCAGGTAGGTGTCGTCCTCGTCGTGCCGGACCACGTCCTGCGGGGGCACGACGTCGCCGGCCACCATGTTGTCGGTGATGTCGAGCAGCGCCGAGATGAACGTCTTGTAGCTGGCGATGCCCTCCGCGAGCCACGCGTCCCGGTCCACGCCCGGGTCGGGCAGCTGCTTGGCGACGAAGCCGCCCTTGGCGCCGACCGGCACGATGACGGTGTTCTTCACCATCTGCGCCTTGACCAGGCCGAGGATCTCGGTGCGGAAGTCCTCACGCCGGTCGGACCAGCGCAGACCGCCGCGCGCGACCTTGCCGAAGCGCAGGTGCACGCCCTCGACGCGCGGCGAGTACACCCAGATCTCGAACGCCGGGCGGGGCGCCGGGAGGTCCGGGATGGCCTGCGGGTCGAACTTCATGGACACGTAGGAGTGCGGCCTGCCGTCGGCCGTCTCCTGGAAGAAGTTGGTGCGCAGGGTCGCCTTGATGACGGTCAGGAAGGAACGCAGGATGCGGTCCTCGTCGAGGCTCGCCACCTGGTCGAGGGCCGCGTCCAGCTCTTCGAGGAGGGCGTCGGTGATCTCCAGGCCGGCCTTCTGCCGGTCCGGCGACATCCGCGCCTCGAAGAGGGAGACCAGCAGCCGGGTGGTGTGGACGTTGTTGCGGAGGGTGGTCTCCATGTAGTCCTGGGAGAACGTGGAGGCGGCCTGCCGCAGGTACTTCGCGTACGCCCGCAGCACCATCGCCTGCCGCCAGCTCAGCCCGGCGCTCAGCACCAGCGCGTTGAAGCCGTCGTTCTCCGCGAGGCCGGTCCAGGTCGCCGCGAACGCTTCCTGGAAGCGCTCACGGCCGTCGTCGCCCAGGTAGTCGCCGTTGCCGCCGCCGGACACCTTCGGCATGCGCAGCCCGAAGTCGTAGATCCACGCGGTCGTCCGGTCCGCGCAGCGCAGCTCGTACGGCCGCTCGTCGATCACCTCGACGCCCAGCCGGTTCAGGACCGGCAGCACGGCCGACAGGGAGATCGCCGCGCCCTTGCGGTAGATCTTGAAGCGGCGCTCGCCGGGAGCGGCGCCGACCGGCTCGTAGAGGCTGAGGGCGAAGTCGTTGCCCGGTTCCTCGGTGAGCCGCTCCAGGTGGACCAGGTCGGCGACCGCCGCGCGCGGGGTGTGGTCGGCCTTGTAGCCCTCGGGGAAGGAGTTGGTGTAGCGGCGCTGCAGCTCGGCCGCGCGCTCCTCGCCGCACTCCGCGTTGAGCGCCTCGGCGAAGGCGTCGGCCCAGGAGCGGGCCGCCTCGACCAGGCGGGCCTCGATGCGGTCCTTGTCGGCGTCGGACAGCTCGGGCAGCTCGGTGCCCTGCGGGACGCGGACGACGAAGTGCAGCCGGGAGAGGATCGACTCGGTGTTCCAGGCGGTGAAGTCGACGCTGGTGCCGCCGAGCTCCTCCTTCAGGATGTCGATGATCCGCAGGCGCACACCGGTGGTGTAGCGGTCGCGCGGGAGGTACACGAGGGCCGAGTAGTAGCGGCCGTACTCGTCCTGGCGCAGGTACAGCCGCAGCCGACGGCGCTCCTGGAGGTACAGCACGGACGTGACGATCGACTCCAGCTCCGGGACCGGGGTCTGGAACATGTCGTCGCGCGGGTAGGTCTCCATGATCTGCATCAGGTCGCGGCCGTCGTGGCTGTTGGGCGAGAAACCCGCCCGCTCCAGCACCTCCTCGACCTTGCGGCGGATGACCGGCACCCGGCGCACCGACTCGGTGTAGGCGGCGGACGAGAACAGGCCCAGGAAGCGCCGCTCGCCCACCACGTTGCCGTCCGCGTCGAACTTCTTGACGCCGACGTAGTCCAGGTACGACGGCCGGTGCACGGTCGCCCGGCTGTTCGCCTTGGTCAGGACGAGGAGCTTGTGCTCACGGGCCTTGGCGCGCGCGTCGGCGGGGAGCCGCTCGAAGGAGGGGCTGACCGGGTGGCCCTCCTCGCCGGCGTGCTGCGGGTCGGAGCGCAGGATGCCGAGGCCGGTGCCGGGCACGGCGGCCAGCGAGTCGTCCTCGCGCAGCTGGTACTCGCGGAAGCCGAGGAAGGTGAAGTGGTCGGCGGCCAGCCAGCGCAGCAGCTCGCGGGCCTCCTCGACCTCGGGGCGCGGCAGGTCGGCCGGGACCGGCTCCTCGCCGAGGCTCTCGGCGACGCGGACGGCCGCCTCCCGCATCTTCTCCCAGTCCTCGACGGCCTCACGGACGTCGGAGAGCACGCGCAGCAGGTCGGCGGTGATCTGCTTGAGGTCGGAGCGATCGGTCTCGCGGTCGGTCTCGACGTGGATCCAGGACTCGATGTACGCGTCGTGCGGCAGTTCCTCGCCCACGGCCGGGGTGGGCAGCACCTCGATCATGTTGCCGGTGAGGTCGCGGCGGACGGCGATCTGGGGGTGGATGACGACGTGGATCCCACGCCCCTGCCGGGTCAGCTCATTGGTGACCGAGTCCACGAGGAAGGGCATGTCGTCGGTGACGACCTCGACCACGGTGTGGGTGCAGGTCCACCCGTTCTCCTCGACGGTCGGGGTGTGGACCCGGACGTTCGCGGTGCCCTGGGGGCGGGTCTCGGCGAGGCGGTAGTGCGAGACGGCCGCGCCGAAGACGTCGACCGGGTCGCGGTCGGCCAGGTCCTCCGGTGCGGTGTGCAGGTAGTAGCGCTGGAGGAACGCGAAAACGGACTCCTGGTCCGCCTCTCCCGTCGTCCCAGTCGGTAGGTGCCCCCCGGCCGGGCTGTTCTCAGCTACCCGGGCGGCCCGATCGAGCAGCTCGGCCTTGGCTTCGTCCAGCTTGGTCTGCATTGTCCTCTGGCTCCTGTCGCGCGCCATTGCGTGACGTAGAAGGAAGTACGGGCTCTTCCCCCTGCGGCTCGACGCCACGGCCGGGTTCTCCGGTCCGCTCCGACGCTATGCCGCAAGGTGAGACGAGCGGGGGGTATTGAGCCATATTTGAGCTGCTCCGCAGGTGTGATGCTGCTCTCGGCAGCGCTCCTGCCTGGGCCGCCTTCGGCGCCCTCCGCCCGGGAAGACCAGCGACCGCCACCCGGTCACGGAGGTGTTCCGTGCTCACCGGGCGCAGGGCAGGGGCACCGATGCCCCCGCGAACTATCGCGCTGATCACGCCACCAAGGCTATCGCTCCCGACCGGGGGGCCGTCATGAGCCGTATGTGTACAAAACAGGGGGCGGAACTTTGACGTTCTGCACAGGGACACCGCGCCGGCTCGGCCGACATGGGGGTGTGGGGTGGCTGAAAACCGTTGGTGATGGTGCGGATGCGTGGGGGCTGGTCGCGCAGCGCCTCCCCCAGCCTTCGGCCGAGGGAGGCACCCTGCAAGCGCAGGCAATCGTCCCCGCCCCCGGCCCCAACCCACCCGGGCGGCTCACGCCACCAAACGCTGCGCCTCCTCGACCGCCTCCGCCAGCGAGTCCACGACCGGTACCCCGGCCTCCTCCAGGCTCGCTCTGCCGTGCGACCCCCCGGTGTACAGCACCGCCTTCGCCCCCGCCGCCCGCGCCGCCACCGCGTCGTCCGCCGCGTCCCCGATCACCACGGTCCGCCCCGGCCGCACATCCGCCAGCTGCCGCAGGTGCCGCACCATGTGCTCGGCCTTGCTGCCCCCGGAGGGCCCGACCCGCCCGTCCACCCGTACGAAGTGCGGCTCGATCCCGAAGCCGCGCACCAGCGGGACCAGCTCGTCATGCACGTACATGCTCAGCAGCGACTGGCTGCGCCCCACCGAACGCCACCCGGCCAGCAGCTCGGCCGCCCCCTCGGTCAGGCCGCACCTGGCGCGGTGCTCGGCGTAGTACCGGTGGAAGATCACGTCCATGACCTCCCACTCGGCCTCCGTCGGCAGCCGCCCCATCAGCCGCTCGTAGAACTTCGGCACCGGCACGCAGTACAGCGCCCGGTACTGCTCCAGCGTGATCGGCGCCAGGCCCAGCTCGGCCGAGGCCGCGTTCGTCGCCCCGATGATCGCGTCGTTGTCATGGAACAGCGTCCCGTTCCAGTCCCAGACAATGTGTGCGCTTTCGTGCTTCCCCATGCCAAAAACGCTACCCGCCACCAATGACAATCAAGACCGCAGGAACATCACCGCAGGTCACGGACGTCCCGCCGGGCCCCGTGGGCCGCGCCTCAGCCGTCGAGCCCCACCAGGTTCGGGATCTCCTGTGTGGCGTACCAGAGCAGTTCGTGGTCCTCGGCCCCGTCCACGACGAACTGCGCGTCGTCGTCACCGCCGTCCGCGGCCGCCAGCGCCCCGGCGGCCGCCGTCACGTCCTCCTCGGCGTCGTCGGAGTCGACGTGCACCGAGGCCGCCCTGGCCAGCGCCACCGTCCCGGACACCCGGACCTCGCCCAGCGCCGCCGGGTCGAGCCCACTGTCCGGGTCCGCCGCGGCCGACCCGTCGGGCACGTCGACGGCGACCACGACCCGGCGCCGCATCGCGTCCGGGTCGGCGGCCAGCAGCCGCAGGGAGGCCAGCGCGGCCCGGTTGAGCGCGGCGTACTCCAGCTCTTCCATGTCGTCGGAGAGGTACCACTCGCGCAGCGCGGGCGTGACGGCGTAGGCGGCGAACGAACCGGTCCCCAGCTCGCCCGTCCTGTGCGCCTCGGCAAGCCCGGGGAGGGTCAGGGGGACGTAGACGCGCATGGCTGGGCCGCTCTCTTCCGGGCTCTTCACTTCTGCTTCGGGCATGGCCTCCGGAGAAGGCCTGGCGCCGTCCGGAGGGCCTTCAGGATACGTGCGCGCGTCCCCTTTCGGGTCCCGGGCGGTGACGTCGGGGGCGTCCACCCCGCGCCCGTGGATTCACCCGGTACCACCGCCCGCCCAGCGGGTCTGCGGCACCTCCGACCACTCGGATAGGTGAACCTTTCCGGGCCCCCGACACGGACCGCCCCGCCTTGCTGTCGCCGTCCCGGCCCCGTACAAGATCCGTAACCCAAAGTTACCGCCCGGTACCCGCCGGGCCCGCCGAACGGGGACCCCCATGAACAAGGTCATGACCAGGACCGCCCAGCTCCGCCCGGCCACCCGGCCTCCCGGTCGCCGCGACTCCCGCCGTCCCGGCGCCCCCTCCTCCCGCCGGCCGCTCACGCCTCCGGCGGCCCCGCCGGGCCCCCGGCCCACCGACCTTTTCGCGGAGCGTCTGCTGGCCGTCCTGAGCGGCCGCCGCCCCGTCCACTGGATGCTCCGGCACACCGCGGGGCAGGCCTACGACGACCTGGCCCGCCTCGCCGAACGCGGCCCCCTGCGCACCCGCGGCACCGACCCCGTCGTGAGCGACATCGGCTACTACGTCCCCCGCTCCGGCGCCCTGGAGGTCTTCGCCCGCATCGCCGCCGGCGAACGGCTGCGCGCGCTGGCCTTCCGCCTGGAACAGGGCGCGGACCTGCGCTGGCGCTGCACGGCGGTGGAGATGGGCGGTCCCCGCCCGTCGCACGGCCCCTGACGGCCGGAGCCCGGCCGGGCCGCCCGCCGTGACCACCCCGTGCATGCCGAAGGGCCGGCCCCCCTTCTGCAGGGGACCGGCCCTCGTGAAGCGTTCGCCGGCGCGGGTGTTACTTCCTGCGGCCGCGGCGGCTCTTCGCCTGCTTGCGGCGCTCGGCGCGGGTCAGGCCGTCGGCCTCGGAGCGGGCCGGCTCGTCGTCGTAGTCGAAGTCGCCCTCGACGATGCCGCCCTCGCCGTCCACCGTGGCGGCCGAGAAGTGCATGCCCCGCCGCTGCGGCGCCTCGAGACCCTTCGCGCGGATCTCGGGACGGGAGCCCGCCTGCGCCGGTACCGCGTCCTGGACGCCCTCCGCGGCCTCGATGTCCTCGACCGGGACCTCCTCGACCTGCTGCTCGACCTGGACCTCCAGGTTGAACAGGTAGCCGACGGACTCCTCCTTGATGCCGTCCATCATCGCGGTGAACATGTCGAAGCCCTCACGCTGGTACTCCACCAGCGGGTCCTTCTGGGCCATCGCGCGCAGGCCGATGCCCTCCTGGAGGTAGTCCATCTCGTAGAGGTGCTCGCGCCACTTGCGGTCCAGGACCGACAGCACGACCCGGCGCTCCAGCTCACGCATGATCTCGGAGCCGAGCTGCGTCTCACGCGACTCGTACTGCTCGTGGATGTCGTCCTTGATGGACTCGGAGATGTACTCGGCGGTCAGGCCCGCACGGTCGCCGGCCGCCTCCTCCAGCTCGTCGACGGTGACCTTGACCGGGTAGAGCTGCTTGAAGGCGCCCCACAGGCGGTCGAGGTCCCAGTCCTCCGGGAAGCCCTCGGCGGTCTCCGCGCCGACGTACGCGTCGATCGTGTCGTCCATGAAGTGCTGGATCTGCTCCTGCAGGTCCTCGCCCTCCAGGACGCGGCGGCGCTCGCCGTAGATGACCTCGCGCTGGCGGTTGAGCACCTCGTCGTACTTCAGGACGTTCTTACGGGTCTCGAAGTTCTGCTGCTCGACCTGCGACTGCGCGGACGCGATCGCGCGGGTGACCATCTTGTTCTCGATCGGCACGTCGTCCGGCACGTTCGCCATCGACATCACGCGCTCGACCATCTGCGCCTTGAACAGGCGCATCAGGTCGTCGCCGAGGGAGAGGTAGAAGCGGGACTCGCCGGGGTCGCCCTGACGGCCGGAACGGCCACGCAGCTGGTTGTCGATCCGGCGCGACTCGTGCCGCTCGGTGCCGAGGACGTAGAGCCCGCCGAGGTCCTTGACCTCCTCGAACTCCGCCTTGACCGCCTGCTCGGCCTTCTCCAGGGCGGCGGGGAGGGCCTGCGCCCACTCCTCGATGTGCTCCTCGGGGTCGAGGCCGCGCTGGCGCAGCTCCGCCTCGGCGAGGTCCTCGGGGTTGCCGCCGAGCTTGATGTCCGTACCACGGCCGGCCATGTTGGTGGCCACCGTGACGGCGCCCCTGCGGCCGGCCTGGGCGACGATCGAGGCCTCGCGCTCGTGGTGCTTGGCGTTGAGCACCTCGTGCTGGATGCCGCGCTTGGAGAGCTGCTGCGAGAGGTACTCCGACTTCTCCACGGAGGTCGTGCCGACCAGGATCGGCTGGCCCTTCTCGTGCTTCTCCGCGATGTCGTCGACGACCGCCTCGAACTTGGCGACCTCGGTGCGGTAGATCAGGTCCGACTGGTCCTTACGGACCATCGGCCGGTTCGTCGGGATCGGGACCACGCCGAGCTTGTAGATCTGGTGGAACTCCGCGGCCTCGGTCATGGCCGTACCGGTCATGCCGGACAGGCCGGGCTGCTCCTTGCCGCTGTGGTCGTGGCGCTTGTAGAGGCGGAAGAAGTTCTGCAGGGTGATCGTGGCGAGGGTCTGGTTCTCGTCCTTGATGTCCACCCCTTCCTTCGCCTCGATCGCCTGGTGCATGCCCTCGTTGTAGCGGCGGCCGGCGAGGATACGGCCGGTGTGCTCGTCGACGATCATGACCTCGCCGTCGAGGACGACGTAGTCCTTGTCCTTCTTGAAGAGCTCCTTCGCCTTGATGGCGTTGTTCAGGTAGCCCACCAGAGGCGTGTTGACCGACTCGTAGAGGTTGTCGATGCCCAGCCAGTCCTCGACCTTGGAGACGCCGGACTCGTGGATGGCGACGGTGCGCTTCTTCTCGTCGACGTCGTAGTCGCCGGTCTCCTCCTGGCCCTTGAGCGGGTTGCCGGCCTCGCCCTTCTTCAGGCGCAGGACCAGCTTGGCGAAGTCGCCGTACCACTTGGTGGCCTGGTCGGCCGGGCCGGAGATGATCAGCGGCGTACGGGCCTCGTCGACCAGGATGGAGTCGACCTCGTCGACGATGGCGAAGTTGTGGCCGCGCTGGACGAGCTCGTCCTGGGCCCACGCCATGTTGTCGCGCAGGTAGTCGAAGCCGAACTCGTTGTTCGTGCCGTACGTGATGTCGCACGCGTACTGCTCGCGGCGCTGGGCCGGCGTCATGTTGGCGAGGATGCAGCCGACGGTGAGGCCCAGGAACTTGTGGACGCGGCCCATCATCTCGGAGTCGCGCTCGGCCAGGTAGTCGTTGACCGTGATGAGGTGGACGCCCTTGCCCGCCAGCGCGTTGAGGTACGCGGGCAGGGTGCCGACGAGGGTCTTGCCCTCACCGGTCTTCATCTCGGCCACGTAGCCGAGGTGGAGGGCCGCGCCGCCCATGATCTGCACGTCGTAGTGGCGCTGGCCGAGGGCGCGCTTGGCGGCCTCGCGGACGGTGGCGAACGCCTCGGGGAGCAGGTCGTCGAGGCTCTCACCGTCGGCATAGCGCTGCTTGTACTCATCGGTGAGGGCCCGCAGCTCGGCGTCGGAGAGGTCGACGAAGTCCTCTTCGATGGAGTTGACCTGGTCCGCGATGCGGTGCAGCTTGCGCAGGATCTTGCCTTCGCCTGCACGCATGATCTTCGAGAGGACGGACACGGGGGTTAGTCTCCTTGCCGGTCGGGCCTGGGAGGGTCGGTTTCCATTTGACGTACTGAGCAACGGCCATCGTATGCGAGGACCCGGCCGTGTCGGGAGGCCTGTCGCCCCGAGGACCGTCCGCCGCTTTCCTGCGGGCCCTGCGAGCCCGTTCCACGCTTCACAGGGACAACGGCCGCGGCACACGGATAGTGCCGCGCCGGAGCCAGGAATTGCGCGAAATGTGATCACTCGCTCACACAGAGCGAAACCGATGGCGTACCGGACGGCATGGCGAGGAGAATCAGCCGATGGAACCCGTCACGCTCACCACCCCTCGTCTGCTGCTGCGCGCGGTCGGCCCGCAGGACACCGACGCGGTGTACGCGGCCGTCCAGGATCCCGAGATTCAGCGCTGGACGACGATTCCTTCGCCCTACCTCGCCGAGCACGCCCGCAGCTTCACGGAGCAGATGGTCCCCGACGGCTGGTCCGAGGGCTCGATGTTCACCTTCGGCGTCTTCCTGCCCACGGGCGGGCTGGCCGGGATGCTCGCCCTGACCATGCGCTCCCTGGGGACGGCCGAGGTGGGTTACTGGACCGCCAAGGAGCACCGCGGCCACGGCTACACCACCGAGGCCACCCTCGCGGCCGCCCGCTGGGCGTTCACACGGATGGCGATCGACCGGGTCGAATGGCGTGCCGAGGTCGGCAACCACGCCTCCCGCGTGGTCGCGGAACGCGCCGGCTTCACCGTCGAGGGCACCCTCCGCTCCTCTCTCAACAACAAGGGCGTACGACGCGACTGCTGGGTCGGCTCGCTGCTCCCCTCGGACCTGGGCCTGCCCTCCGCGGCGCCCTACCTGCCGGCCCCCTCGCAGGACTGAGACCCCAGCTCCTGCCGGGCTGTCAGTGCCACCCTCTATCGTCCGACCCATGACGACCCTCCCGCGCCCCGCCGCCACCCTCTCGGCGGACGAAGCCCGCCGTATCGCGCTGAAGGCACAGGGCTTCCTCGGCGCCCCCGACCGCCGTGCCGGCGTCCGGGGCGTGCTCCGCCACCTCGGCGCGGTCCAGCTCGACACCATCTCGGTCCTCGCCCGCTCCCACGAGCTGATCCCGTACGCCCGCCTCGGCCGGGTCGGCCGCAGAACGGTCGAGGCCGCCTACTGGCAGACCGGGACCTCGGACGCGTCTCCGGCACGACCGCACGCCTTCGAGTACTGGTCGCACGCGGCCTGCATCCTCCCCATCGAGGAGTGGCCGCACTTCGCCTTCCGCCGCCGGGCCTACCGCGACCGCCCGCACTGGAGCCACGACCTCCCCGCAGGCGCCTACGACCAGGTGATCAAGCAGCTGCGCAGCGAAGGCCCGCTGACCGCGACGGAGTTGGGCGGCGCGAAGAAAACCAGCGAGTGGTGGGACTGGTCGGGCACCAAGGTCGCCGTGGAGCGCGCCCTGATGTACGGCGAGGTGGTGTGCGTCCAGCGGCGCGGCTGGAAGCGGGTGTACGACCTCGCCGAGCGCGCGGTCCCGGCCGCGCTGCTCCACGACGAACTGGACGACGCCGAGTGCCTGCGCCGCCTGGTCCGGCTGGCCGGGCAGTCGCTGGGCGT
This sequence comes from Streptomyces sp. NPDC086777, assembly GCF_040702065.1. Lineage (NCBI taxonomy): Bacteria > Bacillati > Actinomycetota > Actinomycetes > Kitasatosporales > Streptomycetaceae > Streptomyces > Streptomyces sp. NPDC086777. Next base: position 16,372 of record NZ_JBFBJI010000044.1, on the reverse strand, counting down.
CGGCACGCGCGCGGACATCGCCGACTACCACCGGCTCAAGGGCGAGCAGGTCGACGCGGTGATCGCCGACTCGGGTCTGGTCCCGGTGGAGGTGGAGGGCTGGGGGAAGCCCGCCTGGGCGGACCCGGCGGCCCTGTCCGCACCCCCGCGCGGCCGGCACCGTACGACGCTGCTCTCCCCGTTCGACTCGCTGATCTGGGACCGGGCACGCACGGAGCGGATCTTCGGCTTCACCCACCGCCTGGAGGCCTACGTCCCGAAGCCGAAGCGGGTGCACGGCTACTACGCGATGCCGGTGCTGGCCGGGGGCCGGCTGGTGGGCCGGGTGGACCCCGCCCGCGAGGCGGGCGGCGTCCTGGTGGCCCGCCAGGTCACGCTGGAGGGCCCGAAGGCGGTCCCGGCGGTGGCCGAGGCGCTGGTCGAGGCGGCGAGCTGGGTGGACTGCACGACGGTGCGCGTGGAGCACGTGGACGCCCCCGAACTGCGCGAGCCGCTCCTCAGGGAAGTGACCCGCGCCCTGATCGCCGCGCTGCGCTGACCGTCACCCGCGCCGGGGCCGCCGCGGCCGCCCCGGACCGCCTCAGCGGATTTCGAGGATCTTCTCCCGCATCGCGTAGACCACCGCCTCCATCCTGGAGTGCAGCTGCAGCTTCTCCAGGATGTTGCGCACATGGTTCTTCACGGTGTTCTCGGAGATGAACAACTCCTTCGCGATGTCGCGGTTGTTCATCCCGGTGGCGACCAGCTTGAGCACCTCGAGTTCACGGTCGGTCAGCCGCGGCGCCGGCACCAGCCGGCGCTCGTCGGTGCGCTGGATCATCGACTTGAACTCGGTGAGGAGTTTCGACGCCATGGACGGGCTGATCTGCGACTGCCCGTCGGCGACCGCGCGGATGGCGGTGGCCACCTCGTCGGTGGAGATCTCCTTGAGGAGGTATCCGGTCGCGCCCGCCTTGATCGCGTCGTAGAGATCGGCCTCCTCGTCGCTGATCGTCAGCATGATGATCTTCGCGCTGGGCGCGACCTCCTTGATGGAGGTGCAGGCCTCGATGCCGCCTCGCTTGGGCATCCGGACGTCCATCAGCACGATGTCGGGCAGCAGGTCGGCGGCCTTGTCGACGGCCTCCGCGCCGTCACCCGCCTCTCCGACGACCTGGATGTCCTCCTCGGCGGCGAGCACGATCTCCAGTCCGCGGCGGAAGAGGGCATGGTCGTCGACGACAAGGACCCTGATCGGTTCCTTGCGTGGAGTACCGCCCGCGTCCGGGCCCATGCCGACGACGCCGCCGCCGGCATCACCGTCCCGCATCGGTCCGAAGCTGTCCGCCATCGTTCCTCCCCCTGAAGGCTGTGGCCTGTGGTGCTGTGCCATCCGCCAACCCAAGGCAGCGGCCCACCGGTTGGGCCGCCCTGGCCATGATTCCATGTCCGGGCGTCAACGGGGTGACCGAGCGCGGCGCGAAGTGGTCGCACACCGGTGCCCCTGGGGGCGCACGCGCGCGTCCAGGGGCACAGGCTCACCTGCCGACCGGGCCGGTCAGCCGCCCAGCGTGCCGCCCGCCGCGGGCGGTTGCGCCTGGGCGACCATCGGGTCCGTGTTGAGGTGGATGACACCGTAGTCGTACGCGTGTCGCCGGTAGACGACACTCGGCTCCTTGGTCTCGGAGTCGACGAACAGGTAGAAGTCGTGTCCGACCAGCTCCATCTCGTAGAGAGCCTGGTCGAGGGTCATCGGGGCGGCCACATGCGTCTTCTCGCGGACCACGAGGGGGCCTTCGCCCTGCACCTCGAGGGACCCCATCTTCTTGGTGGGCACTCCGTCCGCGTCCTCGGGGTGGACGGGGGTGCCGTTCCCGTTGAGCGTCGCCGCGTCCGGGACGTGGTCGGGGACCTCGGCCGCCGAGATCCGCCGCGCACCGCGGCGGGAGAACCGCTTGTCGTGCTGCTTGCGCAGCCGCGCGTCCAGCTTCTCCGCCGCCAGGTCGAGTGCCGCGTACGGGTCACTGGCCGCTGCCTCCGCCCGGATCACCGGACCGCGGGAGCGGAGCGTGATCTCCACCCGGTCGCAACGGTCGGCCTGTCGGGGGTTGGGCTCCTTGGACACCTCGACGTCGAGGCTGATCACCTTGCCGTCGAGCTTCTGGATCTTCTCCAGCTTCAGCTTCTCGGCCACGTGCTTGCGGAACCGCTCGGGCACCTCGGTCTTGCGGCCCTTGACGACGATGTCCACGCAGAACTCCGTTCCCGGATCACTCCGCTGCACTGCGGAGCATCTCCCTTTTTGCACCCAGCTCCGGTGAACCCCGGAGCCTCGGACTCGGCGACTTCACCTCCTCCTCCCCCATGGGCAAGATCTGCACCCCAGCACCGCGATGATTGCGGAAAACCCGCGGCACGGCATTCGGATTGGGGAGGCATGGCCTGCGGCTTTCTCCCTCACAACCGAACATATCTCGCCCGGACGGATGTCGTCACCCTCTACTGATGCGTACCTCCATTCAGGTGAATTGACCCCGTCACTACCTGCAACGATGTACGTTCACGGTCAGTTCCGGTTCATTTCGAAAGAATCCGGAGCGGCCGCGACCACAGCGGCACGGACCGGTCCCACAAGGCCGTTCACCTCGGCCAATACCGATGCGTTGCGTCCCCACTTCACCCGCTCTTCCGCCGGTCCGGTCTTCCGTTCCTCCCTTCCTTCCCAGGCCGCGCGCCGATACACAGCCGTCCTCGCCTCTCCTGCCCTTTCGGCCCCCTCGGCCCCCTCGGCCCCTGCCGTCTCCCGCACCGCACGCGCCGCCTCCGCGAGGGTGGCGCCCGTGGTGACGAGGTCGTCGACGAGGAAGACCCGGCCCCCGGCCAGCAGCCGGGCACCACCCGCCGTCACCTCCAGCGCGCCCGCGAGATTCGCGTACCGCTGCCGGGCGTTGAGCTCCGACTGGTCGGCGACGGCCCGCCGCTGCCGCAGCACCGGGACCACCCGGGCCGGGACCCCGGCCCGCCGCAGCTCCGCGGCCGCCGCGAGGGCGATCCGCCGCACCGGATCATGTCCCCGTGCCCGCACCGCCCACGGCGCGGACGGCACGGGGACGAGCAGCACGGGCTCGTCCGGGCCGGCGCCACCCGCCCTACGGCTCCACGAGGCGACGATCCGGACCGTCCGACCGTCCCGAAGGCCGGCCGGGCCGTCCCGGAAGCCGTCCCGCAGCCCGGCCCGCACCGCTCCCGCCAGCGCCGCGCCCAGCGTCCCGGCCAGCGCCAGCGCACCGCGCTCCTTGTGGGCGAGGAGGGCCGCCCGTACCTCGTCCGCGTAAGGCGCCGCCGCGTACACCGCCGGCAGCCCGGACGGCTCCGGCACCGGTCGCACCCGGCGCGGTACGGCCCCGCTCAGGGCGGCACGGCACCCGTCGCAGAGCACCGTGCGAGGCGTTCCACAGCCTCCGCACTCGGCCGGTAGCACCAGGTCGGTGAGGTCCTGCCACCACCCCCGCATGTGCCCACTGTGCCAACGACCGGCCCGACCGGCCACCCCTGTGGACAACTGCCTGTGGACAACTACACGAGACACGCACAACCCGTCACCCACACGGGTGAAAGGGGGCGTTGCCCTGCCGGAGGACGGTTGCCCGGGGCGCCCAACGGCCTCGCCCACGCCCGATGGCCCCCGTCCACGTCCGATGGCCCCCCGTCCACGTCCAACCCCAGCGTTCACGCCCAACGGCTCCCGTCCGCACCGATGCGAACGGCCGCCCCGCCGGCTCGACGCCGGACCGGGACGGCCGTTCACCGACGGCGCGGGGCTCAGCCCGGGTAGATCGGCGCCGACCCGTCCTTGACCACCTTCTGCCACTGGTCCCCGGACGGCAGCCGGACGATCCCGTCGTCCTGCGAGTCGGCCACCAGCGGCACCCGGTCGTCCTCGGACGCGGCGATCGCCAGGACACCCGTGAGCGCCGCGGGCGCGGGCCCGTCCGGCGTCGAGCCGTCGACCTGGATGTACCGCGTCTGCTGCACACCGCCCTGCTCGCGCCCGACCACCACGAGCCTGCTGTCCCCGGCCCAGGACATCGCGGTGACCTCCTCGGATCCGGGGGTCGCGGAGCGCAGTTCGAGGACCGAGACCTCCTGCTGGTCGTCGGACTTGGTGCGCTCGACCCGCCCGACGAGCAGCGACTGCTTGCCGTCCTTCTCGACGACGAGCGCGATCCGCACCCCGTCCGCGGCGACCCGCACGTCCTCGATACGGCCGTCCAGTTCGGGCATCTGCACGGTCACGGGCTGGCCCACGCCCTGCACCAGCATGTACAGCTGCGGCTTGGCGGGATCGCGGTCGGCCACCCACAGGTCGCCGCGGGCGTCCCAGCTCGGGGCCGTCAGCCGGTCGTCCTCGGTCGCACCGTGACTGGTCAGCACGGCGTTGCCCAGCGAACCGTCCGACGCGAGCGAGGTGACGTACAGGGACCTGCCGTCGCTGGTGACCCCGGCCGCCGTCCGCTCGTCGCGGGCGACCGCCACCGACCGCAGCGGCTTGGTGCCCACGCCGAACGGGCCCGGTACCGCGACCGCGCTGGTGCCGGCACCGGCGTCGGTGCCGGCACCTCCGGTCGGCATCCGCACCAGCCGGTGCTTGCCGTCGAGGAAGTACAGGTAGTCGGGGCGCTTGGTGGAGGCACGCCAGGCCGTCGACTCGGCCTGCTCCTCGGTGATGTCGCACATGTGGGCGCCGCTGACGGACTGCAGCGCGACCGAGTCCACGGTGGGCGTCAGGTTGCGCAGCGTGAAGAGCAACTGGGTCGCCATCTCACCGCACTTGACCGCGCCGATCCGGGACGCCTTCACGTTCAGCGGCACCGTGAGCCGGTTCTGGTCGTCCGGCGTCAGCCCGGACACGCCCTTCTTCAGCGCCGCACCGGTCGGGAAACTCGACCGGACCACCGGGCGGAGCCAGGTGGTGGGACCGCTGAGCAGCGAACGCACCAGCTGGGTCGTCGGGTCCACCCGGCTGCGCACGAAAACGGGGTCGGCGACGGCCACCGGCTGCCCGGTCTCCCCCGCCGACGTGTCCGAGGCGAAGTAGTACTTGTCGACCGACGTGTAGTTGCGCTGGAAGTCGGACCTGCCCATCACGACACCCTGCGGCAGCGAGTCGATGCGCCACTGCCCGCTCTTGGCGTCCCTCGTCAGATGCACGGTCCTGCGGTACGCCCCGTCCGCGGGCGCGTACGCCTGCTGCGCGTCGACGGTGGCCACCCGGCTGCCCTGGAGCGTGTAGGTGATGCTGCTCGTGCCCTCGCGGCCGGCCGGGCGCGGGTCCGTCTGAATGCTCGGCCCGTTCGCCAGCACCATGGCCTGCGACTCCGGCCGCCAGGTCTTCGCGGCGGCCTTGGTCAGGTACTTGCGTGCCGTGTCGTAGTTGGGATCGTCGCTGGTCAGGGCCTCCAGAAAGCCCTGCACGATCTCCGTGGACGAAGCGTCCTGCTGCGGCGGCATGGCGAAGACCCGCACCTGCGTGTCCTGCCGCGGCGTCGACTCGACGTCCCGCAGGTCGCCGCTGTCCGGCATGGAGGCACAGCCGGCCAGAACCACGGTCCCACAGGCGGCGTACGCCACCGCGCGCGCCATCCGGCGCCGGGCGCTCCCCTCGCGGTCAGCGCCCACGAAATGCCTCCCCTGGCTTGTTCGACTCGTCCGCCCCGGCACCGCCCCTACCCGCCTCGGGCGGGCCCTCCTGACGCTGGACGCCCTGGGCCGGCCGGGGCACCACGCGCGCGCCGTTGCCGGGCAGCGCGGTCGGGTCGGCAGTGGGGGCCACAGCGGCCATCCGCTGCGTCATCGGCGCCAGCGACGACGCATGGCCACCACCGGGCTGCACCGGCACGGTGGCCAGCTTGTCCTCGGCGCCGCTCGGCAGACCCGCCTGGCCGAGCCCCCGGTTGCGCCGGGAGTCCTTGGGCTCCAGGGGTATCGGCGAGCCCCGCAACGGCTCGTCCGCCGTCCTGGGGAGCGTCAGCCGGAACTGCGAGCCGCCGCCCGGTTCCCCCCACGCCTGCAGCCAGCCGCCGTGCAGTCGCGCGTCCTCCAGGGCGATCGACAGCCCCAGACCCGTACCGCCGGTGGTACGCGCGCGTGCCGGGTCGGCCCGCCAGAAGCGGCTGAAGACCCGGGTCGCCTCGCCGGGCTTGAGCCCGACGCCGTAGTCGCGCACCGCGATCGCGACCGCCCCGCCCGCCGAGGCCAGCTTGACGACGACGTCCTTGCCCTCGCCGTGCTCGACGGCGTTGACGACCAGGTTGCGCAGCACCCGCTCCACGCGCCGGGCATCCGCCTCGGCCACCACGGGCTGCAGGTCGCCGAGCACGCGTATGTGTGTGCCCTTGCGCTCCGCGAGCGGCGCGGCCCCGCTGACCACGCGCCGTACGACCTCCCTGAGGTCTATCGGCTCCGCCTCCAGCGCCGCCGCGCCCGCGTCGAAGCGGCTGATCTCCAGCAGGTCGGCGAGGAGCGACTCGAACCGGTCCAACTGGTCGGCGAGCAGCTCCGCGGACCGCGCGGTCACCGGGTCGAAGTCCTCGCGGGCCTCGTGGATGACGTCGGCCGCCATCCGGACGGTCGTCAACGGCGTCCGCAGCTCGTGCGAGACGTCCGAGACGAACCGGCGCTGCATCCGCGACAGTTCCTCCAGCTGCTGGATCTTCAGCTGGAGGTTCTGCGCCATCTTGTTGAAGGCCTCGCCGAGCCGCGCGATGTCGTCCTCGCCGGTGACCTTCATCCGCTCCTGGAGCCGCCCGGCCGACAGCCGCTCGGCGATCCCGGCCGCCATCCGCACCGGCGTGACGACCTGCCGTACGACGAGCCAGGCGATGGCCCCGAGGAGAACGACGACGAACAGCCCGGCGGTCGCCAGCGTGCCCTTGACCAGGCTGAGGGACTTCTCCTCCTGGGTGAGCGGGAAGAGGTAGTACAGCTCGTACGGATCGTTGTTCGGATCGCTGACCTGCTTGCCGATGACCAGCGCGGGCTGCGACTCCTTGTCGTCCGTGTAGATGATCCGGGTGTAACTCTGCGCGGCCGTCGTGTTGCCGTTGATCCGCGTGCGCAGGTCGTCGGGCACGCTGGCCGTCGGGTCGACCTGCCCGGAGGCACGGGTGCGCCCGCCCCCGCTGTTGTTGTCGCCCGCAGGCAGCGTGACCACGTCGAAGGCGCCCTGGCCACCGCTGGAGAGGGACTCGACGAGGTCGCTCATCCACGAGGTGACGTTCTGCGACTGCCGGCCGTCCGCCGACACCGCGGTGTCACCGGTACCGGTCGCGGCCTCGTCGGCCTTCTGCTTGGCCACCGCGAAACCACCGGTGGCCTGGCTCTGCGAGGCCTTCACCTTGGCGTCCAGCAGGCCGTTGCGTACCTGCCCGATGACGACGAAGCCGAGCAGCAGGACGACGCCCAGCGACATCAGCAGGGTCGTGACGACGACCTTGAGCTGGATGTTGCGCCGCCACAGCCGCATGACCGGCAGCAGCGGCCGTCGCACCCAGCGCATGAACAGGCGCAGCACCGGACTGCCCTGAACCCCGCCCTGAAGCAGACCACCCTCGAAGAGCAGCCGCCAGCGCGTACCGAACCGCTTCCCGCCGACAGGCCGCTCCGGACGGTCCCCGGACCGGCCGGGGGCCGAAGCGGCACTGTCACCGGACATGTCAGCTCGGTCCCGCCTTGTATCCGACACCACGGACGGTCACCACGATCTCCGGCCGCTCCGGGTCCTTCTCGACCTTGGAGCGCAGCCGCTGGACGTGAACATTGACGAGACGGGTGTCCGCCGCGTGCCGGTAGCCCCAGACCTGCTCCAGGAGCACCTCCCGCGTGAACACCTGCCACGGCTTGCGGGCGAGCGCGACCAGCAGGTCGAACTCCAGCGGGGTCAGCGCGATCGACTGCCCGTCCCGCTTCACCGAGTGCCCGGCCACGTCGATGACCAGGTCACCTATGGCGAGCTGTTCCGGCGCCGGCTCCTCCGACCTCCGCAGCCTCGCCCGGATCCGGGCGACCAGCTCCTTCGGCTTGAACGGCTTCACGATGTAGTCGTCCGCGCCCGACTCCAGGCCCACGACCACGTCGACGGTGTCGCTCTTCGCCGTGAGCATCACGATCGGCACCCCGGACTCCGCCCTGATCAGGCGGCACACCTCGATACCGTCCCGACCGGGCAGCATCAGGTCCAGGAGCACCAGGTCGGGCTTGGTCTCACGGAAAGCGGCCAGCGCCTTGTCGCCGTCGGCTACGAAAGACGGCTCAAAACCTTCACCACGCAGCACGATGCCGAGCATCTCGGCCAGTGCGGTGTCGTCGTCGACGACAAGGACTCGTCCCTTCATAAACGACATCATCCCATTCTCATAACGGTGAAGGTTACGCAGGTGACCAGGGTCACCGGCCAGTGACGATAGCCGCAGGGGGCCGTCACTGTCTGCCCCCGTCCGCCAACGTCGATGCCGGCGGTAGATGTCAGGCGCTGCGCAGGTGAGCACGCCGTTCTTGCCAGCACCGGCACCGCACCCTGCGGAGAGGCCCAGGGTCCAGCCATGAAGTTGACTCTGAAGGTCTCCGTGGTCCCGCCCGGTTCGCCGGCCTCGGTGTCCTCATCGTCTGCCGCTCAGGCGGCAGACGCCCGACCCTCGACCGGGGCGGACCGCTTGCCCAGGTTTCGCCAGCCGATGGCGCCCAGAACGGGGAACAGAACCAGGACGGCCAACCAGCCCACTTTGGGCAGCAGCCGAATGCGCGCCGCGGGGGTCCTGACGCAGTCGGCCAGGGCATAGACGTACAACGCCGCAACGATCACGTACATCGCGTAAACCAACATCGAGTCACCTCACGTGCAAGGGCGAACGCCCATCCGCGTGCGACTCGGCCCGGCCCCACCAACGGACGATATTACCGGGCGTCTCGTCACTACCCGGATGCGCACGACCATGCTTCGTGAGCGCGCGCCGAGCACGGGACGCCCGCGGTTCGAAGATCCGGACGGGCACGTCTTCATTCCGCGGACGGCACCACGTGATTACGGCGGTGGGCCGGCTCGACCACCTGCTTCGGCAGCCGGCTCGGATTCGGGAACTGGGAGCCGACCGGTCCGACTCCGACACCCGTTGATGTCGCCGCTGGATGTCACGGCCCCTTGGCCCGCGAATCGCCGCAGGTGGAGGGGCCGTTCCCGTCGGTCGAGCCGACATCATCCCAATGGCTAAGTCGTCACCCGGCGCGACCTGGCACACAGCTCCGCGAGAGCCTCTGCCGTCACGGGAGAGACAGCGCCCTCCTCGGTGACGATCGCCGTCACCAACTCGGGCGGCGTCACGTCGAACGCCGGGTTGTACGCCTGGGTCCCCAGGGGTGCCACCGGAATCCCGCCCCCCGCTCCCGTCACCGGCACCTGCGGTGCTATGAGCTCGGTCACCTCGTATCCGGCGCGCTGTTCGACCTCGATGGAGGCCCCGTCCGGTGTCTCCGGATCCACCGTCGTCAACGGCGCCACCACGATGAACGGCACATGGTGATACCGCGCGAGCACCGCAAGCGGATAGCTCCCCACCTTGTTCGCCACCGATCCGTCGGCCGCGATCCGGTCCGCCCCGATCAGCACCGCGTCCACCTCCCCCGCCGCGAACAGCGAACCGGCCGCGTTGTCGGTGAGCAAGGTGTACGCCATGCCGCTGCGAGCCGCCTCGTATGCCGTCAGGCGAGCGCCTTGCAGCAACGGACGTGTTTCGTCCACCCACAGCCGCCGCAGCCGCCCCGCCCGATGCGCCCTGAGGGCCACCGCGAAGGCCGTGCCCTCCCCTCCCGAGACCAGCGACCCGCTGTTGCAGTGGGTGAGGATCCGGTGCCCTCCGCCGGGCAGCAGCTCCTCCAGCAGCGCCAGCCCGTGCCCGGCCATCCGGGCGCTGGCCTCGGCATCCTCCCGGTGCAGCGCCCGCGCCGCGCCCAGCGCCGCCGCGGCCGCCGCCCCGCCGTCCCCGCTCTCGGCCAGAGCGGACCGGTACGCCGACACGGCCCTGCGCACCCCGGCGGACAGGTTCACGGCCGTGGGCCGGGCACCCGACAGCGCAGCCGCGGCCTCGTCCACGTCGAAGCCCCGCACGGCGGCGAGCGCCACCCCGTACGCCCCCGCTATCCCGAGCAGTGGCGCACCGCGCACCGCCAGCGAACGGATCGCCTCGACCAGCGCCGACGCGTCCGTGCACACCAGCTCGACCTCCTCCGTCGGCAGTCTGGTCTGGTCGAGAAGGACCACCACGGGACCTTCGGGCGGCTCCTCCCACCGGATCACTGGCATTCCCGTCGGCCGCTTGTCCTCGCCGGTTTGCGCGTACTGATCAGCCATGGACTCAGTCTGCCCCGTATCCGGCGGACCATTGAAGGTGCACAGCCTCCACCGCGGCAGGTCACTGGGCGCCCACCCCATGGCACGATGGCAGCCAACCTGCCGCCGCGCTCGCGGACGGGCACCGTGAAGGAGCTTCGATGAACGACACTCCGGGCTGGGCCTCGCCCGGATCCGCCCCGTCCGACGGGCGGGAACCCGGCGCGTCCGCCCCTGCCGACCGCCCCGTCCCCGCAGGACCTGCCGAACCGCCCGCCGATCAGCCGGGCACGGATCCACAGGGCTCCGGCTCGCAGTGGTCCAAGGAACAACCGCCGCCCGGCCAGTGGTCCGCGCCCACCGGCGCCCCGGCACCAGGCCAGGCACCGCCGCCCCCACCCCCCGGACCCGGCTGGGGCGGGCAACCCCCCGGCGGCGGCTACGGCGGGCCCGGAGGCTACGGCGGAGGACCCGGCGGATACGGCCCGCCCGGCGGATACGGAGCCTGGGGCGGCGGCTGGGGCGGTCCCCCGCCCGCCGCCAAGCCCGGCGTGATCCCGCTGCGCCCGCTCGGCGTCGGCGAGATCCTGGACGGCGCCGTCTCCACCATGCGCACCTACTGGCGCACGGTCCTCGGCATCTCGCTGACGGTCGCCGTCATCACCGAGGTCGCGGTGATCCTCCTCCAGGGCCTCGTCCTGAACGACACCGAGACCACCGACGCCCTCAACGACCCGAGCGCCTCCCTCACCGAGATCAGCCGCGCCGCCGGCGAGGTCGCGCTCAGCTCGGGCGCGGTCCTGCTGATCACCCTGGTCGGCACCATCATCGCGACAGCCCTGCTGACGACCGTCACCAGCCGCGCCGTACTCGGCAAGTCCGTGACCATCGGCGAAGCCTGGCGCGACGCCCGCTCGCAGGTCCTCAAGCTGTGCGGCCTCATCCTCGTGACCGGGCTCATCGCGGTCGGAGTCCTGCTCGTCGGCGCACTGCCCGGCATCGTCGTCGCGCTCGCGAGCGGCCCGAGCGGAGCCATCGCCGCCCTGCTCATCGTCGGCATCCTCGCCGGCGTCGTGGTCACCGTGTGGCTGATGGTCCGCTTCTCGCTGGCCTCGCCCGCCCTGATGCTGGAGAAGCAGGGCATCACCAAGTCCCTGGGCCGCTCCATGAAGCTCGTCCGCGGCTCCTGGTGGCGGGTCTTCGGCATCCAGTTCCTCGCCTCGATCATCGCCAACATCGTCTCGTCGATCGCCGTGATCCCCTTCACCCTCATCGGTGCCTACGCAGGCGGACACGGCCTCACCGGCTTCCTGGAGAACACCAACAACAACTACGGCTGGACGTTCCTCGTCATCAGCGGCATCGGCTCGGTGATCGGCTCCATGCTCACCTTCCCGATCAACGCGGGCGTCACCGTGCTCCTCTACATCGACCAGCGCATCCGCCGCGAGGCCCTCGACCTCGAACTGGCCCGCGCCGCAGGCGTCGAGAACGACGGCGCCGGCACCCCCGGCACCGTCCCGGGGAGCTGATGCGGTGAGCCTGACGGGGGGAGTCCTCGCAGCGGTGCCCGCAGCCCTGCCGCGCGCCGCCGAGGAGGCCGTACGAGGCCTGTCGCGAACCGGACTCGCAGCGCTGCCGGCGCTGGCCGGCTCGGACGGCAAGCCACCCGTGACCATCCCGCGCGAACCCGCACGGGAGGCGGCGCGGCATGAGCTGTCCAAGCGGATGTACCACGAGAACGACCCGGGACTGTTCCAGCGCGCCCTGAACGCCGTCCTGGACTGGGTCGACCGCCTGCTCTCCGCCGCCGCGTCCGCGACGCCCGGAGGCGCGCTCGGCCTGGTCGTCGTGGTCCTGGCCGTCATCGCCGTCCTGGGCGCCCTGTGGTGGCGCCTGGGCACCCCCCGCCGCCGGCCCGTCTCCGCCGCCACCCTGTTCGACGACCGCCCCCGCAGCGCCGCCGAACACCGCGCGGCCGCGGAGGCACACGCCGCCCAGGGCCACTGGAACCAAGCCCTCCAGGAACGCATGCGCGCCGTCGTCCGCGCCCTGGAGGAACGCGCCCTGCTCGACGCCCGCCCCGGCCGCACCGCCGACGAGGCCGCCGCCGAAGCGGGCCGCGCCCTGCCCGCCCACACCGACCGGCTGCGCGCCGCGGCCCTGGAGTTCGACGACGTGACGTACGGCGGCCGCAGGGCGACCCAGGCGTCGTACGAGCGCATCGCAGAGCTCGACCGCGACCTGGAACGCACCAAGCCGATCCTCACCAGCACCACCCACAGCGCGGCCCACAACAGCCGCCAGGGGGCCGCCGAATGACCACCAGCGTAGCCTTCCCGGCCACCTCCACCGCGCCCACCACCCGCCAGGTGTGGACCCGCACCCGCGGCATCGTCCTCGCCGTGGTGCTCGTCCTCGCCGGAGCCGTGGCCATCGCCGTGATCCGCTCCGACACCCGGCACGGCGACCTCGACCCACGCTCCGCCGACCCCTACGGCAGCCGCGCCGTCGCCGAGCTCCTCGCCGACCGGGGCGTGGACACCCGCGTGGTCACCACCCTGGCCGAGGCCCGCGCCGCGGCCGGCCCCGACACCACCCTTCTCGTCGCCGTCCCCGACCTGCTCACCCCGCACCAGCAGTCCCTGCTGCAGAGGTCGGCGGCCCCGTCGGGCGGCCGCACCGTCCTGGTCGCGGCCGGCAGCACGTCGGTCGAACGGCTCGCTCCTGGCGTCACCGCCGACCCCGCCAACAGCGTCCGCTCCACGCTCGACCCGCACTGCACCCTGGACGCGGCCCGGCGGGCCGGCAGCGCCGACACCGGTGGCATCCGCTACACCACCACCCACCTCGACGCCAACACCTGCTACCCCAGCCAGCGCCTGGCCACGCTCCTCCGCATCCCCGCGGCCTCCGGAAACGGAGACACCATCGTCCTGGGCGCGCCCGACATCCTGCTCAACGACCGCCTCGACAAGCAGGGCAACGCCTCGCTCGCCCTCCAACTCCTCGGCTCGCGCACCCATCTGGTCTGGTACCTCCCCTCGCTCTCCGACGCCACGGCCACCGACACCGGCGACCAGAAATCCCTGTTCGATCTGCTGCCCTCCGGCTGGCTCTGGGGCACACTCCAGCTCTTCATCGCCGCCGCCCTCGCCGCCTTCTGGCGGGCACGCCGGCTCGGCCCCCTCGTGCCAGAGAAACTCCCCGTGGCGATCCGCGCCTCCGAAACCGTCGAAGGCCGCGCCCGCCTCTACCGCAAGGCCAGCGCCCGCGACCGCGCGGCCGCCGCTCTTCGCTCCACCGCCCGCACCCGGCTCGCCCCTCTCGTGGGCGTCCCCGTCTCCCAGGCGCACGCGCCCGAAGCCCTGCTCCCCGCCCTCTCCGCACACCTCCACGGCGACGGACAGGCCCTGCAGGCACTGCTCTTCGGACCGCCGCCCGGCGACGACGCGGCCCTCATCACTCTCACCGACCAGCTCGACGCCCTCGAAAGAGAGGTACGCCGTCCATGATGGACCCGACCACTGACAACGCCGGGAACACCGGGAACCCGGCCGACGCCCGGGCCTCCCTGGAGGCCCTGCGCGCAGAGATCGCCAAAGCCGTGGTCGGCCAGGACCCCGCCGTGACCGGCCTCGTCGTCGCCCTCCTGTGCCGCGGACACGTTCTCCTTGAAGGAGTCCCCGGAGTCGCCAAAACGTTGCTCGTCCGCGCCCTCGCATCCGCGCTCGAACTGGACACCAAGCGCGTCCAGTTCACCCCCGACCTCATGCCGAGCGACGTCACGGGCTCCCTCGTCTACGACACCCGCACCGCCGAGTTCTCCTTCCAGCCCGGCCCGGTCTTCACCAACCTGCTCCTCGCGGACGAGATCAACCGGACCCCGCCCAAGACCCAGTCCTCCCTCCTCGAAGCGATGGAGGAACGCCAGGTCACCGTCGACGGCGTCCCGCGCCTGCTCCCCGACCCGTTCCTGGTCGCCGCCACCCAGAACCCCGTCGAGTACGAGGGCACGTATCCCCTTCCCGAAGCCCAGCTCGACCGCTTCCTCCTCAAACTGACGATCCCTCTCCCCTCCCGCCAGGACGAGATCGACGTACTCACCCGCCACGCCGAGGGCTTCAACCCGCGCGACCTGCGCGCCGCCGGCGTACGCCCCGTAGCGGGCCCCGCCGACCTCGAAGCCGCCCGCGCGGCGGTCGCCAAGACGAACGTCTCCTCCGAGATCACCGCGTACGTGGTCGACATCTGCCGCGCGACCCGCGAGTCGCCGTCCCTCACCCTCGGCGTCTCCCCGCGCGGCGCCACCGCCCTCCTGGCCACCTCACGCGCCTGGGCCTGGCTGACCGGCCGCGACTACGTCATCCCCGACGACGTGAAGGCCCTCGCCCTGCCGACCCTCCGCCACCGCGTCCAACTCCGCCCCGAGGCCGAGATGGAGGGCGTGACCGCCGACTCCGTCATCAACGCGATCCTCGCCCACGTCCCGGTCCCCCGCTGATGCCCCTCACCGGACGCGCCGCCCTCATCGCGGCCATCGGATCGATCCCGATCGGCATCTGGGGGCCGAGCTGGACGGGCATCCTCGCCGTCGACGGCCCACTGGCCCTCGCCTGCGCCTGCGACTTCGCCCTCGCGGCTCCGGTACGACGCCTCTCGCTCACCCGCGCCGGCGACACGTCCGCCCGCCTGGGCGAGACGGCGGACGTCACCCTGACGGTGACCAACCCGTCCGGGCGCCCCCTCCGGGCCCGGCTCAGGGACGGCTGGCCGCCCAGCAGTTGGCAGCCGGGCACCGAGGTCGAGGCCTCGCGCCACCAGCTGACCGTCCCCCCGGGTGAACGCCGGCGCGTCACGACCCGCCTGCGCCCCACCCGCCGCGGCGACCGCCGGGCGGACCGCGTCACGATCCGCTCCTACGGCCCCCTCGGCCTGTTCTCCCGCCAGAGCGGCCACCAAGTGCCCTGGACTGTACGGGTTCTGCCCCCCTTCACCAGCCGCAAGCATCTGCCGTCGAAACTCGCCCGATTGCGTGAGCTCGACGGCCGCACCAGCGTCCTGACCCGCGGCGAGGGCACGGAATTCGACAGCCTCCGCGAGTACGTTCCCGGCGACGACACCCGCTCCATCGACTGGCGGGCAACGGCCAGGCAGTCGGCGGTCGCGGTGCGCACCTGGCGTCCCGAGCGCGACCGGCGCATCCTCCTTGTCCTCGACACCGGACGTACCTCCGCCGGCCGGGTGGGCGACGCGCCCCGCCTGGACGCGTCCATGGACGCGGCACTCCTCCTGGCGGCCCTCGCCTCACGCGCGGGCGACCGTGTGGATCTGCTCGCCTACGACCGTAGGGTCCGCGCTCTGGTCCAGGGCCGGGCGGCAGGCGACGTCCTCCCCTCCCTGGTCAACGCGATGGCCACGCTGGAGCCCGAGCTCGTCGAGACGGATGCCCGCGGCCTCACCGCCACGGCACTCCGCACGGCCCCGCGGCGTTCCCTGATCGTCCTGCTCACGACGCTGGACACCGCTCCGGTCGAGCAGGGTCTGCTTCCGGTGCTCTCCCAGCTGACCCAACGGCACACGGTTCTCCTCGCCTCGGTGGCCGACCCGCACATCGCCCGCATGGCGACGGCCCGTGGAGACGCCGATGCGGTGTACGAGGCAGCGGCGGCCGCGCAGGCGCAGAGCGAACGGCACCGGACCGCGGAGCAACTCAGCCGACACGGAGTGACGGTCGTGGACGCGACGCCGGATGACCTCGCTCCCGCGTTGGCGGACGCGTATCTGGCGTTGAAAGCCGCGGGCCGGCTCTGATTCGCGGACGGCAGGGGCCGCAGCCGGCCTCTGCCGGTTTCTACCGGAGCTCTCAAAAGCCCGTAAACGCAGAAAGGCCCACGCCAATGGCGTGGGCCTTTCCCAATATTTGTTCGGCGGTGTCCTACTCTCCCACAGGGTCCCCCCTGCAGTACCATCGGCGCTGTGAGGCTTAGCTTCCGGGTTCGGAATGTAACC
>NZ_JBFBJI010000043.1:0-76252 GCF_040702065.1 Streptomyces sp. NPDC086777 | reverse complement strand
TCGTCCACCGAGTCGATCGCCACACCCACCTTGCCGACCTCACCATGGGCCAGTTGCGCGTCCGAGTCGTACCCCATCTGGGTGGGCAGGTCGAAGGCGACGGAGAGACCGGTGGTGCCGTGTGCGATGAGCTGGCGGTACCGGGCGTTCGACTCCGCGGCCGTGCCGAACCCGGCGTACTGGCGCATGGTCCAGGGGCGCCCGGTGTACATCGTCGGGTAGACGCCCCTGGTGAAGGGGTACGCCCCCGGGTCGCCGAGGCTGCGGGCCGGGTCCCAGCCCGCCAGGTCCCCCGGCCCGTAGACGGGCTCGACGGGCAGTCCGGACTCCGATTCACGGACCATGACGGGTGACCTCCGCAGTACGCCGATACACCGGTACGCCGGTACGACTGTCGGTTCCCACGATGCCCTCTTGTTCGGCGGCGGTCACGCGGGGAAGCATCCTCGGCATGAAGGTCTCGCGGTATTCGGGAATCCTGGCCGCCCTACTCGCCGTGCTGTGCGGGTGCACGGTGCAGTCGGCGGGCGGCGGGGACGCCAAGGGGCACTCACCCGTCCGCATCGACCTCCCGCACGGCCCGGCACCCACCCGCCCCACCACGTCCACCGCGGCCGGCTCCACCGCGCCCGCCTCGCCCGCCCCCTCACCGTCCGCCGTCGAGACGGTCCCGCCGCACATCGTGTACACCCGCGGCGACACCGGCACCGGCGTCCGTGAGCTCCAGGCCCGGCTGCGCCAGGTCGCCTGGCTGTTCGACGGGCCGACGGGGACCTACGACGACCTCACCGCCCAGGCCGTCGAGGGCTTCCAGGGCAGGCGCGGACTGCCGCGGACGGGCGAGACCGACGCCGTGACCTGGCAGCGGCTGGTCCGGATGACGCACAGGCCGGGAAAGTGGGAGCTGTACCTGATGGGCGGTCAGCCGGCCGCCGCACCCGATGCGCGGTGCCTGACCGGACGGGTGCTGTGCATCAACAAGACCAGCCGGACTCTGCGCTGGATGATCGACGGGCGCACGGTGTCGACGATGTCGGTGCGGTTCGGGGCGCAGTACACCCCGACCCGTGAGGGTGTGTTCCACGTCTACTGGAAGTCCCGCCACCACGTGTCGACGCTCTACCACTCGCCGATGCCCTACGCGATGTTCTTCAGCGGCGGGCAGGCGGTGCACTACTCCTACGACTTCGCGGCCCGGGGCTACGCGGGCGGCTCGCACGGGTGCGTCAACGTGCGGGACGAGACGGCGATCGCGGCTCTGTTCGCGCAGGTGCGCAACGGCGACAAGGTCGTCGTCTCCTGGTGAACGGGGACCGGCGGGTGACGTTCGGGGCGCGGGCGGGACCGGGGGAACGTGTCCCGCCCGCGCCGATGCACGAGCCACGGGTACGGGGGGAACCCCGGCTCTGTGCGACGGCCGATGACCAGTCGGCTCACCCTGTACTGCGTCGCCGCCGCCGAAAACGTCACACCCTGCGGAAAAAAAGTTCAGGGACTTTCAAAAACGCAGGTCACAGCGGTGCGTAAAGGTCAAAGCGCGCTGTACGTGGGGCTGGGCGGGGTACCGGGCCGGTCGGGCCGCGGGGACGCGAAGGCGGTCGGTGCGGGGGTGGCCACGCCGTCCTGGCGGTGGTCGTTGCCCCAACCGCCGTCCTTGCCGCCGCCGAAGCCCCGGCCCGGCCGGCCGTCGCCGTCGCCCGGGCCGATGCCGTCGCCCTGACCGTCGTGCCGCCCGCCCCGGGTGTTGTCGTCGCCCTTGCCGTCGCGGGCGACGCCGTCCTTGTCGTTCAGCCCGATGTCGAGGACGGCCTTGCAGAACTTGTCCACCCGGCCGCGGCCGCCCGCCAGTCCCTCCAGGGCATGCCTGCGGTCGGCGCCCAGGGACTTGCCGTTGCGGATCGCGCGGCAGGACGTCAGGGCACCGCTCCACCCGCCGACGGGGACGCCCGTCGAGCCGGTGTCCCGGTTCTTCCGCTTGCCGGACGGGTCGGGCGAGGGCCGCCCGGAGGCGGCTCCGGAGGAAGGCGTCCGGGTCTCGCCGCCGAGCAGCGACTCGGGCGACTGCGAGCCCTGTGGGCGTGCGGGGGTACCGGCGGCGGAGACGGAGGCGGCCGGGCCCGGGTGGTGGTCCTCGAACGGCGTCGGCAGCACCCCGGTGCCCGCGGCCACCGCGACCCCGCCGAGCATGCCGGCGGTCAGCGCGGCGGCGAGGCCGAGCCGTGCGGGGCGGGCCCAGCCCGGGACCCGGGCCGACCGGGAGCCGGCACCGATCCGGAAGAGGCCGGCGTCGGCGTCCCGGGCACCCCGGCGCGGCCGGGTGACCGCACCGGTCGGCGCGGCCGCGGTGGTCCTGGCGTCCTCGGCGGATTCGCGCGCTTTGCGGAAGGCAGCCACCGCGGCCTCCTCGCCGGGGAGTTCCGCGGCGGCCGGTGTCGCCGGCGCGGAGAGCGCGCCCAGCGTGTCGGCGAGGCGTTCTGCCTGGTCACGGGCGGAGGCATCGACAGCTTCGAGCGACTCACCGCGCAGCAGACGTTCCGCCGTCACCCGGTTCAGCCACTTGTACTGCTCGTCGGCCATCACATGTCCTTCTGCGTCCGCGAACGCGTATGCGTCACACTCGCGGACGTCACCGCACGAGCGTTCGGTTCTCGCTGGGGTGGGAGCGCGTCCAGGACGCCTGCCGTCTCGGGGTCGGCGCCGAGCAGCTCGGCGAGTCTCTTCAACCCCCGGTGCGCTGCCGTCCGCACCGCGCCGGCGCGCTTGCCGAGGGTGTCGGCGGCGGTCTTGGCGTCGAGGCCCATGACGACCCTGAGGACGACGGCCTCGGCCTGGTCCTGCGGCAGCCGGGCGATGAGGGAGAGGGTGGAGTCGGTGGTCAGCGCCTCGATGGCCTCGCCTGCGGTGTCCGACTCGGCGGCCCGGCCGGTCAGTTCCGTCTCGTCGCCGCCGATCGCGGGACGGCGGCCACGCATCCGTATGTGGTCGAGGGCGCGGTTGCGGGCGATCCGGGCGGCCCAGCCGCGGAACCGGTCCGCGTCGCCGCTGAACCGGTCGAGGTCGCGGGCGATCTGCAGCCAGGCCTCGGAGGCGACGTCCTCGGCGTCCGGCTCGCCGACCAGCGTGCGGACGTATCCGAGCAGGCGGGGCTGCACCGCGCGATAGACGATGCGGAACGCGGCCTCGTCCCCGTCCTGTGCAGCACGTACCGCGGCGGTCAACTCCGCGTCGTCCCCCAGCACCCGATCCCTCTTTGCGCCTCATCCGGCGCCGCTCTCGCGGACGTGGTTCTCGCCGTCGTGGTTCCTCAACTGATGGTTGCGGCAGTCGGGACGCAGATGGTTGCGGTGGTCATGCGTCCTCCGCGGCCCGGCGCGAACTGCACGTTACGACCTGAAACCGCTCGCCGTCCACGTCCGTACAAAGTGCAACTAACTCGTGACGCCCTGAGGTGTGACAGAAAACGCACTCATGGCGCTGAACAGAGTACGGGCCGCCGCGCGGCCCGTGCCGCGCGACGGCCGGGGCCTCTCCTGTGGGGGGTGGCGGCCCCGGCCGTCTCCGTGGCACCTCCCTCCGCCCGGAGGACGCAACGTCGTCCGCCGCGCCCGGCCGCCGGTCGGCCGTGGCCGTCCCGGCCCCGGTGCCTCCTGCCGAACAGCGGAACTGCCGGACCGGCCCGCTTCGGCTCATCGCCGCCAGTCGTCACGGCGCCGGGTGCGTGGGCGGCGGGTGCCGGTGTCGCGGGCGGTGCGGAAGGCGGCCACCGCGCGCCGCTCGCCCTCGGGTTCGACGCCGGGCACGCGGACGGCGGCGGCGAGCAGTGCCTCCAGCAAGGGCTCGGCGCCGGGCACCGTGACGCCGGGGTGCGCGGGCCGACGGCCGCGGTCGGCCTCGCGGCCGTGCCGTTCACTCATGTCCCGGTTCCTCCCGATCCAGCGGCCGACCGTCCTGGCCGGCCGCCCGCGTCGCGTCCGTGACACCCAACCGCCGGGCCAGCGCCTTCAGCCCGCGGTGCGCGGCGGTGCGCACCGCGCCCGGGCGCTTGCCGAGGACGCGGGCGGCGGCGGGCGCGTCGAGGCCGACCACGACGCGCAGCAGCACGGCCTCGGCCTGGTCCCGGGGCAGTGAGCGGACCAGCGCGAGGGCGCGCTCGGTGGAGAGTGCTTCCAGCGCCTGGTCGTGGGTGCTGTGGCGGCCGGGCAGGTCCAGCAGTTCGTGCTCGGGCGCCGACGGGCGGGGCCGGACCCGCTGCCGGCGCAGATGGTCCAGGGCCCGGTGCCGGGCGACGGTCGCCGTCCAGCCCCGGAAGCCGGCCCCGTCGCCCCGGAATTGCCCCAGGTCCCGGGCGATCTCCAGCCAGGCGTCGGCGGCCACGTCCTCGGCGTCGTTCCCGACGATCCCCCGGAGATAACCGAGCAGACCGGGCTGCACCAGCCGGTAGGCGACCGCGAAGGCGGACTCGTCGCCCTCCTGGGCGCGCGCCACGGCCGCGCCGAGCTCGCCGTCGTACTCCGGTACGCGGCGGGTTTCCCCTCCCTGGCCCAACGCGGTCCTCGTCCGTGCCGAGTGCGAAGCGGGCTCTGCGAACCCGAGCCCGTGCGGTGCCGTGCCGCCGTGCGACACCTGTGCCCGGTGCGCGCGGCCCTTACGATCACCAGCGCCGCGGCGCACCGGAACGTCACACGGGAAGGGCACGGCCGGCGTCCGCGCCGGCGGGCGGATCAGGTGGCCGAGTCCACCGGTTCCGGGGCCCGTTCCTGCGGGGCCTGCGGGGTGGGGGCCCGGTCCGCGTTCACGACCACCCCGGCGATCAGGGCACCGAGCAGCAGCGCGGCCAGCGCCCACCAGGTGGCCACGTTGAAGCCGTGCACGGCGGCCTTCGCGGCCAGCAGCGCCTTGTCCGGGACGCTCGCGGCGTGTGCGGTGGCGTACCGGGTGGTGACGCTCGCGGCGATGGTGTTGAGCAGGGCCGTGCCGATCGAACCTCCCACCTGCTGGGCGGTGTTGAAGGTGGCCGAGGCCGCGCCCGAGTCGCGCGGGGCGACGTTGCCGGTGGCCAGGGAGACGGAGGTCATCATCGCCGTGCCCATGCCGAGGCCGAGCATCAGCATGCCGGGCAGGATGTGCGAGGCGTACGCCGGTTCGACCCCGACCTGGGCTATCAGCGCCAGCGCCCCGGCCGCCAGCAGCAGCCCGGGCACCATCAGCACCCGGGGTGGCACCCGGTGCAGGAGCCGGGCGGCGACCTGGGTGGAGCCGGTGACCATGCCGACCGTGATGGGGAGATAGGCGACGCCGGTCTTCACGGGCGAGTAGCCGAGGACGCGTTGCATGTAGTACGTCAGGAAGAGGAAGACGCCGAACATGCCGACGGTCACCAGCAGCACGGTGAGGAACGCGCCGATGCGCTGCCGGTCGCGCACGACGGTCATCGGGAGCAGCGGGACCGGGGCGCGGGTCTGCCAGTACCCGAAGAGGCCGAGCAGCGCGACCCCGCCGATCAGCAGCGTCAGGACCAGGCCGTCGGTCCAGCTCCGGGACTCCGCCTCGGAGAAGCCGTAGACCAGGGAGAGCATGCCGGCCGAGCCGAGCAGGGCGCCGGGGACGTCGAGGCGGGCGTCGGGATGCCTGCCGCCGGCGGGCAGCAGGGCCCAGGCACCGGCGAAGGCGACCAGCGCGATGGGCACGTTGACGTACAGGCACCAGCGCCAGTCCAGGTACTGGGTGAGGAAGCCGCCGGCGAGCAGCCCGACCGCGGCGCCCGCGCCGATGATGGCGCCGAAGATGCCGAACGCCTTCCCGCGCTCCTTCGGGTCGGTGAACGTCGTCGCGAGCAGCGACAGCGCGGCCGGCGCGAGCAGCGCGGCGAACACGCCCTGCAGGGCCCGCGCCCCGAACAGCATCCCCTGGTTCACCGCGGCCCCGCCGAGCGCGGAGGCGGCCGCGAAGCCGACCAGGCCGGTCATGAACGCCACCCTGCGTCCGGCCAGGTCGGCGATCCGGCCGCCGAGCAGGAGCAGTCCGCCGAAGGCCAGGGTGTAGGCGGTGATCACCCACTGCCGGTTGCCGTCGGACATGTGCAGAGCGACCTGGGCGGAGGGGAGCGCGATGTTGACGATGGTCATGTCGAGCACGACCATGAGCTGGGCCAGTGCGATGACGACCAGAGCCCACCAGCGTCGGTTGTCGGCCATGGACCAATCGTGCTCCCCCAGCGGCAAGTTGGGAACGCCCGCGTCTCTTATTACGGTGTTTTTGCCGAGCCCCGCGCGCCCCCGGCCCCCTCCGCCGGACTACCCCAGGGCGTCCCGGCACAGCAGCCGGAGCGAGCCGTGGCCGCCGTAGCAGCGCCGGGCCTCGTCGACGGGGTCCCAGAGCCGGCCGTCGGGGGTGCGGATCCAGTGCTCGCCGCCCGACGCCCACCACTCGGCGCCGGTGTGACGGACGATCACCTCACCGGCGTAGGCCCCGAGGCCGCGCAGTGTCTCCCGCACGGCGTCGTAGGGCACGCCCTCCCGGCGTATCTCCTCGATCACCCGGTCGACCCGCCACAGGCTCTGTGCCGAGTAGTCGAGCCGGACGCGGGCGCCCTCGCGCATCATGGCGACCGCGTCCGCGGCCCACCGGGCCGGTCTGGCGGCGGCGTGCGGCCTGGTCTGCTGCTGCGCGGTCCCATGGCGGGGTGTCACGTAGTGGGCTGTCACACAAGGAAGAGCGAGGTGGCCGACGGTTTCGTCACCCGGATCCGGGGGTGTTCCCGCAACCGGCGCAGGACCCGCGCACCGCCCTCACCAATGGTTCACCCGAGACCGCGAGCCCGGCGCGACACCACCGCGCGCAGCACCCGGCGGCCCTCGGTGGAGACGTCCAGCGCGCGGCGCAGTCCGGCGGTGCCGTGCCCGGCGAGCAGTTCCAGCACCGTGACCTGGCGCCGCAGTTCGGCGGCGACCAGCGGGGACATGCCCTCGGTGCCGCCCTCGCGGCGGGTGTCGACGGAGGGCGCCGCGTCCTCGGCGGGGTCGAGGAGCCGGTGGATCTGCAGCGAGGCGACGGAACAGGCGTCGGCCCACCGGCGGACGCCGGCGGCCTCCTGCGACACGGGCGCGGCGTCGAGCATCCGCCGGGCGAGCGTCTCGGCCTCGTCGGCCCCGCCGCCCGCCCCGCCGCCGGTCTCCTCGCCGAAGGCGAGCGAGCCGCGCGCCTTCTCCAGTCCCGCGCTCCAGTCGGAGCCGTCGGCGAGGCTCGCCCACAGCGGGCGCAGCACCAGGTCGTCCCCGCCGAGCAGCGGTACGCACCGATCCAAACAAGCCAGCCCGCTGGCGGCCAGTCCGCGCTCATCGGCCTGAGCGATCAGCTCCACCAGGCTCATCCCACGCCTCCCAGAAACGGTACATACCAAGGCCCCACTTGCACGGAGCTCGTACTTTCCCTAACTGCGTGCGACGGTACGGCAGTGTCACACAGGTGGGACACCCAGGATGCGAAGGAGTTCGGAGAAAGGGTTTTCGGCCAACGGTGGGGGTACGGCGGCGGCTCAGTGCCCGGCCGGAGCGGCGCCCGCCATCGCCTTCTCGTGCTGCATGCGGGTCAGCCGGAGCACGAGGAGGATCGCGAGGACGGCGGCGGCGATGTCGAGGGAGTCCGAGAGGATCATCCGCAGGGCGCCGTCGTGGACCTGGGCGGCGCCCGCGGCGTCGTCGCCATGGCCGGCCGCCGCGGCGCGGTCGGCGAACAGGGAGCCCAGCCACAGTGCCCACCAGGTGTTGACCAGGGTGTGCGAACGGGTCGTGCCCCTGGGGCTGCTGGCGTCCCAGATGTCGAGGGTGATCCGGCGCGGGTACCAGAGGTTCACGACCGGCACGAACCAGCCGCCGATCGCCCAGCCCGGCGACTTGCGGTGCCCGAGCGGGTCGAAGACCTGCGCGTTGGCCCGCACCCGCTGGAACCAGCACAGGTAGACGACCGCGCAGGCGACCAGCGAGACGGCCTGGGCCCCGGCGGCGAGGCCCAGCAGTTCGTCGGCGCGGTCGGCCCGGCGGAACGCGGCGGCGCCGGTCTCGCCGTCGGCCGGCGCGCCCGTGGCGCCGTACTGCAGGAAGTCCGCCCAGACGGCGAACAGGTCGGCGACGACGACCGCACCGAGCAGCACGGCAGCCGCCCAGCCGAGGCCGACGGGCGAGCGCAGCCACCGCCCCGGCGTGCCGCCGAAGGCCGGGACCGGCCCGGGCGGGTCGCCGAGGCAGCGGTGGCACAGGGTGGCGCCGGGCGCGGCGGCGAAGTGGTGGCAGCGGGCGCAGATCAAGACGGTTCCCCCGGGACGCGGCTGGGCACGGAGCCCTCCCCCGGCCCGCGCGGAATGCGGAACATACGGCCCGTCACCGCCGTACGTCCACCATGATTCCGTGTCAGCCCAGTCTGTTCGCGAGCGCCTTGAAGTCCGTCCAGGACATCGCCGGGGTGGTCTCGGGGTCCCAGAGCTTCTCGATGGTGGCCCGCAGCGGCATCCTGATGCCGGCCGCCACCTGGTCCTGGGTCTGGGCGCCGGCCAGGTCGCACCAGACCGCGAAGGAGCCGCCGAGGACCTGGGGTTCGTACCGCGCGGCCACGGCCGAGGTGCCGCGCAGCATGCGCGGGATCCACTGCTCGTAGATGCGCTGACCGGTCGGATAGACGAAGGTGTTGGGCTGCCCGAGGACGTAGTACAGGTACTCGTCGTTGTAGTTGAGGACCTTGCGGCCCGCCCTCAGGTACTCCACGGGCTGCCGGGCGCCGTTCTCCTTGCCGGTCCAGTAGGCGACCTGGAGGTCGTCGGCGGGCTGTACGGAGGTGCCCCGGAGGAAGCCGTCGTTCCAGGCCCGCATGGTGCGTTCGTGGGCGCGGACGGTGTCGGCGCGGTCGTTCAGCCAGCCCGTGGTGAGGTCGGCGACGGTACCCGAGTCCCCGTACGCCTCCCGGGCGGCGGCCGCGAGCTGCGGGTAGGAGGCCTGCGGGTCGGCGACCGTCAGGGCCTGGTACTCGTCGCCGCCGAGGTTCCAGTAGGAGCCGGGGAACAGGTCGGCGTACTCGTCGAGCAGGTCGTCGACGATCTTCGCCGAGGCGTCCTGGGAGATGTCGACGGCGCCCCTGGTGGCGACGCCCTGCGCGTTGCGCAGCTGCAGCTCCGGGTGGGCGGCGAGGACGGCGCCGAGGTGTCCGGGCGAGTCGATCTCCGGTACGACCTGGATGTGCCGGGCGGCGGCGAGCGCGACGATCTCCCGCACCTGGGCCTTGGTCAGGTGGTCCCGGGAGACGATCTCCGGGTGGGTGTCGGACTCGATCCGGAAGCCCTGGTCGTCGGAGAAGTGCAGCCCGAGCTCGTTGAACTTCAGGTCGCCGAGTTCCCGTATCCGGGCCTCTATCCAGGCGGCGGTGAACGGCTTGCGCGCGATGTCCAGCATGAAGCCGCGCTGCGGCTTGGCCGGCTGGTCCCGCACCACCCCCTCCGGGGCGGTACCGCCGCCGTGCACTTCCTGCTTGAGGGTCCGGGTGCCGTAGAAGACGCCGGCGTCCCCGGGCCCGCTGATCCGGACCGACCCGCCGCGCACGGTCATCGTGTACGACTCCGGGTCCCCGCTGCCGCCGAGGTCGAGCCGCAGGTCGCCCGGCCGTACGTCGTCGTTCGCCCCCTTCTGCCCGGCGTACGACAGCCCGAGCTCGCCCGCGGTCAGCCGCCCCTCGTCGGCCAGCGCGGCGTCGCTCACCACGACCCGGCCGCCCCGCTGCGGGCGCCAGCCGGGGCCGCGGGCGGCGGTGTGGGAACGGACGGCGGGGATGGTGCGGGGCGCCTGGGAGAGGGGGTAGCTGCGGGATGGGGTGGGGGTGGCCGCCCCGGCCGAGGCCGACCGGTCGCCTCCGGAGGGCTGCCGGGACGCTCCGGCGGTGTTCCCGCCGTCGCCGCCCGAGGAGGCCCACACGCCGATGACCGTGCCGAGCGCGACGGTCCCCGCGAAGGCGGCGGCGACCACCACCGCCCGCTTTCGCGCGCCCTGCCGTGTCGACGGCCTGCGCCTGTGCTGGCTCACGGCTACAACTTACGACGCACCCGCCGCACAGCCGTCATCGACGCAATCTGAAACTCTCCCGTTCGGGTGAAATTCAGGCAACCAACCGACACGCCATGGACGTCCTCGATAACGTCGACGACACATCTCTCACAGCATCCCCTGCCACCCCTGCCACACCGCATGTGACGCGAGGACCTACGCTGCCCGCCCACCGCCTGCCCCATCTCCCCACCCGGCTGGACGCCTTCAACGCCGCCCCCGACGACGAGGCAGGCGCGCTGCTCCTGCATTGCCTGCGCAGCCCGCGCTGGGCCCGCCGCGTCTCCGACCACCGCCCCTACCCCGACGTGGAGTCCCTCCTTGCGGCGGCTGACGAAGCGGCGTACGACCTGGCACCGGGCGACCTGTCGGAGGCGCTGGCGGGCGAGTCCCTCCCGGAGCTGCCCGAGGGCACGTACTCGGCGGCCCACACGGCCCTGACGGCGGCCCACGCGGCCTACGAGGCCAAGTTCGGACACGTGTTCGTGATCTACCTGGGTGACACCCGGCCCGAGGAGCGCCTGGATCGCGTCCTGGAGGGCATTTACTCACGTTCGGAGAACGATCCGGAGGACGAGCGGGTGATGTCCGTGGAGCAGCTCCGGCGCCTTGCACAAGGACGCCTGGTGGAGACGCTCGGAGGCGCGGGGCGGCATCCGTCAGCGGCTCCGCCGCGGGGCGCGGCCAGCCCCAACGCTCCCGCACCCGGCAAATAACAGGACAACCCACCCCGGACTCCGCCCGGCTAACCCATACGCGTGCCACTTTGATCACACCGGTAGGCCCGGCGTAAGCCCAGCGGCAGCGCATCGCTACGATGCTGGGGGCCGGTGGACCGTACCCGGCCGGGCCCGACCGACACCCACAAGCCGGCGCGGCCCCGATACCCCGCTCCCGGAGGGACTTCCGTGCCGGCTGGAACGCTGTACCGCGGCCGGGAAGGAATGTGGTCCTGGGTGGCTCACCGAGTCACCGGCGTCCTCATTTTCTTCTTCCTGTTCGTTCACGTGCTGGACACCGCTCTCGTCCGCGTCTCCCCCGAGGACTACGACAAGGTCGTAGCCACGTACAAGACGCCGATCGTCGCACTGCTGGAGTACGGCCTGGTGGCCGCCATCCTCTTCCACGCCCTCAACGGCCTGCGCGTGATCGCCGTCGACTTCTGGTCGAAGGGCCCGCGCTACCAGAAGCAGATGCTCTGGACGGTCGTCGGTGTCTGGGTCGTCCTGATGGCCGGGGCCATTTACCCCGTTCTCGGCCACGCCGCTCGTGTCCTGTTCGGGAGCTGACGCAGATGTCGACCACTGAAACCCCCGCCGGCGTCGGCCCCGTCGAGGGCGCCCCCCTCTTCAACGTCGACAACCCGGCCCCCCTCATCGAGGCCCCGCGCAAGCGCACCAAGAAGACCCCGCGCTCCACCCGCGGCAACTTCGAGATGGCCGCCTGGCTGTTCATGCGCCTGTCCGGCGTCGTGCTGGTCGTCCTGGTCCTCGGCCACCTGCTGATCCAGCTGGTGCTCGACGGCGGTGTGTCGAAGATCGGCTTCGCGTTCGTGGCCGGCCGCTGGGCGAGCCCCTTCTGGCAGGTCTGGGACCTGCTGATGCTGTGGCTCGCGATGCTGCACGGCGCGAACGGCCTGCGCACGATCATCAACGACTACGCGGAGCGCGCGAACACCCGGCTGTGGCTGAAGGGCCTGCTCTACACGGCCACGGTGTTCACCATCCTGCTGGGCTCGCTGGTGATCTTCACCTTCGACCCGAACATCCGCTAGGCACGGGGCTGCGAGAATCATGAAGATCCACAAGTACGACACCGTCATCGTCGGCGCCGGCGGCGCGGGCATGCGCGCGGCCATCGAGTCGACGAAGCGCAGCCGCACCGCGGTCCTGACCAAGCTCTACCCCACCCGCTCCCACACGGGCGCCGCGCAGGGCGGCATGGCCGCCGCGCTCGCCAACGTGGAGGAGGACAACTGGGAGTGGCACACCTTCGACACGGTCAAGGGCGGTGACTACCTGGTCGACCAGGACGCCGCCGAGATCCTGGCGAAGGAGGCCATCGACGCCGTCCTCGACCTGGAGAAGATGGGCCTGCCGTTCAACCGGACGCCCAACGGGACGATCGACCAGCGCCGGTTCGGCGGTCACTCCCGCAACCACGGCGAGGCCCCGGTCCGCCGGTCCTGCTACGCGGCCGACCGCACCGGCCACATGATCCTCCAGACGCTGTACCAGAACTGCGTGAAGGAGGGCGTGGAGTTCTTCAACGAGTTCTACGTCCTGGACCAGCTGATCACCGAGGTCGACGGCGTCAAGAAGTCGTCCGGCGTGGTGGCATACGAGCTGGCCACCGGTGAGATCCACGTCTTCCAGGCGAAGGCGGTCATCTACGCCTCCGGCGGCACCGGCAAGTTCTTCCGGGTGACGTCCAACGCGCACACGCTCACCGGTGACGGCCAGGCGGCCGTCTACCGCCGCGGGCTGCCGCTGGAGGACATGGAGTTCTTCCAGTTCCACCCGACCGGCATCTGGCGGATGGGCATCCTGCTGACGGAGGGCGCCCGCGGTGAGGGCGGCATCCTCCGCAACAAGGACGGCGAGCGCTTCATGGAGAAGTACGCGCCGGTCATGAAGGACCTCGCCTCCCGTGACGTCGTCTCCCGCTCCATCTACACGGAGATCCGGGAGGGCCGCGGCTGCGGTCCCGAGGGCGACCACGTCTACCTCGACCTCACCCATCTCCCGCCGGAGCAGCTGGACGCGAAGCTCCCGGACATCACCGAGTTCGCGCGCACCTACCTGGGCATCGAGCCGTACACGGACCCGATCCCGATCCAGCCCACCGCGCACTACGCCATGGGCGGCATCCCGACCAACGTCGAGGGTGAGGTCCTCATCGACAACACCACCGTCGTCCCGGGCCTGTACGCGGCCGGCGAGGTCGCCTGCGTCTCCGTGCACGGCGCCAACCGCCTCGGCACCAACTCGCTCCTGGACATCAACGTGTTCGGCCGCCGGGCGGGCATCGCGGCCGCCGAGTACGCGCACGGTCACGACTACGTGGACCTCCCGGAGAACCCGGCCGAGTTCGTCGTCGACCAGATCGAGCGGCTGCGCTCCTCGACGGGCAACGAGCGGGTCGCCACGATCCGCCGCGAGCTGCAGGACACCATGGACGCCAACGTCATGGTGTTCCGCACCGAGCAGACGATCAAGACGGCGGTCGAGAAGATCGCGGAGCTGCGCGAGCGCTACCGGAACGTCTCGATCCAGGACAAGGGCAAGCGGTTCAACACGGACCTCCTCGAGGCCATCGAGCTCGGCAACCTGCTCGACCTCGCCGAGGTCATGGCGGTCTCCGCGCTGGCCCGCAAGGAGTCCCGCGGCGGTCACTACCGCGAGGACTACCCCAACCGCGACGACGTCAACTTCATGCGCCACACCATGGCGTACCGCGAGGTGGGCGACGACGGCGCCGAGTCCATCCGTCTCGATTACAAGCCGGTCGTCCAGACCCGCTACCAGCCGATGGAGCGTAAGTACTGATGGCAACCCCCGTTCTGGACAAGGCGGACGCGGCCGGTCAGCCCGAGCCCGGTTTCGCCGACTCCCCCTACATCACGGTCACCTTCCGGGTCCGCCGCTTCAACCCGGAGGTCTCCGCGGACGCGGTCTGGGAAGACTTCCAGCTGGAGATCGACCCGAAGGAGCGCGTCCTCGACGGCCTCCACAAGATCAAGTGGGACATCGACGGCACGCTGACCTTCCGCCGTTCCTGCGCGCACGGCATCTGCGGTTCGGACGCGATGCGGATCAACGGCAAGAACCGTCTTGCCTGCAAGACCCTCATCAAGGACATCAACCCCGAGAAGCCGATCACGGTCGAGCCCATCAAGGGCCTGACGGTCCTCAAGGACCTGGTCGTCGACATGGAGCCGTTCTTCCAGGCGTACCGGGACGTCATGCCCTTCCTCATCACGAAGGACACGAACGAGCCCACGCGCGAGCGCCTGCAGTCCGCCGAGGACCGTGAGCGCTTCGACGACACCACGAAGTGCATCCTCTGCGCGGCCTGCACGTCCTCGTGCCCGGTCTTCTGGAACGACGGCCAGTACTTCGGCCCGGCCGCCATCGTCAACGCGCACCGCTTCATCTTCGACAGCCGTGACGAGGCGGGCGAGCAGCGCCTGGAGATCCTCAACGACCGCGACGGCGTCTGGCGCTGCCGCACGACCTTCAACTGCACGGACGCCTGCCCGCGCGGCATCGAGGTCACCAAGGCGATCCAGGAGGTGAAGCGAGCGCTGATCACGCGCCGCTTCTGATCCCGGTCCCGCCAGGGCACCGAAGGCCCCGCTCCCCGTACAGGGAGCGGGGCCTTCGCCGTACCCGGACTCACCCCACCGCCGGTCTGCGCCACTCCCGGGCGCCCGCCGCCCGCATCAGCGACAGCGCCTCGTCCGGGTCGCCGGAGACCAGCGGGTGGACGAGTTCGACGTAGCGGACCTGGCCGGCCAGGGACCTGCGGAGCCGGCGGAGGCTGCGGGCGTCGAAGGAGACCCGGCCGCGGCGGTCCACGACGCCCGCCGAGACGGCCAGCCCCTCGACGCCGACCTTGCACTCGGTCAGTGCGGTCCTGCGGCAGACGTGGATCTCGACGTCGCCCTGCCACAGGCCGAGGACCGCCTTGTAGATCACCCCCGCGCCCGCGTAGGTCGCGACCGCGAGATGCCGGTCCCCTTCCCGGCCGCCCGGCCCGTCCAGGCCCAGCCGCCGCGCGACCTCGGCGAAAGCCGCCCGCGCCTCACCGTGGAAGGTTTCCGCTCCCGGAGCCATCCCCGCCCCCTCGCTCGCCCGGCACCGACGAGGGCTCAGCGTACCGACGTGACGGGCCCCTTCTCGGCCCATTGAGTGACCCGACGGTCAGCCCGCCCGGCAACCGTCATCTCCGCTCCTAATGTGATCGCATGTCAGATGACGAGTCGTACGAACTGCTCGGGTTCGACAACGTGGTGATGCCCGTCGGGAACCTCACCGCCGCCGTCGCCTTCTACGAGCGGGCCGGGTTCACCGTGGGGTTCCGGTTCGACGAGGGCGGGATCGCCCTGTTGAAGGTCGGGGGCGAGACGCCCGGGATCCTGCTGCGGACCGAGGAGGGCCTCGGATACCGGCCGGCGGTGTGGGCGTCGCCGCGCGTGTGGCTGGAGGTGCCGGACGCGCGGGGCGCCGCCGGGCGGCTCAAGGAGGCCGGGGTCGCCGTGCTCGACGAGCCGTTCTCGGTGGCCACCGGCTGGACCGTCGAGGTCGCCGACCCCTGGGGGAACATCATCGGCTTCACGGACTACAGCAAGCGGCCGGAGCTGGCGCGGCGCGGGTGAAGGGGCTCACCCCGCAACCGAGTTGAACGTGTTCAAAACTAGGTCTACAGTCACCCCTGTCAGCGTTTTGAACGCGTTCAAGAAGGGGTGGGGCATGGACCGCACAGTCATCGCCTACGTCATCTACCTGCTCGTCAGCATCGGTCTGACCATCTGGGTGGCCCGCACGCTCAGCCGCAACGGGCGGATCTTCCTCTCCGACGTCCTGCACGGCAACGAGCAGCTCGCCGACGCCGTCAACCACCTCCTGGTCGTCGGCTTCTACCTCGTGAACCTCGGCTTCGTCGCGCTCTACCTGCACACCAGCGACACGATCGACGACACCCGGGGCATCTTCGAGGCGCTGTCCTCCAAGCTCGGCGTGGTGCTGCTGGTGCTCGGCGTGATGCACCTGGGCAACGTGTACGTGCTCAACCGGATCAGGCGCCGCGGGGTCATGGAGAAGGAGCAGCTCCCGCCGGTCCCGCCGCAGGGCTGGACCGCACCGGCGGCGGGGGCGTGACCACCGTGACCGGAACCGACGACCGGGGCGCCGCGCGCGTCCCGGTCCGCGGGCTCACCGTCCTCTACGACGCCGAGTGCACCCTCTGCACCCACCTGCGCGACTGGCTCGTGCGGCAGCCGCAACTGGTGCCGCTGGAGCTGGTCCCGGCGGGTTCGGCCGAGGCCCGCACCCGCTTCCCGGACCTCGACCACGCGGCCACCTTCGACGAGGTCACGGTCGTCGGCGACGCGGGGCAGGTCTACCGGGACACGGCCGCCTGGATCGTCGTGCTCTGGGCGCTGCGGGAGCAGCGGCCGCTCGCCCACCGGCTCAGCACCCCGGCCGGGGCCCGGCTGGCGCGGGGCGCGGTGCTCGCCGCCGCCAGGTGGCGGGGCGCGCAGTGGGGCGGGAAGGTGTACCGGCGCGAGGACGGGTGGACGTACGACCCCGGTCTCGGGTGGATCTACGACCCCGCGGGCTGTGCCGGCGACGCCTGCGCCACTGGTTAGGCTCTGTCCGTGTCCGCGAAGAACGACGGTCCCGTCGAGGCCGCAGCCCAGAGCAAGTCCGAGCAGACCCGCGCGCTGATCCTGGAGACGGCGATGCGGCTGTTCCGGGAGCGGGGCTACGAGAAGACCACGATGCGGGCCATCGCCACGGAGGCCGGGGTCTCCGTCGGCAACGCGTACTACTACTTCGCCGGCAAGGAACACCTGATCCAGGGCTTCTACGACCAGCTCGCCGCCGAGCACCGGGTGGCGGTCCGCGAGGTCCTGGACAAGGAGACCGACCTGGAGAGGCGGCTCGCCGGCGTGCTCAAGGTGTGGCTGGACATCGCCCGGCCGTACCACGAGTTCGCGGTCCACTTCTTCAAGAACGCCGCCGACCCGGACAGCCCGCTCAGCCCGTTCTCCCCGGAGAGCGAGCACGCGCGCGTGGAGGCGATCAGCGTGCACCGCGAGGTGCTGGCGGGCGCGAAGACGAAGGTAGCCCCGGAACTGCGCGACGTGCTCCCCGAGTTGATGTGGCTCTCGCAGATGGGCCTGGTCCTCTACTGGATCTTCGACCGGACCGAGGGACGGGAGCGGAGCTACCGGCTGGCCGAGCGGGGGGCCCGGCTGACCGCGCGAGGCGTGTCCCTCGCGCGGTTCCGCGTCCTGCGTCCGCTGGTGCTCGAAGTGCACGAGCTGTTCACGGACTTCCTGCCCGGGATGACGCGGGTGCTGCCGGATCCCGGAGGCAGGGCCGGGGGCTCGGCTAGTTGACCGCGTCCACCTCGTCCCCGGTCAGCTCCACGTCGTACACCACCGGCCCCTCCGCCACCGTCACGTGCCGGGCCTTCGAGCCGTACGACGACGACGTGACCGCCAGCAGGTACGCCCCCGGTGCCGGCACCGACACGATGTAGGAACCGTCCGCCAGCGAGGTCACCCGGTCCAGTCGGCGGCCGCCCTTGGACATCACGGTGACGGAGGCCGCCGCCACCGGGTCGCCGCCCGGGGTGCGGACGAAGCCGTGGATCGCCGTGGCCGGGCCGCCGGGCGCGGCCGGCTGCGGTGCCGCCGCCGGCTCCTGGGGTTCCACCGCCAGGTGCGGGAGCCGCTTGTCGAGCCAGGCCGGCAGCCACCAGTTGGAGCGGCCCAGCAGGTGCATCGCCGCCGGGACCAGCGCCGTACGCAGGATGAAGGCGTCCAGGGCGACCGCGGCCGCCAGGCCCACGCCCGCCATCGCCGCGCCCGAATCGCCGCTGAGGACGAAGGCCAGGAAGACACAGACCATGATCAGGGCGGCGGAGTTGATGACCCGGCTGGTCTCCGCGAGGCCGACCCGGACCGCCCGCGCGTTGTCCTTGGTGTGCACCCACTCCTCGTGCATCCGGCTCACCAGGAACACCTGGTAGTCCATCGAGAGGCCGAAGAGCAGGGAGAGCATGATGACCGGGAGGAACGCGTTGATCGGGCCCTCCTTGCCGAGGCCCAGCAGGTCCAGGCCCCAGCCCCACTGGAAGACCGCGACGAGGACGCCGAAGGAGGCCGCCGCCGCGATCAGGTTCATCACGGCGGCCGTCAGCGGGACGACCAGGGAGCGGAAGGCGACCAGGAGCAGCAGGAAGCCCAGGGCGATGATCGTCCCGATGAAGAGGGGCAGCCGGTCGCCGGTGACGGAGGCGAAGTCCTTCGACACCGCCGTCACCCCGCCGACGTGGGCCTCCGCGCCCGCCGCCGGGATCACCCGGTCGCGGAGGGTGTCGATGAGGTCGTCCGTCTCCTTGGACTGGGGAGAGGTGGTCGGGACCACCTGGATGACCGTGACGCCCCGGGACGGGGGCAGTTCGGCCACCTGGGCGACGCCCGGGGTCGACCGCAGGCCCTGGACCAGCTTCCCGGTGTCGCCGCCGACGCTGACCACCTGG
The DNA here is from genome assembly GCF_040702065.1 of Streptomyces sp. NPDC086777. NCBI lineage: Bacteria > Bacillati > Actinomycetota > Actinomycetes > Kitasatosporales > Streptomycetaceae > Streptomyces > Streptomyces sp. NPDC086777. The sequence continues at coordinate 57,893 of NZ_JBFBJI010000043.1, read as the reverse complement.
AGGGGGCCGTTGAAACCGGGGCCGAAGCCCTCGGCGAGCAGGTCGTAGGCCTTCCTGGTGGTCGTGGACGCGTCGTCGTTGCCCTGGTCGGTGGCGCCGAGGCGGAGCGAGAGGACCGGGACGGCCAGCACGGCCATGACGACCACCGCGAGCGCGGCGATGCGGCGCGGCCGCTTCTCCACGTTCGCCGACCAGCGGGCCGCGAGGCCGCTCGCCTTCTCCGGTTCCGGGCCCTCGGCGGCCAGCCGGCGGCGCTGGCGGCGGCTGAGCACGCGCGGGCCGAGGAAGCCCAGCAGGGCCGGGAGGAGGGTGGTGGCCGCGAGGACGCTCAGCACGACCGTGAGGGAGGTGCCGATGACCACGCCGTCCAGGAAGTGGAGCCTCGTGACCAGCATGCCGGCCAGGGCTATGCAGACCGTGCCGCCCGCGAACAGCACCGCCCGGCCCGAGGTGTTGAGGGCGGTGACCGCGGACTCCTCGGGATCCATGCCGCGCAGGATGCCGCGCCGGTGCCGGGTGACGATGAACAGGGCGTAGTCGATGCCGACGCCGAGGCCGATCAGGGAGGCCAGCAGCGGCGCGATGTCGGGGATGTCGGTGGTGTGGCTGAGCAGCTGGGTGGAGAACAGGCCCATGCCGACGCCGAAGACGGCGATCGCGATGGGCAGGGTCATCGCGAAGAACGAGCCGAAGGCGAGGAACAGCACGACGGCCGCCGCGATGATGCCGACCATCTCGGACAGGCCCTGCGGCGGCTCCTGGACGCGCTGGATCGCCTGGCCGCCCAACTCCACCTGGAGACCGGCCCGTTCGGCGCCCTGGGCGGTGTCGAGGACCTGCTGCACCTGTTCCTTGGGGATTTCGTTCGCCCGCTTGGTGAAGGTCAGCTGGGCGTAGGCGATCCTGCCGTCCTTGCTGATCTGCGCCGCCCCGCGGGCGCCGGCGTAGGGGCTGGTGACCGCGCCCACGCCGGGCAGCTTCGCGATCCTGTCCAGGGCCGGCCCGACGCGGTCCTTGACCGCCTGGTCCGTCACCGAGCCGCTGTCGACCTTCCACACCACCGTGTCCGTGTCACCGGAGGTGTTCGGGAAGGCCTTCTGCATCAGGTCGTACGCGGTCTTGGAGTCCGTGTCGGGGAGGGAGAACACGTTCGCGTAGTTCGTGCCCGCCGCCGAGGCCGAGAAGCCCACGCCGACGAGTGCCCCCACCCACAGCAACAGGACCACCAGCCGGTGCCGATAGCACCACCGTGCCAATGCCGTCACGCTCAACAGCTCCTTGTAGTAGATCACTTCGGTCGGTTGGTCCCCCAGGTCCTGGGCACCAGGATCGGCAGCGGGCCGCGCACCGGGACACGGGGCGCGCATGACTCTCAAGGAACTCCAAAGCTGCGCGCCCCCGGGCGTCGGCGGCGGCGCCGATACTGGGGGCATGACGGCTCCAGGCAGCACCGTGCTGATCGTGGAGGACGAGCCGAGCATCGCGGACGTCCTCGCCATCGCCCTGCGCTACCACCGGTTCGAGGTGATGACGGCCGGTACGGTCCGGGAGGCCCTCGCGCTGGCCGAGCGCACCCGGCCGGACGCGGCCCTGCTCGACGTGATGCTGCCGGACGGCGACGGGCGGGCTCTGGCGCGGGAACTGCGGGTCCGGCAGCCCGACCTGGCGCTGGTGTTCCTCACCGCGCGGGACGCCCCGGCGGAGATAGTCGGGGCGCTCGGCTTCGGCGACGACTACATCACCAAGCCGTTCAACATCGACGAGGTCGTGGCGAGGATCGGCGCCGTGCTGCGCCGCACCCGCCCGGCCGACGTCATCCAGCAGCGCCCGCCGCTGCGCTACGGCGACCTGGAGCTGGACGAGACGACGTACTCGGTGCACCGCGCCGGCCGCACGGTCGAGCTGACCCCGACCGAGTACGCGCTGCTGCGCTTCCTGGTGCGCAACGGCGGCCGGATCGTGCCGAAGGAGCAACTGCTCAGACACGTCTGGCAGTACGAGCACATACCGTCCGAGTCGACCGTCGTGGAGACCTACATCAGCTACCTGCGGCGCAAGCTCGACGCCTTGGGAGCACCGGTGATCACCACCCGGCGGGGCGTCGGATACGGCCTGACATGAGCCTCGGCAAGCGCCGGCACCGGCACGGACTGCACTCGCTGCGCGGCAAGCTCACCCTGGCCAACGTCGGACTGCTCGCCGTCGGCATCGTGGTGGCGGCCGTCGCGAGCATCATGGGCATGCGGCTGTACCTGCTCGACCAGGTCGACTCCGAGCTGCTCAAGATGCGGACGTCGCTCGGGGGTTCGGGGCTGACCCTGCGGCAGGTCGACTCGCTGGGCGCGCTCGGCGTGATCCGCGACCGGATCACCCCGGCCGAGTCCGACCCGACGCCGGACTCGATCTTCACGGTCATCGACACCAGGGGCGACGCGATCTCCCTCTTCGGCATGAAGCCGACCGAGGCCCAGCGCTCCCTCGCCGCCGCCGTGGCCGACCCGCGGGCCCTCGCCGACGCGCCCGACCCACGCGACGTCGACGTGCACGGCGCCTCCTACCGGGTGACGGCCACCCGGCTCGCCGACGGCTCCTGCATCCTGCTGGCCACCTCGACCGAGCTGCTGCACAAGGGGATCGCCAAGGCGCTCAAGCTCGACTTCGCGGTCGGCACCCTGCTGCTCGCGCTGCTGTGCTGCCTGACCATGTACAGCGTGCGGAAACGGCTGCTGCCGCTGGAGGACATGGTGGAGACGTCGTCGGCGATCGCCGAGGGCGACCTGACCCGGCGGGTGCCCTCCAGCCAGCATCCGACGGAGGAGGTCGAGCAGCTGCGGCTGGCCCTCAACGCCATGCTGCACCAGGTGGAGACGGCGTACCGGACCCGCGAGCGCAGCGCGGCCCAGCTGCGCCGGTTCGTCGCCGACGCCTCGCACGAGCTGCGTACGCCGCTCGCCGCCATCCGCGGCTATCTCCAGCTGTACGACAAGGGGATGCTGAGGGAGCCCGGGGAGCGGCGGCGGGCCTGGGACCGGATGCACGGCGAAGTCGACCGGATGGGCCGCCTCGTGGACGAGCTGCTGCTGCTCGCCCGGCTCGACCAGCGGCCGGAGATCCGGTTCCGGAACGTCGACGTGAGCCGGCTGGTGCGGGACGCCGCGGAGGATCTGCGGGCGCAGCAGCCGGGGCGGCCGGTGGCCGTGGAGGCCGACGGGGCGGTGCTGGTGCGGGCGGACGAGTCGGGGCTGCGGCAGGTGCTGGGGAACCTGATGGCCAACGTGCGGGTCCACACGCCGGCGGAGGCGGCCGTGCGGCTGGGGGTGGAGCGGGCGGACGGGGTGGTGCGGGTGTGTGTGGCCGACGAGGGGCCGGGGCTCGGCGAGGAGGACGCCGGGCGGATCTTCGACCGGTTCTTCCGGGTGGGGAGCGCGGAGGGGAGCGGGCTGGGGATGGCGATCGTGCAGGGGGTGGTGGAGGCCCATGGGGGTGAGGTGTGCGTGCGGACCTCTCCGGGGGAGGGGCTGGCGGTGACGGTGACGTTGCGATCGCTATGAGTCGCGGGTGCGGGTGCGCTGTGGCTGGTCGCGCAGTTCCTCCCCCGGCCGAAGGCCGGGGGAGGAACTGCGCGAGCAACCACGACGGCGCCGCAGGGGGCCGTGGCGGACGACGTCGGTGGCCGGTTCACGGACGAGGAGCAGGATGTCGCAGACCGCCGGGGTGTGCGGGCCGTGGCCCCACGCGGCCAGGTGGCCCCGGACCCGGTGCCGGGCCGGGCCGACGGACGCCGGGTGCCGGGGGAGCCGGAAGGCGGTGCGTCTCGGCACGCCCGTCAGATCCAGTTCAGGCTCCACAGGCGGAACACGCCCGTGCTGTCCGTGAGGTACTGGGCCCCGCCCACGTCCTCGCTGCTGAGGACGTAGTCGGTGCGCTGCCACAGCGGGATCAACGGGACGTCGTCCGCCACGTCCGTCTGGACGTTCCGGAAGTCCTGGTCGGCACGGCTGCGGTCGGCGTACCGCTGGCTGTCCTGGAGGAGGCCGTCGACGGCCTTGTTGCTGTAGCCGGTGCTCATCACCGAGTCGCTGCCGACCAGGGAGGCGCCGAAGGTGTCCGGGTCGGGGTAGTCGGCGACCCAGCCGACCGCCCAGGCGTCCATCTTCCCCTCGGCCCACGACTTCTGGAAGTCGGTCCACTCGTAGCCCTTGACGTCGACCTTGAACAGGCCGCCCGCCTCCAGCTGCTTCTTCAGCGCGGCGGCCTCCTCGGCTCCCGCGCCGTGGCCGATGCCGTAGCCGAAGGTGAACTCGACGGGCGTGCTGACGCCGGCCTCCGCCAGCAGCGCCTTCGCCTTGGCGACGCTCTGGGTCGGGTAGGTGTCGAAGAACGACGTGGTGTGGCCGGTGAGTCCGCTCGGGATCAGCGAGTACAGCGGCTCCACCGTGCCGTAGTACACCGTCGAGGCCAGTTGCTCGCGGTCGATCAGCCAGGCGAGGGCCCGGCGGACCAGCACGTCGTGCAGGGGCGAGCTCTTGCGGGTGTTCAGGTACAGGTTGCGGGTCTCGGAGCTGTCCGACTCCAGGACGCGCTGGTCGGGGTCGCTCGGCGAGAGCTTGGAGACCATGCCGGGCGGCAGCGTCCGGGTCGCCACGTCGACCTGCTTGGCCTTGTAGGCGTCGGCGAGCTTGGCCGAGTCGGCGTAGTAGCGCAGCTCGACGGGGCGCCCGGTGCCGCTCAGCTCGCCCTTGTAGCGGCCGTTGGGCCGCAGGGTCGCCTGCTTGTCCTTCGTGTACGACGCCAGGGTGTACGGGCCGGTGCCGTCCACCGAGTTGTCGGTGCGCAGCCTGTCCGCCGGGTACCTGTCCTTGTCGACGATCGCGCCGGCGCCGGTGGCCAGCTTGAACGGGAACGTGGCGTCCGCGGACGCCAGGTGGAAGGTGACGGCCTTGCCGGAGACGCTCACCGAGCGGAGCGTCGAGAGCAGGGAGGCCGGGCCGACATCGGAGTTGATCTTCTTGACCCGGTCGAAGGAGTACTTCACGTCCTCGGCGGTCATCTCCCGGCCGCTCGGGAAGGTGATCCCGTCGCGCACCACGCAGCGGTACGTCCGGAGGCCGGAGTCCGAGAAGTCACAGCTCTGCGCCGCGTCCGGGACCGGCTGGACACCGCCGGGCTCGAAGGTGAGCAGGGTCTGGAAGACGTTGTTGAACAACGCCCAGGAACCGGCGTCGTAGGCGCCTGCCGGGTCGAGCGAGGTGACGGCGTCGGTCGTGCCGACGGTGATGGTCTTGTTCTTGTTCTCCTGCGACGGCAGCAGCTGCCAGCCGCCGATCCCCACGACCGCCAGAACGACAAGTGTCACGAGAATCCGCATGCGAACAGATCGCATGGTTGGTGCCCTCCCCAGGACCAGCACGGGTCCGTTCCAGGCCCTGCCCAGGCCCTCCACAGGTGCCACTCCCCTAAGTGACGCGGCTCACCTAACCACAGGAGTTTCGTGCGGGGGAAGAGTGATCTGACTAGATGAGGAAGAACTTACCGATAGCTTGTTTCCGCCGGATTTCACAGCTCTTCCACAGTGAGTGCGAGGCGGTCCGGGTCAGGCCTGCCGCGACGCGAGTTCGACGACCGTGATGTCGGAAGGGGCGCCCACCCGGGTGGGCGGACCCCAGGCGCCGGCGCCCCGGGACACGTACAACTGGGTGTCGCCGTAACGGTCCAGTCCGGCGACGGTCGGGTTGGCCGCCGCGGCGATGAAGTTGCCGGGCCAGAGCTGGCCGCCGTGGGTGTGGCCGGAGAGCTGGAGGTCGACGTGGTGACGGACGGCCTCGTGGATCTGGACGGGCTGGTGGGCGAGGAGCACGCAGGCGCGGGCCGGGTCCCGGCCGGCCAGGGCGCGGTCGAAGTCGGGGCCCTGTCCGGTGCTGTCGCCTGCGATGTCGTTCACCCCGGCGAGGTCGAAGTGGGCGAGTTCGGTACGGGCGTTCTCCAGCGGGCGCAGGCCCAGGGTGCGGACCTCCTCGACCCACTGCCGGGCGCCGGAGAAGTACTCGTGGTTGCCGGTGACGAAGTAGCTGCCGTGGCGTGCGGAGAGCTGGGCCAGGGGGGCGGCGGCGGGGCCGAGGTCGCGCACGCTGCCGTCGACGAGGTCGCCGACGACCGCGATCAGGTCGGGCTGGGTGGCGTTGATCGTGTCGACGACGTGCTGCGCGAAGCCGCGGCCGAGGACGGGGCCGAGGTGGATGTCGCTCACGACGGCGATGCGGTAGCCGTGGGCGGCGCGGGGGAGTTTGGCGAGGGGGACGGTGACGCGTTTCACACGGGGGCCGCGGAGGACGCCGTAGGTGCCGAGGCCGACGGTGGCCGTGGCGGCGGTTGCGGCTGCGCCGCCGATGACGCGGGAGACGAAGAGGCGGCGGGTGGGGGTGGGGGTGGTGAGGACGGGACTTTCGGTGCGGGTGAGTTGTTTCAGGGGTGGTTCAGCGGGTGGGGACAGTGGCGCGTCGTGGGGGCTGGGCACGCGGTTCCCCGCGCCCCTGAAGGGGCGCTCAACGTCCCGGCGCTTCAGGAGACGGCTCAGTAGCGGTCTCAGCGCCTCCCCCGCCACCACCGCCAGCAGCAGGTACAGGGACAGGACCATCCACAGGAAGCCGGGCCAGGCAAGGACCCGCTGGAGGACGAACGGCGCGTGGCCGACCTCGGCGAACAGGGCCGCGAACATCAGCACCGGGCCGATGACGAACAGGGCCGTGCCCAGGCGGCGGGGCCGGCCCCACCCGGTCGTCGTGTCGCGCACCAGGCGCCGCCAGAGGTACCAGTACAGGGCCGTCACCACGGCCAGGGCGAGGAGCCCGAAGACGATGATCACCCTGCCGTGCCTCTTCCCTGTCCTGATTTCTATGACGTACGGCGCAGTGCGCGGACTCCGCGCAACCCGATGCCCCCGATGACCGTCCCCAATACGAAGGACACGACGGCCAGCGTCAGGTGGATCCAGAAGTACGCCGTGGGATGCCCGTCGTCGAAGGCGAGTCCGCTGCCGTCCTTGACGAGGTTCTTGACGAAAGTGATCCAGATGAACCAGCTCCACACCCCGAACGCGAGCAGGAACCAGGAGACCGGACGGCTGAGCTTCATGGGTCCAGTATCTCCGGCCGCCGTCCGGTTCCGGTTCCGGGGTGGAGTCGGTGACGGGACTTCGCCCTCCGCGCCAGGTACGTTCTCGTCCGTGCCCGCTCCGAAGCCGAAGGCCAGCCGCGTGCTGCTGGTCGCCTCCGCCGCTCTGCTGTCCCTGTCGTCCACCGCGCCGGCCGCGCTCGCCGCGCCGACCCCGTCCACGACCCCGTCGGCGACTCCCCCGGCGGGCATGTCGACGGTGGGCGGTACCCGGCTCGGGCAGCCCGGTACCCAGGTGAACCCGGCCGCCGGGGTGCCGGTGCTGCCGAAGGACGTCACGGGGCGGTCCTGGATCGTCTCCGACGCCGAGTCGGGCGAGGTGCTCGCCGCGCACAACGCGCACTGGCGGCTGCCCCCGGCGAGCACCCTGAAGATGCTGTTCGCGGACACCGTGCTGCCCCGGTTCCCGAGGTCGACCCCGCACACGGTGGCGCCGGCCGACCTCGCGGGCATCGGCGCCGGTTCCAGCATGGTCGGGATAAAGGAGGGCCAGACCTACACGGTCCACGACCTCTGGCTCGGGGTGTTCCTGCGCTCCGGCAACGACGCCGTGCACGTGCTGTCCGCGATGAACGGCGGCGTCGAGCAGACCGTCCGGGACATGCAGGACCACGCGGACGAGCTGCAGGCCCTGGACACCCACGTGGTGAGTCCGGACGGGTACGACCAGCCGGGGCAGGTGTCGTCGGCGTACGACCTGTCGCTGTTCGCGCGTTCCGGGCTGCAGAAGAAGGACTTCCGGGAGTACTGCTCGACCGTGCGGGCCAGTTTCCCGGGCGACACGACGAAGAACGCGAAGGGCAAGTCGGTCCGCGGGTCCTTCGAGATCCAGAACACCAACCGGCTGCTGAGCGGCGACACCGACGTCCCGGTGTACCAGGGCATCGCGGGGGTGAAGAACGGCAACACGACCAACGCGGGCGCGACCTTCACCGGGGTCGCCGAGCGGAACGGCCGGGTGCTGCTGGTCACCGTGATGAACCCGGAGAAGAAGGAGCACAACGAGGTCTACAAAGAGACCGCCAAGCTCTTCGACTGGGGTTTCCAGGCGGCCGGCAAGGTGACGCCGGTGGGCGAGCTGGTGCCGCCCAGGGGGGCCGCGACCTCCGGTCCCGCACCGCGGGCCACCGCCGTGGGCAAGGACGCCGGCGCGAGCTCGAAGCCGGTGGCCGCCTCCTCCGCGAACGGCTCCGGCGGGGCCGGGGTGGCGCTCGGGATCGCGGGCGGCTCGCTGGTGCTGCTGGCGGGCGCCGCGTTCCTGGTCAACCGCCGTTGGCCGCTGCCGGATCTGGTGCGCCGACGGAGTCGTCCCTGAACTCGGCGGTGGTCTCCTCCGCCGTCCAGGCGGCGCAGTACAGGACGATCTTGGCCGTGAAGTTGATCCACAGCAGCAGGGCCACCGGGACGCCGAACGCGCCGTACATGCTCTTCGCGGCGACGCCCTGGATGTACCCGCTGAGCAGCAGCTTGAGGAGTTCGAAGCCGACCGCGCCGACCAGGGCCGCGACCAGCAGGCGGCGGCGCGACGGTTCGACGCCGGGCAGCAGGGTGAGGACGTAGAGGAGGAGCAGGAAGTCCGCGGTCACGGCGACGAGGAACGCGGCCGTTCGCAGGAGCAGGCTGCCCCAGCTGTGTTCGGCGATGCCGAGCTGCCGGCCCGTCCACCCGACCGCCGCCGAGGCGATGGTGGAGACGGCGAGCGTGACGAGCACGGCACCGCCGAAGCCGATCAGGATGACGCCGTCCTTGGCCTTGGCGAGGATCGGGTTCTCGTCCTTGTCGGGCAGCTGCCAGACGGCGCGCAGGCAGTCCCGCATCTGGCCGACCCAGTTGATGCCGGTGAACAGCAGGACGGCACCGGCGATGAGACCGACCGTGCCGGCGTTCTGCACCAGGGAGTGGATGTCCAGCTGGTCGGAGATGCCGGGCACCTGGTCGGCGATCTTCTTCTGCAGGTCCTGCTGCTGCGACTCGCTCAGCGTGGCGGCGCCGATCGCGGCACTCATGGTCAGCAGCGGGAAGAGCGAGACGAAGCTGATGAAGGTCATGGCGGCGGCCAGCCGGGACCACTTCACCCGGTCGAGCCGCTCGTACGACCGCCATGCGTGTGTCGTCATCAGCCGGCCCACCAGGGGGCCGACGACGGGAAGTCTTCTCAGCCAGTCCATGATCCGACTCTGCCCCCTCCGCGGAACACCAATGTCCGGGTACCCCAGAAGCGGAGGATCGTAGCCAGCGCCATGCCGACGACCGCGCCGGAGACGGTGTCGGCCCGCTGCGAGGTGAGGCCCAGTCCGTAGTGGCTGACGGCGAGGCAGAGCAGCTGGACCAGCGCGCCGGCGAGGTTCACCGCGACGAAGACAGCGTAGGCGCGCGCCCCGGTCGCCCGCGCGTGGCGGTAGGTGCCGCAGGCGTTGCCGAGGTAGGCGACCGTGCAGCCCGCCACGAAGGACAGGGACTTGGCGGTGAGCGGGTCGAGGGCGGCCGGGCCGCGCAGCCAGCTGAAGAGGCCGAGGTCGGCGGCGTAGGCGAGCAGGCCGACGGTCGCGAAGCCGATCAGCTCGCGCGCGGGCGCGGTCACCAGTGGGCCACCGCGAGGCCGTACATGGCCAGCCAGGCCAGACCGATCAGGGCGAGGGCGCGGTCGCGCAGGACGACGTCCTCGGGTTCGCCCGCGGTGCCGCGGTCGGCGAAGACGGCGTACCGGAGGATCGCCAGGATGAAGGCGACCATGGACAGCTGGCGCCAGGGCAGCAGGCCGGCGCCGGGCCCGTCGCGGCCCTCGAGCGCCCACAGGCAGTAGGCGAGCACGGCGACCCCGGCGGCCAGCTGCCAGACGAACCGGAGGTAGCCGGTGGTGTACTCGGTGAGCAGCGCGCGCGTGGCCCCGGCTTTTCCGGCCATCTGCACGGCCTCGGAGTAGCGCTTGGCCGCCACCATGAAGAGCGCGCCGAAGCCGGTGGTGATCAGGAACCAGCGGGACAGCGGGATGCCGAGGGCGACCCCGCCGATCATCGCGCGCATCAGGAAGCCGGTGGTGACGACGACCAGGTCGACGACCAGGACGTGCTTCAGGGCGACGCAGTACGCCAGTTGCATGCCCAGGTAGGCGGCGAGCAGGACGGGGACGAGGGGCGGGGTGAGCCGGGCCGCGAGCAGGGGGGCGAGGACGGCCAGGAGGCCGCCGACGGCGTAGGCGACGGGGACCGGGACCTGGCCCGCGGCGACCGGGCGGCGGCACTTGACGGGGTGGGCGCGGTCGGCCTCGGCGTCCCGGGCGTCGTTGATCAGGTAGACGGCCGCGGCGCAGGCCGTGAAGAGGGCGAAGGTCAGGGCGAGGCGGCTGAGCGCGGGTACCGAGAAAAGGCGTCCCGCGGCGGCCGGGGCGGCGACGACGAGGGTGTTCTTGACCCACTGTTTGGGGCGGGTGGTCCGCAGCAGGCCCGTGAGGAGACCGCCGGGGGTGACACGCGCGCGTGCCGGTGCGTGGGCCAGGGAGGGGTGGGCGCGCTGCCCGTGCAGAGTCGTTTCAGCGGCCCCCTCCGCCCGGCTCTCGGTCCGGCTCTCCGTCCGGCCCTCCGTCCGGCCCTCCGCCGGTGCCGTTCCGGCGGCCTCCGCCGCGGCGGCGTGCGCGGTCTCAGTCACGGCCGCCTCCGCTCATCCAGCGCGCCCCGGCGCGGGCGGTGAGCGCCCCGAGGGCCGCACCCGCCGCCACGTCGGTCGGGAAGTGCACGCCGACGACCAGCCGGGACAGGCACATGGCGGCCGCGAGCGGCGCGAGGGCGGGCACCCCGAGCGCGCCGAAGGCGACGGCCGCGGCCGCGGCGGAGGTGGCGTGCGAGCTCGGGAAGGAGTGCCGGCCCGCGGTGCGCACCCGCGGCCGGACGTGCCCGGGGCGTTCCCGGCGCACGACCCGTTTGACGCCGATGCTGCCGAGGTGCGCGACCGCGACGAGCGCCGTGCCGCGCAGCCAGGCGCCGCGCCGCGCGCCGTCCACGGCGGCCCCGGCGAGGCCCGCCGCGAGCCAGAGCGCGCCGTGCTCTCCGGCGAGGGAGAGACCGCGCGCGGCCGACGCGACGCGTGGATCGGCACCGCAGGCGTGCAGTGCGGAGAGGATCCGGTGGTCCATGTCGTCCATTGGACTCACTGTTCACCTTCATCGCGCCAAAGCTACGACCATATTGAGCGACATTCGGATAATCACCCGTTTCGGGGAGTCAGGCGATCTCCCGTGGCCAATAGCGCTAATTCCCCATAACGGGCGTTACGGTCGCCGTATGTCTGCAGAGACCGTCCCCGTCACCGGCTGGGGCCGCACGGCCCCCACCGCCGCCCTCCTGATCCGCCCCCGGACCTACCAGGAGGCGGCGGACGCGATCCGGAACTGCGGGGCGCGCGGCGGTATCGCGCGGGGCCTCGGGCGGGCCTACGGGGACGCCGCGCAGAACGCCGGCGGTGCCGTGCTCGACATGACGGGCCTGGACCGCGTTCACGCCATCGACGCCGACGGCGGCACCGTGCTGTGCGACGCCGGGGTCTCGTTGCACCGCCTGATGGAGGTGCTGCTGCCGCTCGGCTGGTTCGTCCCGGTGACCCCTGGGACCCGCCAGGTGACGGTGGGCGGCGCGATCGGCGCCGACATCCACGGCAAGAACCACCATGTCTCGGGATCGTTCTCCCGTCACGTGCTGTCCTTCGAACTCCTCACCGCCGACGGCCAGGTCCGCACGGTGAGCCGCGGCACCCCGCTGTTCGACGCGACGGCCGGCGGCATGGGGCTGACCGGAGTGATCCTCACGGCGACCGTCCGCCTCCTCCCGGTCGAGACGTCGTACATGTCCGTCGACACCGAACGCGCCGCCGACCTCGACGACCTGATGGCCCGCCTGACCGGGACCGACCACCGCTACCGCTACTCGGTCGCCTGGATCGACCTGCTCGCACGCGGGGCGGCGACCGGGCGCGCGGTACTCACCCGCGGCGACCACGCGCCCAGGGAGGCGCTCGCCGGGAACCGCCGCGCCGGGCGCGCGCCGCTGGCCTTCCGCCCCCGCGAGCTGCCCCCCGCCCCGGCCCTCGTCCCCGACGGCCTGCTCGGCCGCACCACCGTCGGCCTCTTCAACGAGCTCTGGTACCGCAAGGCGCCCCGCGCCCGGGTCGGCCAGCTCCAGCGCATCTCCGCGTTCTTCCACCCCCTGGACGGCGTCCCGCACTGGAACCGCGTCTACGGCCGGGCAGGCTTCGTCCAGTACCAGTTCGCCGTCGGGCACGGCCAGGAGGCCGCCCTGCACCGGATCGTGGCCCGGATCTCCGAGCGCCGCTGCCCGTCCTTCCTGGCCGTCCTCAAGCGCTTCGGCGAGGCCGACCCCGGCTGGCTCTCCTTCCCGGTGCCCGGCTGGACCCTCGCCCTCGACATCCCGGCCGGGCTGCCCGGTCTCGGCACCTTCCTCGACGAACTCGACGAGGAGGTCGCGGGCGCCGGCGGCCGTGTCTACCTCGCCAAGGACGCCCGGCTCCGTCCCGACCTGCTCGCCGCGATGTACCCGCGGCTCGCCGACTTCCGCGCCCTGCGCGCGGAGCTGGACCCCCGCGGGGTCTTCGTGTCGGACCTGTCCCGCCGTCTCGGTCTCTAGTCCTCCTCCAGCCCTAGGAGTTGCCGTGAAGGACGCCTTCGGAATGCCCCAGTCCCTGCTCGTCCTCGGCGGTACGTCGGAGATCGCGCTGGCCACCGCGCGCCGTCTGATCGCCCGCCGTACCCGCACGGTCTGGCTGGCCGGCCGCCCCTCCCCCGGCCTCGAACACGCCGCCGAGCAGCTGCGCGCCCTCGGCCCCGACGTCCACACCGTCCCCTTCGACGCGCTCGACCCCGAGTCCCACGAGACGGCCCTCGGCAAGGTCTTCGCCAACGGCGACATCGACCTGGTCCTGCTCGCCTTCGGCATCCTCGGCGACCAGGCCACCGACGAACGCGAGCCGGTGAACGCCGTGCGCGTCGCCCGGACCAACTACACGGGCGCGGTCTCGGCGGGCCTGGTCGCCGCGCGGGCCCTGCAGACCCAGGGCCACGGCTCCCTGGTCGTCCTGTCCTCCGTCGCCGGCGAACGCGCCCGCCGCGCCAACTTCATCTACGGCTCCAGCAAGGCGGGCCTGGACGCCTTCACGCAGGGACTGGGCGACGCACTGCACGGCACGGGCGTGCACGTGATGGTCGTACGGCCCGGTTTCGTCCGGACGAAGATGACGCGGGGCCTGCCCGAAGCCCCGCTCGCCACCACCCCGGAGGCGGTGGCGGCGGCGATCGAACTGGGCCTGCGCAGGCGCTCGGAGGTGGTGTGGGTACCGGGCATGCTGCGCGTGGTGATGTCGGCACTGCGGCACGTGCCGCGGTCGGTGTTCAGGAGGTTGCCCATCTGATGCCGCCCACGGGGACGCGCCCCCTCGGGGGCGCTGGGGGACCCAGGGCCGAAGGCCGGGGCAGGAACTGCGCGATCAGCCCCCAGCGGCCGGCAGGCTACCGACTCGCGATGCTCCCCCGCTCCGCGTGCCCCACCTGAGGCGGCACGACGGGGCCACCGAACACGTACTCCCGCAGCTTGCGCCACACCCCGTCCGCGCCCTGCTCGTACAGCGCGAAGCCCATGCACGGCCACCCGGCCTCGAAGTCCGCGAGCTCGGCGAACGCCCGGTCCATGGCCGCCTCGTCGATCCCGTGCGCGACGGTCACGTGCGGGTGGTACGGGAACTGCAGCTCACGGTCGAGCGGCCCGGACGCGTCCCGGACCTGCTGCTGCAGCCAGGCGCAGTCGTCCGCGCCCTGGACCACCCGGACGTACACCACGGGCGACAGCGGCCGGAACGTACCGGTCCCGCACAGCCGCATCGGGAACGGCCGGCCGATGGCGGCGACCTCGCCGAGATACGCCTCCACGGTCGGCAACTCGGCGGAGCCGATCTCCGTCGGCGGCAGCAGGGTCACGTGCGTGGGGATGCCGTGGGCCGCGGCGTCGCCGAAGCCCGCGCGCCGCTCCTGGAGCAGGCTGCCGTGAGGCTCCGGGACCGCGATCGACACGCCGATCGTTACGGTCCCCACGTCATCTCCCGTCGGTCGTGATGGGCGGACGATGTCGGGTTCGTACCCGGGCGTCCGGCTATCGACTGTACGGCCACGGCCGCCTCCCGGGCAGCCGTGGCCGAAGTGATGTGCAGCGCTTCGCCCCGCTCAGTGCTTGGCGGGCAGGAAGCCGACCCTGTCGTAGGCCTGGGCCAGGGTCTCGGCCGCGACGGCACGGGCCTTCTCGGCACCCTTGGCGAGGATCGAGTCGAGGGTCTCCGAGTCGTCCAGGTACTGCTGGGTGCGCTCCCGGAACGGGGTGACGAAGTCGACCATGATCTCGGCGAGGTCCGTCTTGAGCGCGCCGTACATCTTGCCCTCGTACTCCTGCTCAAGCTCGGCGATCGACTTGCCGGTGAGGGTGGAGTGGATGGTGAGCAGGTTGGAGACGCCCGGCTTGTGCTCGGCGTCGTAGCGGATCACGGTGTCGGTGTCCGTGACCGCGCTCTTGACCTTCTTCGCGGTCGCCTTCGGGTCGTCGAGGAGGTTGATGAGGCCCTTCGGCGTGGACGCCGACTTGCTCATCTTGATCGACGGGTCCTGGAGGTCGTAGATCTTCGCCGTCTCCTTGAGGATGTACGGCTTCGGGATGGTGAAGGTCTCGCCGAACCGGCCGTTGAAGCGCTCGGCGAGGTCGCGGGTGAGCTCGACGTGCTGGCGCTGGTCCTCGCCGACCGGGACCTCGTTGGCCTGGTAGAGCAGGATGTCGGCGACCTGGAGGATGGGGTACGTGAACAGGCCGACGCTCGCGCGGTCGGCGCCCTGCTTGGCCGCCTTGTCCTTGAACTGGGTCATCCGGCTGGCCTCGCCGAAGCCGGTGAGGCAGTTCATGACCCAGGCGAGCTGGGCGTGCTCGGGGACGTGGCTCTGCACGAAGAGGGTGCAGTGGTCGGGGTCCAGGCCGGCCGCGAGCAGCTGGGCGGCGGCGAGGCGGGTGTTGGCGCGCAGGTCGGCGGGGTCCTGCGGGACCGTGATCGCGTGCAGGTCCACGACCATGTAGAAGGCGTCGTGGGACTCCTGGAGGGCTACCCACTGGCGGACGGCGCCGAGGTAGTTGCCCAGGTGGAACGAGCCGGCGGTGGGCTGGATGCCGGAGAGCACGCGGGGTCGGTCAGAGGCCATGCTCACCATTCTCTCAGAGGGGGAGGGGGTGGTCGGCCCATGAGGGGTGGGGTGGTTTCGGGGCGCGGGGGACTGCGGGTCGCATGTGGTTGCTCGCGCAGTCCCCCCCGCGCCCCTGACCGGGGCGCCGCCCCTGACCGGGGTCGATCAGCCGAGGTCGATCTCGGGGTACAGCGGGAAGCCCGCGACCAGGTCCGTCGCACGCTGGGCGATCTCCGTCGAGACCTTCTCGTCGAGGACGTGGGAGGCCTTGGACGGGGCGCCGGACTTCGTGGTGCCGGGCTCCGTGGCGGTCAGGACGCGGTCGATCAGGCCCGCGACCTCGTCCATCTCGGCCGTGCCGAGGCCCCGCGTGGTGAGCGCAGGGGTGCCGATGCGGATACCGGAGGTGTACCAGGCGCCGTTGGGGTCCGCGGGGATCGCGTTGCGGTTGGTGACGATGCCGGAGTCGAGGAGGGCCGACTCGGCCTGCCGGCCGGTGAGGCCGTACGACGTCTCGACGTCGATCAGGTTCAGGTGGTTGTCGGTGCCGCCGGTGACCAGGGTGGCGCCCCGGCGCATCAGGCCCTCGGCCAGCGCGCGCGAGTTGTCCACGATCCGCTGCGCGTAGTCCTGGAAGGCGGGCTGCCGGGCCTCGGCGAGGGCGACGGCCTTGGCGGCCATGACGTGCGGGAGGGGGCCGCCGAGGACCATCGGGCAGCCGCGGTCGACCTGGTCCTTGAGGGAGTCGTCGCACAGGACCATGCCGCCGCGCGGGCCGCGCAGCGACTTGTGGGTGGTGGTGGTGACGATCTGGGCGTGCGGGACCGGGTCGAAGTCGCCGGTCAGGACCTTGCCGGCGACCAGACCGGCGAAGTGGGCCATGTCGACCATCAGCGTGGCGCCGACCTCGTCGGCGATCTCCCGCATGATCCGGAAGTTCACCAGGCGGGGGTAGGCCGAGTAGCCGGCGACGATGATCAGCGGCTTGAAGTCACGGGCCTGGGCGCGCAGCGCGTCGTAGTCGATCAGGCCGGTGGCCGGGTCGGTTCCGTAGGAGCGCTGGTCGAACATCTTGCCGGAGATGTTCGGGCGGAAGCCGTGCGTGAGGTGGCCGCCGGCGTCCAGGGACATGCCGAGCATCCGCTGGTTGCCGAAGGCCTGGCGCAGCTCGGCCCAGTCGGCCTCGGAGAGGTCGTTGACCTGGCGGGCGCCGGTCTTCTGGAGGAAGGGAACCTCGACACGGTCGGCGAGGACGGCCCAGAAGGCGACCAGGTTGGCGTCGATGCCGGAGTGCGGCTGGACGTAGGCGTGCCGGGCGCCGAACAGCTCGCGGGCGTGCTCGGCGGCGAGCGCCTCCACGGTGTCGACGTTGCGGCAGCCGGCGTAGAAGCGGCGGCCGACCGTGCCCTCGGCGTACTTGTCGCTGAACCAGTTGCCCATCGCGAGCAGGGTCGCCGGGGAGGCGTAGTTCTCGGAGGCGATCAGCTTGAGCATCTCGCGCTGGTCGGCGACCTCCTGGCCGATGGCGTCGGCGACCCGCGGCTCGACCGCGCGGATCACGTCGAGGGCGGCACGGTAGGCGGTGGACTCGGTGGACAGGGGCGCGGACTTGTCTGACATTCGGGACCTCCGGACATGGCGTACGGCATTCACGGTTCGGCCCAGGCGCACGGCACTCGGTCACGGCACGGGCCGCTCCCCGATGGTCGGTCCCATCCCAGCGCGCCAGTCACGGCCCGTGGATCACATTACCGGGCACGCCGGGCCCGAGGGCCGTGGCGTCCACCAGTCGGGCAGGGGCAGAAGGTAGGAAAGGGGGCAATCCCGCCGTGTCCTCTGGAGTCGCCGTGACCACTACGGAAGCCCTCGTCGCCGCCGCCGACGCGCACAGCGCGCACACCTACGACCCGCTGCCGGTGGTGATCGCGACGGCCGAGGGCGCCTGGATGACGGACGTCGAGGGGCGCCGGTACCTGGACTTCCTGGCCGGCTACTCGGCGCTGAACTTCGGACACGGCCACCCGCGGCTGGTCGCGGCGGCGAAGGCGCAGCTGGAACGGGTGACGCTGACGTCGAGGGCGTTCCACCACGACCGGTTCGCCGCGTTCTGCACCGAGCTGGCCGAGCTGTGCGGGATGGAGACGGTGCTGCCGATGAACACGGGCGCGGAGGCCGTGGAAACGGCGGTGAAGACCGCCCGGAAGTGGGGCTACCGGGTCAAGGGCGTGCCGGCGGGGAGGGCGAAGGTCGTGGTGGCGGGCGGGAACTTCCACGGCCGTACGACGACCGTGATCAGCTTCTCCACGGATCCGGAGGCACGGGCGGACTACGGGCCCTACACGCCGGGCTTCGAGATCGTGCCGTACGGCGACCTGACCGCGATGCGTGCCGCGGTGACCGGGAACACGGTCGCGGTGCTGCTGGAGCCGATCCAGGGCGAGTCGGGAGTGATCGTGCCGCCGGAGGGCTACCTGGCCGGGGTGCGGGAGCTGACCCGCGAGCGGGACGTGCTGTTCGTCGCGGACGAGATCCAGTCCGGGCTGGGGCGGACCGGGCGGACGTTCGCGTGCGAGCACGAGGGGGTCGTACCGGACGTGTACGTCCTCGGGAAGGCGCTGGGGGGTGGGGTGCTGCCGGTGTCGGCGGTGGTGGCGAACGCCGAGGTGCTCGGGGTGTTCCGGCCCGGCGAGCACGGGTCCACCTTCGGGGGCAGTCCGCTGGCCTGTGCGGTGGCACTGGAGGTGATCGCGATGCTGCGGACCGGCGAGTTCCAGGAGCGGGCGGCCGAACTGGGGGACCTGCTGCACCGGCGGCTGGCGGAGATGACCGGGAGCGGCCGGGTGACGGCGGTGCGGGGGCGGGGGCTGTGGGCCGGGGTGGACGTGGATCCGGAGGCCGGCTCGGGACGGGCGGTGGCGGAACGGCTGATGGAGCGGGGGGTGCTGGTGAAGGAGACGCACGGGGTGACGGTGCGGGTGGCGCCGCCGCTGGTGGTGGCGGAGGAGGATCTGGAGTGGGGGGTGGAGCAGTTGTGGGAGGTGCTGAGTGTGTAAGGGGGGTGCCGCCGAAGGTCGGGCGGCGAGTGCCGCGCCGTCGTGGCTGGTCGCGCTCCCTCCCCCAGCCTTCGGCCGGGGGTACCCCCGGCGCCCCTCAGCCGGCCGGAATCACGTGCGGCAGGAAGCGGGCGTAGTCGTCCGTCACCAGGCCCGACGACTCACGTATGCCCAGGCCCGCCGGCTCCTCCCCCACCACCCAGGCGCCCAGCACCACGTGGTTGCCGTCGAAGTCGGGGAGCGGGGCCAGTTCCTGGTAGCAGCAGGGCTCGTCGCGGACGACGGGCTCCGCGCCCGGCGCGTGGACGCGCACGCCCGCGCCCTCGCGGCCCAGCAGCGGCTTGCTGACGTATCCGCGGCCGGCCGCCAGCTCTCGCGGTCCGTCGAGGTAGGCGGGGAGGAGGTTCGGATGGCCGGGGTACAGCTCCCAGAGGACCGCCAGCAGGGCCTTGTTGCTGAGCAGCATCTTCCAGGCGGGCTCGATCCACATCGTGGTGCCGGTGCCGCCGCCGTTGTCGAGGGTGCCGAGGACGTGGGGGGCGAACGGGTCGGTGGTGAGCCACTCCCACGGGTAGAGCTTGAAGCAGCTGCGGATGAACTGGAGCCGGTTGTCGACGAAACGGCCGGAGAGGGTGTCCCAGCCGATCTCCTCCATGGGGATCCAGTCGGTGGCGAGGCCCGCCTGGTCCGCCGTCTCCTTGAGGTACGCGACCGTCATCAGGTCCTCGCCGAGTTCGTCGGCGGACGAGTGGGCGAAGTGCAGCGGGGCGCCGGGCGGGAGGAGGGGGGCCTGCTTCCGCCAGGCGGCGACCAGGCGTTCGTGGAGGCTGTTCCACTGGTCGGCGCCCGGGAAGCGGTCCGCCATCCAGAACCACTGCGCCGACGCGGCCTCCACCAGGGAGGTGGGGGTGTCGGCGTTGTACTCAAGGAGCTTCGCCGGGCCGGTGCCGTCGTAGCGCAGGTCGAAGCGGCCGTAGAGGGAGGGGAGTTCGGCGCGGCGGTGCCAGGACTCGGTGACGGCCGCCACCACGCGCGGGTCGGTGATGCCCAGATCGGCGAAACGGTTCTCCTTGACCATGTGCGCCGCCGCGGCCAGGCACATGGCGTGCAGTTCCCCGACGACCTCCTCCAGCGCCTCCACCTCGTCGAGGGTGAAGGCGTAGTAGGCGCTCTCGTCCCAGTACGGGCGCAGGGTGCCGTCGGGGTGCCGGGTGAGAGGGTAGATCAGGCCCTGCTCCTCGACGGTCCGCTGCCAGCCGGGGCGGGGTTCGGTCGTACGGCGTTCCACGGCGCGGTCAGCCGCCGGAGCTGCCGTGCTCGCCGCCGAAGCCGCCCCGCTCGACGCCGTGGCGACTGCCGAAGGAGCCACCCGAGCCGCTGCGCGGCTTGGTGAAGGAGCCGCCGCTGACCCAGCCGCTCTTCTTCTTGCCGCCGTAGTAGTAGCCCGCGTCGACGGCGGACCCGGCCGAGGTGCAGTTCTTGTCGGAGACGACCTGGTAGCCCTTGGCCGCGGTGTAGCTGTCGCGGTCGACGCAGCGCTTGTCGGGGTCGGCGGAGCAGGAGGTCAGAGCGGCGGCCAGCAGGCCCACACCGCCGAGGACGACCGTGCCCGAGCGCAGTTGCCGGCGTGCGTCCGCCATGTTCGTTCTCCCCCGTGCGATCCGATGTCAGGCGAAAGCTTAGAGGTCGCGCAGACAGGTGCTGTGGGGGCCTCGGCGGCCCCGCACGGCTGGGCGTGGACACCGTCCGCTTCGGCCGGAGCGACACCCCACTCCTGCACTCGCGGCCGGGGCTGAAATCCGACGACGCGATCACCGCCGCCGGGTCGACCACTCCTTTCGGCCGCTTCGGCACCGCCGAGGAAGCCGCCGCCTCGGCCCTTTACGAGGGAGCGTCCGTCTGCCGGCGTGCCGGGGTCGAGAAGGCGGCGAATGCAGCGTCCAGCAGTTTGCCGAGGTCCTCTTGGCCGTCGCTCGCACTCCACTGCCCGAGGACGATCCACAAGACTTCGAGCGCCGCCGCTACACGAACGTTGGCGATGACCGATGACCCGTCGGTCGAGGAGGTTGTCTTCTGCAGTCGGGCGACGATCTCTGGCCGCCATTCAGCCTGCTTCTCGCGGAGGCGTGCGCACAGGGCTGGGGTCTGCTCGATGAGGCCGAGGATCGTCACGAGTTCCTGGACGTCGCGCACGAGGAACCTCACGGCTGACTCCAGGGCGTTGCGCAGCCTGCTCCAGTCGTCCTGGTCGGCCCGCTCGGCATCGAGCGCGTCAGTGATGACGTCACCGAAAGGGTCGAAGACGAACAGGACCACGTCTTCCTTGGTGCCGAAGTAGCGCAGGAAGGTGCTCCGCGACACTCCGGCGGCTTCGGAGAGGTCGGCGAAGGTGACCTGGTTGAAGCCGGTGAGGCAGAACCGGTTGAACGCGACGCGGGCCAGCTCTGCTCGCACCGCGTGGCGGCTGATCTCACGGGTACCGACTGGCGCTGCGCTCATGGGGACGAGTGTACTCCGACACACTCGTTTGCTTCTTCGGACACAGGTTTCTAACCTGATACTCAGTGTCAGTCGCGATACTGAGATTCGCGACGCTGTCCCCGGCCGGCGGCCCGGTCACAGGCCGTCCCTAACCGCGATATGGAGCCACCTCATGAGCTACGAAGACCTCCCCGCCCTGACGATCGACGTCTCGGACGGGGTCGCGACGGTGACAATCGATCACCCGCCGCTCAATCTGATGGACGCGGTCCTCCTGCCGTCACTCCGGGCATTCGTCGCGCGTGTGCGGGACGACGGGGACGTCCGCGTCATCGTCTTCGAGAGCGCCGACCCGGAGTTCTTCGTCGCACACGGCGACATGGCCTACCTCACCGACCCCGACGCGCTGCCTGCGGCCACTCGCGCCGCGATCGCGGCCGCGCCGGGCTCCACCGTCCCGGAAGGCCTGAACATCCTCCAGGCGATGAGCGAGGAGGTCCGCTCGCTGCCGCAGGTCACCATCGGCAAGCTCGCGGGCTTCGCGCGCGGCGCGGGCAACGAGTTCTTCATGTACCTGGACATGCGATTCGCGGCGATCGGCAAGTCGGGGCAGGGGCAGCCGGAGTCCTTGATGGGGATCCTCCCCGGAGGCGGCGGCACGGTGAACATGACGCGCCTGGCAGGAAGGGCCCGCGCGCTGGAGCTCATCCTCGGCGCCGAGCTCGTGGGCGCGGAGCTGGCGGAACGGTACGGCCTGATCAACCGCGCCCTGCCCGCCGCAGAACTCGATTCCTTCGTCGACACCCTCGCCCGACGGATCGCCGGCCTCCGGCCCGAGGTGATCCCCATCACGAAGGCTGCGGTCGACGCGGTCGCGCAGCCGATTCCGCGTGCGGCGTACGCCGTTGAGAACGAGGGCCTGTTCGCGGCGTTCGGCGATGAGGTCACCGAGCTCGCCCACAAGCTGCTCGCCGCTGGTATCCAGACCCGCGAGGGCGAACGGGACCACGAGCGCATCGCCAACAGCATCTGAGTGCCCAAGCTCTCGCCATCCGTGCGCAGAGGCTCCGTGGGAAGGGTTCCTCAGCCATGGCCGGCACGCGCCCTGTCGAGTGGTCAGGTCGACCACCCTGGTTCGCCGGGCCTGTCGGGAGAACGACCGGCTGAAGCGCCGGAAACGGCGGGCAGGGGAGCGGATGGCGCAAGTAGCCGTAAGCTTGACAACGCTGTCCGGCCGCGCGGACAGGCGCGGTTGGGAAGGTAGACAGCCGAGCGGGCACAGGTCTCGTTGATCATGGAGTTGCTGACGCTCTGTGATCACCGAGGAGACCTGTGCCTGTGCCTGCATCATGGCCGACCGAGCCGCTCTGGGACCGGTTCGCGGTCCTGCTGCCCGAGCGGCCGGAACACCACCCGGACCATCCACCGATGTCAACGCATTCTCCGGCCTCACCGGCACGATCATCACCGTGCGCAGCCCGATCCGGCGAGCATGGATGACTCACCGCCGGGGACACGCCCGAAACCCTGACCATGACCGCACCCCTTTCCGCGCCACCTCTCGGACGAGCGGTTTCGAGAAGTCGCCGGAAGGCGTGCGGCAGCGACTTGTCATGCACAGGTAAGAAAACCATGTGAAGTCGCCGGTCCCCGGCCGGCCCGCCGCATCCCGCCGGTACCGTCCAGCTGTCCACGGCTGGACGATCGACTTCGGACTCTACGCGCGAAGAACAAGTCCGGTCCCCAGACATGCACTTCTCGCTACGCGCGCAGAACGACTCGCGACGCACCACCCGCACCGCCATCCCTCTCGTACCCCCCACCGATGGAGGAATGACAGATGCCCGGCTTCGCCGTACCGCACCGCACGCTCACCACGGCCCTGGCCCTGCTCGGCCTGCTCGCCGCAGGCGCCGCCGTCCAGGCCACCGGCGCCGCGACCCCCGCCCACGCGGCCACCACCTACCGCGTCCTGTTCGACGACGGCCACGCGGAGGAGGCCGGCAACGCGGACTGGATCATCTCCACCAGCAAGCCCGACCCGCTCGCCCAGGACTCCTCCCCGTCCTCCGACAAGGACTGGACCGGCGCGCTCTCCTCGTGGGGCATCGCCCTGCAGAAGACCGGCGACTACAGCCTGAAGACCGCGACGAGTGCCCTCACGTACGGGGGTTCGTCGACGACCGACCTGTCGAAGTTCGACGCCCTGGTGCTGCCCGAGCCCAACACGAAGTTCACCACCGCCGAGAAGACGGCGATCATGAACTTCGTGAAGAACGGCGGCGGGCTGTTCATGATCTCGGACCACTCCGGGGCCGACCGCAACAACGACGGCTACGACGCGGTCGAGATCCTCAACGACCTGATGACGAACAACAGCGTCGACCCGACCGACCCGTTCGGGTTCTCGATCGACTCGCTGGACATCGGCTCCGGCTATCCGAAGGCCATCAGCGACAGCGGCAACGCCGTGCTGAACGGCTCCTTCGGCACGGTCACCAAGAGCCTGATCGCCGACGGGACGACCGCCACCCTCAAGCCCGCGGACAACTCCGCCGTCAAGGGCCTGGTGTACCGCAGCGGCTACTCGGGCAACACCGGCGCCTTCTTCGCCACCAGCACCTTCGGCAGCGGCCGGGTCGCCTTCTGGGGCGACAGCTCGCCCATCGACGACGGCACCGGCCAGTCCGGCAACACGCTGTACGACGGCTGGAACGACAGCGGCGCCACCAACGCCGCCCTCGCCCTCAACGCCACCGCCTGGCTCACCCGCGCCGGCTGAGGTCCGGGACGCCCGAGGGGCGGGTCCGGAATCGCCCCGGACCCGCTCCTTCTTACCTTTCCTCGCGATCACCGCACGCCCCTCCCCTACAGTCCCTCTGTGCTCTTCGGAATGGTGTGTGCCCTCGCGGCCGCGATCTGCTTCGGTACGGCGACGGTCCTGCAGGCGGTGGCCGCGCGGGCGGCCGGTGACGGCGCCGGCGGCGAGGCCGCGCTGCTGCTGCGGGCCGTGCGGCAGTGGCGGTACGTCGTCGGACTGGGTCTTGACGGGCTCGGCTTCGTGTTCCAGATCCTGGCGCTGCGGGCGCTCCCCATCTACGCGGTGAGCGCCGCCCTGGCGTCGTCGCTCGCGGTGACCGCGGTGGTCGCGGCGCGGCTGCTGCGCGTGCGGCTGAGCGGGGTGGAGTGGGCCGCGGTGGGGGTCGTGTGCGCGGGGCTCGCGATGCTGGGGCTGGCGTCGGGCCCGGAGGGCGACCGGGCCGGGTCCGCGACGTTGAAGTGGGTGATGCTCGGGACCGCGGTGGGGGTACTGCTGCTCGGGCTGGCCGGCGGGCGGCTGACCGGGCGCGGCCGGGCGCTGGTCCTCGGCCTCGGGGCGGGGTTCGGGTTCGGCGTGGTGGAGGTGTCGGTACGGCTGATCGACACCCTGCGGCCGGCCGGGCTGCTCACCGACCCCGCGACGTATGCGCTGCTGGTCGGGGGTGGGGGCGCCTTCATGCTGCTGACCTCGGCGCTGCAGCGCGGCTCGGTGACCACGGCGACGGCCGGCATGGTCATCGGGGAGACGATCGGCCCGGCGGCGATCGGGGTGGTGTGGCTCGGGGACCGCACCCGGGAGGGGCTGGCCTGGCTCGCGGTGCTCGGTTTCGCGGTGGCCGTGGCGGGGGCGCTGGCCCTGGGCCGGTTCGGGGAGGCACCGGCCACGGCCGAGGAGGGGTGAACCCGCGGCCCGCGGGCGGCCCCCGCCGTCAGTCGGTCACGGCGTCGCGGGTGCGCCGGTAGTGGCGTCGGGCCTTCATGTGGCTCGTGAACGCCCTGCACGGCATCAGACCGGTGACACGGTGGGTGGGCGGCCCCACAAGCGCCGGGGGAATTCAGGCGGCGCCGGTCACAGCCGGGTCGGACAGCACCGCGCACAGGATGTCCAGCGCGCCCGACCAGGCGTGGTCGGGCGGCGTGCCGTAGCCGAGGACGAGGGCGTCGGGGGGTACGACGGCCGCGTCGGGATGGCGGTGGCGCGGGGTGAGGCTCTCGACGGCGAGGCCGCGGTCGGCGGCGGCCCGGATCACCCGCTCCCGGGTGCCGGGCGGCAGCAGCAGCACCGCGTGCAGGCCCGCCGCGATGCCGGTGACCCGGATCGCCGGGGCGCGCTCGGCGAGGGCCCTGACCAGGGCGTCGCGGCGCCGCCGGTAGCGGGACCGGGCGGCGCGGACGTGCCGGTCGTAGGCGCCGGAGGTGATGAACTCGGCCAGGGTCAGCTGTTCCGGTGCGCTGCAGGTGTCGACGCCGCCCTTGAAGGCCGTCACCTCCGCGGCCACCGCCGGGGGCAGCACCATCCAGGCGAGCCGCAGCCCGGGCGCCAGGGACTTGCTGGCGGTGCCCAGGTAGACCACCTCGTCGGGGGCGAGGCCCTGGAGGGCACCGACGGGCCTGCGGTCGTAGCGGAACTCGCCGTCGTAGTCGTCCTCCAGGACCAGGCCGCCGGTGCGCCGCGCCCAGTCCACGACGGCCGCCCGCCGGTCGTGGTGCAGCGGCACGCCCATCGGGAACTGGTGGGAGGGGGTCAGCAGCAGCGCGGCCGGGCCCTTGGCCAACCCCGCGGGGTCCGTGCCGAGTTCGTCGAAGGGCAGCGGGACCTGGCGGAGACCGGCCGCCGTGAGCAACTGCCAGTGCTCGTCGAGGCCGTACGACTCCACGGCGACCGTGTCCGCCCCACGGGCCCGCAGCATGCCGCCGAGCAGGCTCAGGCCGTGCGAGAACCCGGCGCAGATCACGATCCGTCCGGGGTCGGCGCGCACGCCCCGGGCGCGGGCGAGGTAGGCGGCGAGCGCGGTGCGCAGTTCGGGCCGGCCGCGCGGATCGCCGTAGCCGAAGGCCTCGTTGGGGGCGGCGGTGAGGGCGCGGCGGGCGGCCTTCAGCCACTCGGTGCGCGGGAATGCGGAGACGTCGGGGAAGCCGGCGCGCAGGTCGTAGGCGGGCCGGTGGGCCGCCGTTCCCGCGGGGGGCTCCGCCCGCCGTACCGGCGCCACGCCCGCCGCGACCCGGGTGCCGGAGCCCTGCCGGGCGGTGAGCCAGCCCTCGGCGACCAGGTCGGCGTAGGCGTCGGCGACGGTGTTGCGGGCGATGGCCAGGTCGGCCGCGAGGGAGCGGGAGGAGGGCAGCCGGGTGCCGGGGAGCAGCCGACCGCTGCGCACGGCCTCGCGCAGCGCGTCGGTCAGGCCCCGGCGCAGGCCCGGACCGGCGGCCGGCTCCAGGTGGAGGTCGATGCCCAGGGCGGCCCGCGTGAGCCGGGTGGGCCGGGTGGCCGAAGTGGGCCGGGGCGGCGGAGTGGCCCATGCGTTCTCCATGGAAATGGACCATACCCCTGGGCTGCCTGGCACCTAGTGTCGGCATCATGAGCACTCAGGAAAACGCCGAGTACACCCCCGAGCACACCCCCCGCCTCCCCTGGGCCCAGCACGCGCCCGAGGTCTACAAGGCGATGGTCCGTCTCGACGGTGCCGCCCGTAAGGGCCTGGACGCCAAGCTGTTCGAACTGGTGAAGATCCGCGCCTCGCAGCTCAACCACTGCGCGTACTGCCTCGACATGCACACCAAGGACGCGCTCGCGGCGGGCGAGAGCATCGCACGCATCGTCCAGCTCAGCGCGTGGGAGGAGTCGAAGCACTTCTACACCGCGCAGGAGCTCGCCGCGATCGAACTGACCGAGGCCGTCACGGTGCTGACCGACGGCTTCGTGCCCGACGAGGTCTACGAGCGGGCCGCGAAGCACTTCGACGAGGTGCAGCTGACGCAGCTGATCGCCTCGATCATCGTGATCAACTCCTGGAACCGGTTCGCCGTGACGACCCGCATGGTCCCCGGGCACTACACGCCGGGACAGCACGGGTGAACAAGGCCGAGACCTTCCGGGCGCTGCACCACGGGCGCCCGGCCGGCGATCCCCTGGTGCTGCCCGGCCCGTGGGACGCGGCGAGCGCGCGGGCCCTGGTGGCGGCCGGGTTCCCGGCGCTGGCGACGCCGAGTGCCGGGGTGGCGGCGAGTCTGGGGTACGCGGACGGCAGCACTCCGGCGGCGGAGATGTTCGCGGCGGTGGCGCGGATCGCGCGGGCCGTGGACGTTCCGGTGTCGGCGGACGTGGAGGACGGTTACGGGCTGGCGCCGAAGGAGCTGGTCGAGCGCCTGCTGGAGGCCGGGGCGGTCGGCTGCAACCTGGAGGACTCCAGCGGGGGTGTCCTCAAGGACCCGCACGAGCACGCCGAGTGGCTGGCCGAGGTCCGCTCGGCCGCGGGTGACCGGCTGTTCCTCAACGCCCGCGTCGACACCTTCGAACGCGGCACCGGCGATCCGGACCAGGCGGTCGAGCGAGCCGCGCTGTACATGGCGGCGGGCGCCGACTGCGTCTACCCGATCGGCGCCCCCACCGCCGTCCTCCCCCGTCTGCGCGCCGGCATCGAGGGACCGCTGAACATGTACGCCCGTGTGGACGGCGAAGGCCCCTCGCCCGCCGAACTCGGCGAACTCGGGGCCACCCGCGTCACGTTCGGACCGGGCCTGCTACGACGGGCCCTCGGGTCGCTGGACGCGCTGCCGCGCTGAGCGCTCCGCGAGTGCCGGCCGTCGACTGCGGCGCCGCCGTGGCCGGCCGCGCAGTTCCTCCCCCAGCCTTCGGCCGGGAGTACCCCCGGCGCCGCTTCGGGGCGCTGCCGAGCCGCGGCGGACTTCGCCGGACCGCTCAGACGTACGACGCGCTGCCCGCCCCGGGGCGGAAGCGCCGGTAGAGCACCACGCCGGTCGCCAGGGAGGCCAGGCTCACGGCGGCCGGCGCCCAGGGGCTGGCCGCGCCGGTGTGGGCGAGCGTGCCGGTCGTCCGCTGCTGCACGACGGTGGTCCGCCTTGGGTGCGTCTTGGCCGGGTGCTGCGGCTCGTGGTGCACCCGCGGCGTCGACGGGGTGGACGGTACCGGCGCGTCGGGCTCGTCGGAACCGTTGCTCGACTCGTTGCCGAAGACGGGGTTGAGGAGGCCCACCAGGTTCGCGCTGTTGCCGCTGACGTTCACGGGCACGTGGACCGGGACCTGGATGAGGTCGCCGGAGAGAACTCCCGGCGAGTCGTGGGCGGTTCCGTCGGCCGTGGACCGGCCCGACGTGCTGGAGCCCGCCTTGCCCGGTGCCTTGTGCCCCTCGTTGGAGCACTTGTTGCCCATCGCGGGGTTCAGCAGCCCGACCACGTCCACGGTGTTCCCGCACACGTTCACCGGGATGTCCACCGGCAGCTGGATGGTGTTGCCGGACGCCACTCCGGGCGAGTTGCTCGCGGTGCCTTCCGCGGCGGAGTCGGCGTGCGCCGTCCCCGCGACTGCCATCGCGCCAGAGGCGACGGCCATGGCGATCACACTGTTCCGGGTAACCCGTTTCATGGGGTACCTGCCCTTCCAGACGCGTCGCGGGCGGTCACCCGGACTCGGTGAGGTGTTGGGGGGATCACTGAGGAGAGAAGAGGGGCGGTCTGGCGGCTCAGAGCGCCTGGTTGTTGCAGCCCATGTCCGAGCCGAGGTGGCTCTGCTGCGCGCCGGGGTTCCCCTCGCCGTTCAGCAGGTTGCCCGCCAGGCCGGTGAGGGCGCCGACACTGCCGAGCACCTCGATGTTCATGTCGTGGGAGCGGCACTCGGTGCCCTGGGTGACGTCGATGTCGTGGCCCGGCTCACCGTGTGCGAAGGCGGTGCCGCCGCCGAACGAGCCGACGCTGCCGAGGACGGCGGCGCCCACGAGGACCGCCTTGTGGAACTTGCGCATGGGTTCTCCGTAGGTCGAGCGGACAGGGATCCGCTACGGGTCGATGAAGGGTGCGGACGGTGGCGGGAGGGCGTCAGCCGAGGCGGGGAAGCCCCAGCTGGCCGACGGGAGGCGCCGCGACCTGGCCGAGTCCGACCGGTGCGAGCCCGGGCACGCCCGGCGCGCCGAGCACGGGGTTGATGAGCGGGTTCACCTGCGGGTTCACCTGGGGGTTCACCTGCGGGGTGACGCGCGTCGGGCCCTCCGGTGCGTAGCCCTGGGGAACGGCCAGCTGCGGGGCGACCTGCGGCATGACCTGGGGCATGACCTGCGGGACGACCTGCGGCGGGGCGGCCTGCTGCTGGGGCTGGGGGTACTGCGGGGCCGGCGCGTACTGCTGCTGCGGGTAGGCGGGGGCGGCCTGCGGCTGCGCGTACTGCTGGGGCGGCGGGGCCTGCTGGTACTGCGGCGCCGGGGCGTACTGCTGCTGCGGGTACGCGGGCGCGGCGGTGGCCTGCGCCGAGCCCTGCGACGAGGCCGAGGCGGCGGCGTAACCGGTCTGCTGCTGCGGGTACTGCTGGGGCGGCGGGGCCTGCTGGTACTGCGGGGGCGGCGGCGCCTGCTGGTACTGGGGCGGAGCGGCCTGCTGCTGCGGGTACGCCGGGACGGTGGCCTGGGCCGAGCCCTGGGTCTGGCCGGCCGCGTAGGGTCCCTGCGGCGGAGCGGGTGCCGGGGGCGGGGCCTGGGGATACGGCTGGTCCGGAGCCGGCGCCGGAGCCGGACCGCCGTACCCGACGGGAGCGTCGGCATAGCTGACGCCCGCGCCGATGGCGGACAGTCCGCCGGCCGCCGCCAGAACGAGCGCGGCCTTGTGAAGCTTGCGCATGAAACCCTCGGCCCTTCGATACCTGGAGATGAGAAAGTCCATTGCGTTCGGTGCGGTCGCGCGTGCGGACGGTGCGGTAATGACACTGCACTCTCAGCAGCGGTACTCCCGAGCAGCACGCGAACCTCGCATCGGAGCCGGCGGCGATTCGCCTCGTTCTCTTCAGGTCCTCGGCCGCTGCCCTCTCCCCACCGGAACGAGGAATGTCGGGCGATGGTCACGGGAATTCGGCATCGCGTCACCCAATTGCCGTCACCGATCCGGACGTTGCCGCTCATATGCCTTTCGGCAAACGGGTGACACGGCACCGCGCCCGTATCCGGGTCCGCATGCCCCTCGTTGCCCACGGGGTGAGGGCGAAGGGGCATCCCAGCCGCCCGGTGCGGCGATAAAGCGATAACCGCGCTGCCTCATCAGTCATTTCATCAGGTTCCGTGCACAGATCAAATGAAGAGCCGAGGATTCCATGCGCAAGTTTCGGCAAGTCGCGCTCATCGTCGCGGCAGCCGGCGGTCTGACCGCTGTCGGTGCCGCCCCCAGCTCCGCCGCCCCCGTCTCCTACGGGACCGGACCGACTCCCCTGTCGCAGCCGGACGCCCAGGCCGCCGCGGCCACCTCCGCCCAGGCGACCGCGCAGACGTACGGCACGCCGGCCCAGCAACAGGCCCCGCAGCGCGGCACAGAGGTCGCCCCGCAGCTCAACCCCCAGCTGAACCCGCAGATCAGCCCCCAGATCTCGCCTCAGGCGCCGCAACAGGCGCAGGGCGGACCGGTGGAGCAGAACAACCTGTTCCGTCCGTACCAGGAGTGCAGCCCGCAGTCCCTGCTCGACGCGAACGTCCCGGTCGCCCTGCTCGCCGCCTCCCAGACCCGGGGCGTCGACTGCACCCAGGCCAACAGCCAGTCGAACGCCCTGGCCAGCGCGCAGTACCAGGGCTGACGCCCGTTCGACTTTTCGGGTGTTTCTGCCGTGTATCGCAGAGAACAGCGCGTCGTTGCCGGATTTGCCCTATTAGGTACTAATCTCCGGTAATTGTAAAAAGTCGATCTTCCACAGATCGCAACCCCCCACTCCACGGAGATGACATGCGCAAGCTTCGCAACGCTGCCGTCCTGGTCGCCGCCCTGAGCAGCATCGGCCTGGTCAGCGGTACGGCTTACGCCGGCGGCGAGGGCCACGGGCACGGCGACAAGTTCAACATCACCCAGAGCTCGCACTGCAAGTCGCACGACCTGAACCTCGACGTCCTCGGTGAGGTCGGCCTGCTCAACGGCCTGCTGGGCAGCGCCCTGAACGGTGAGGGCAACCCGGGCGCCCAGGCCACCAACCTCGGTTCGACGATGGGCTGCAACAACAGCGCCTTCTGAGGCCGGCAACAGCAGCACTGAATGGTCCCGGCGCCCGGCGCCGGGACCATTCGTGTGTGCAGGCGAGTGGGCAAAGCAGCGAAATACAGGGGTATTCGGCGCGTCGCGCGGTTGTCTCGGGTATTTCGTATCAGCCTTTATGACACAGATCGCGACTTCCCGCAGATCGCATCCACCTCGTTCATCGGAGATGACATGCACAAGCTCCGCACCGCCGCCGTTCTCGTCACCGCATTCGGGAGCTTCGGGCTCCTCGGCGCCGGCGCCGCTCACGCCGACCAGGGCTGGGGCAAGAAGGGCGACGAATTCAACATCCAGCAGAGCAGCAGCTGTAAGTCGCACGACCTGAACCTCGACATCCTCGGCGAGGTCGGCATTCTCAACGGCCTGGGCGGCAACCTGCTGAACGGCGAGGGCAACTCGGGTGCGCAGCAGTCGTCCCTGGGCTCGAGCATGGGCTGCAGCAACAGCGCGTTCGGTAAGTAGTAGGACCAAACGACAGTCCCCGGTTTCCCGGCCATCGGCCGGGAAACCGGGGACTGTCGTTTCCGTACTCCTCAGAGCCCTCAGAACTCGACGTGCGGCCTCTTGAAGCCCTTGGGCAACTCGGCCTTGTTGGAGCAGTCCACGACCTCCCCGACGCCGTGTGATCCCTCACTCCCCAGCTGGTCGTCCGGGAACACCACGCGCGGACGGTCCGAGGTCGAGCAGTCCTGCGCCTGCTTGACGACATGCGTGCCGTTCTTGTCGATATGCGTCTCGCTCTTGTGGACGCAGACGGTGCCGCCCTGGGCGGTCGTCCTGCAGTCGCCCGGGGACGGGTCCGCGTACGCGTGCCCGGCGCCGACACAGAGCGCGGCGAGACTTCCGACGAGCCCCGAGACGGTGGCCATCTTCCGTGCAGTGATCATGAGTTGTCTTCCTCTGCGAAGGTCGACGCAAAGCAGCCCGGACGCATACCTCGACGGAGTCGGGGTGCGTCCGGGCTGCTTTCGCCATGGTGGTCACTCAGCACACCGGCGAGCGGACCGAAACGGTGCCGGCGCGGGATACCGAGTTCGTGCGGGGTGCGTTTTTACTCGCCACCCTGGTTCTGGTCGTAACCGCCCTGCTCGGGGCCGGAGTTCCCCTGCTCCTGCGGCTGCGCCTCGGGCTGGGCCTCGGGCTGCGCCTGCGGCTGGGCCTGCGGAGCGGCGTAGTAACCACCGCCGACGGCCAGGGCGTTGGCCGTCGAGTTCGCCACGGCGGTGATCTGCGGGGGCGCGTCCTCGCCGCCGGCGGCGGAGCTGACCCCGGCACCGAGGAAGGAGAGCCCCGCAACCGTCGCCGCTACGAGTGCGACGCGCTGAAACTTACGCATGATTGACCCTTTCTGGTCCAGGCGGTAGCGCCCGGCTCGACTACTTAATGTGAGCATATACACACACTCCGTAGTCAACGGGGGATCTGCGCCCGCCATGTTGCGCATCAGCCCCGTCTGCCGTATTGGCGCTACCGGCCACCGACCGGAAGGATCCGGCCCATGACACCGAACGGGTCGGCGGGCGACTCCGGCTCGTCGCCCTTCTCCACGGGCGCCACCCCGACGGTTCCGGGGGAACAGGTCACCTCGGGCCCGAGCCGCTCCGTGCCCTGACCAAGGACCGCGGGCAACTGCACGGGCTGCACAGGCTTGCAGGTCTCCTGGTGCGGAATGGATCCGCCCTCGGGAACCTCACCCCTGATCCGCTGGGTGCAGGTGAGGTTGCCCATGAGATCGTCGGTGCACTTCCCCGGACCCGCCGCGGCGTACGCCGGGACGAGGCCGGCACAGGCCACGGCGAGGCCGCCGAGGAGCCCCGAGACAGCCGCGATCTTCTTCCCGCTGATCTTCCCGCTGAACATGTGATGCGCTTCCTGTCGTGAGGACACCCGCCGAACTCAGCCGCCGAAGGCCTGGTTGTACTGGCCGCAGGTGGTGTCGAGGGTGTCGGCGAGGCCGAGCACACCGATCGGGACGTCGTTCTCGGACACCGTCTGCGGGCTGCACTCCTGGTAGGGGCGGTAGTGGTTGGACACCTGTGGCCCACTGTCGTAGGAGTCGGCCACGGCGGGGGTGGCGCCGACGGCGGACAGACCGCCGGCCGCCGCCACTGCTGCGATCACGACCTGCTGAAGCTTGCGCATGGAACCCTCGGTCCTTTGCTCATACAGCGAATTGATTGCCTAGCGTGATGGCGTGAACACTAGCAGTAGCGGGACAAGGGGTTCCACAACGGACATCCACCCCCAGGGTGACATAGCAACACATAATCACCTTATGGATGGGGAGAGTTGGGTCAGGAGAGCGCCAGCTCCGCGGGCCGCGGGCGGCCGGTCGCGGGCACGGACAGGATCAGGTCCCGCAGGCGCTCGACGTACCGCCGCACGTTCTTGTAGGCGATGTCGGTGTCCGGGTAACGGCAGGCGAACCACAGGCCCTCGTGCAGCCGGTTGACCCAGGCGCAGACCTGGTCGCCGTACGAGACCCGGAGCAGCCCGTACGCCTTCTGCTCGGCCCAGTCGGCCGCGCCGGGGATGAGACGGGCGTCCACGTACGAGATGATCGAGTACATGTCGGGCGAGGTCGGCCTGAAGTCCGCGCCGAGCAGCCGCAGTACGCGGGCGAGCGGGATGCGGGCCAGCGACCGGTTGGCACGCAGTTCGGCGCGGACCGTGTCGAGCGCGGTCTCCAGGTCCCGTGCCGCGGGCACCTCGATGGGTGCGCCGCCGACGTACCAGCCCACCGAGTCCGACCACGCGGACTTCAGCCGGGTGTGGAACGGCACGACGGTGCGGTACACCGGCTGGCCGCCGAGTTCGTGGACGATCAGGCTGGTCGCGGCCAGGATGCCCACCAGACTGCCGCCGTAGGGACGGCAGTACGCCTCGAACGCGGCAGCGGCGTCCGCGTCGACGAGCGGCTCGCACACCAGCCTCTGGGTGGGCAGCACCCCGCCGGGTTCGAGACCGAGGTCGACGGGGAACTCCGGGAGCCGGCCGCCGCACCGGGCGATGAACTCCCGCCAGCGCGCCACGATCGCGTGTGCGTCGTCGATGCCGTCCGCGTTCGCCCGCTCCTGCTCGCAGAAGTCGACGTAACTCCCCACGGACGGAGCGGTGACGGGGCTTCCCGCGACGGCCGCCGCGTACAGCGCGTTGATCTCCTCGGGGAGCCGGTGGATCGAGTAGGCGTCGACGTTGGTGTGGTCGAAGGCCATGTACACGCTGGTGGAGTCCTCGCGTACGACGGCCGTGTAGATGAGGTTCGGCCAGCCGAGCGCGTCCGCCGCGGCGTCGAACCGATCCTGCAGGTACCGGGTGAGCGCCCCCGCGTCGGTGAACTCGCCGACCACCTCGCGGTGCAGGGACACGTCGCTCTCGGCGAGCGTGAAGCGCTGCATGTCGTCACCGGCCCACCGGAAGCCGCTGCGCAGCGTCTCGTGCCGCAGTGTCCAGCCGCGCAACGCCCCTTCCAGGGCGTCGAGATCGACCTTGCCCGGCAGGTCGAACGCGGCACCCAGCCAGGTCGGCACGAACAGCCCGTCCTCGCGCACCGACCGGGCCGTTCTGATGTGCGACTCCTGGATGTACGCCGGCGGCCGCGGATCCGGCGGCAGTGCCGCCGCGGCCGCGATCGTCACCGGGCTGAACCTCCACTCGACGAGCCGTCCGGGCCGGATCTCACAGCGCTGGATGTCAGAAATTCGCACGGTGGCTCTCCTTCGCAGAAGACACCAGCTTCATCATCAACGGCGAGCCGTACGCGCGCGATGATCGCTGTGTCGCCGTGAGTTCAGCGGGATGTGTGACATCTCGAACGGACAAGCGCACCGCCTACTCGTACCTGTAGATCCCGTGCACGTCCTCCAGTTCGGCCGGAGTGACGTTCCAGGGCGGCAGCTGCTGGTGCCGGGCCACCACCCGGCCGTGCTGGGGATCACCCGCGCCCGGGGGCTCGGCGGGGAGGTAGGTGTGGCCGGGGTGCCGGCGCTGCCAGCGGGTCCACAGCAGGTCGACGAAGGAGTGATGCAGCCAGAAGACCGGGTCGTTGACGGACGCGGCACTGACCATCACCCCGCCGACCCAGTGGTGGACCCGGTTGTGGTTCTGCCAGGAGACGCTGCCCCGGCCGCTCCCCCAGCCCTCCAGCTTGTTGCGGTACCCGTGGGTGACGGCCGAGTTCCAGGGCCAGCTGTCGTAGACCGGGTCGGCCAGCGCGGACTCGACGTCGCGGCCGGTCGGCAGCTGGATCGGGGCCCGGGCATGGCCGAGGTCGCGGGTGAGGTAGTGCACGTCGGTCACGTTCTCGGTGATCTTCCAGTGGCCCGCCCGGTAGGCGAACGGGCCCGTCATCACCTGCCGGTCCGAGCGCCGTCCGTTGCCGCCGAGCAGATCATCGGCCCATGGCGGGGAGTCCGGCGCCCGGTCCCGGGTCCAGTCCCAGTACGGCACCGTCACCGACGCGTCCACCCTGCGCAGCGCCCGCTCCAGTTCGAGCAGCAGCTTGCGGTGCCAGGGCAGGAAGGAGGGCGCCATGTGGGCGGTGCGCAGCCGGTGTTCCCGGTCGGCGGAGTTGTGCGCGATGTGGATCCGCACGAACTCGTCGTACTCACCTCGGCGTTTGACCTCCAGCACCGCGTCCACGAACCGGCGCCGCTCGGCTCGGGTCAGCCTGTTGACGTTCTTGCGCGTGTAGACCACGTACGCCTCCCTCGGGCATCGGCCGGAGGGGTAACCGCCGGACATACCTTCGGGTCACCGGTCTACGGCCGGACCGGTGACGCGGCGGCAGGCCCGGCGGCCGGTTCAGGACAGCCAGCTCTTCCACACGTCGGGGTGGCCGTCCACCCACTTCCTGGCGGCCTCCTCGGGGCTGAGCTTCTGGTCGGCGATCATCAGGGAGACCTGGTCCTGGTCCTCGGTCGTCCACGTGAACTTCTTCAGGAAGGCCGCGGCCCTGCCGCCGCTGTGCGCGAAGGAGGTGTTGAGGTACTTCTGCAACGGGGTGTGCGGGTACGCGCAGGCGACCTTGGCCGCGTCGGCGTCACAGCCCTCCTTGTAGGCGGGCAGCCTCACCTCGGTCATCGGCACCTTCTTGAACAGCCACTGCGGCGCGTACCAGTAGGTGAGGAAGGGCCTCTTCTCCTTGGCGAACTGCTTGATCTGGGTGATCTGGGCGGCCTCGGACCCGGCGAAGACGACCTGGTAGTCCAGTTTCAGGTTGCTCACCAGCGCCTTGTCGTTGGTGACGTACGACGGTGAGCCGTCCAGGAGCTGCCCCTTGCCGCCGCTCTCCGCGGTACGGAAGAGCGAGGCGTACTTGTTCAGGTTCTTCCAGTCCGTGATGTCCGGGTGCTGCTTGACGAGATAGGTCGGCACGAACCACCCGATGTGCCCGGTGACCCCGAGCTCCCCGCCCCGGCTGATGGTCTTCTTGTCGTCGACGTACCGCTTCTCCTGGTCCGGGTGCCCCCAGTCCTCCAGGATCGCGTCGACGCGGCCCTGGCTGAGCGCGTCCCAGGCCGGCACCTCGTCGACCTGCACGGTGTCGACGCGGTAGCCGAGCTTGTGCTCGAGGAGGTACTGGGCGACAGCCACATTCGACTGCGCGCCGACCCAGGACTGCACGGACAGGGTCACGGTGTTCGAGCCCTGCGCGTCGGCGAACGGCGAGGCCTGCCTGGTCATGTCGGCGGCACCGCACCCGGTGGTGAGCACGAGGACGGAGACGGCGGCGACGAGTGTCGTACGGCGCATGGTCACGCTCCCTTCCGCGTACGGCGTTCCGTGGGCTGGGTGACCCGGTCGAGCATCAGCCCCAGGCAGACGATGGCGGCACCGGCGACCAGCCCGGTGGCCAGGTCGCCCTGGGCGAGGCCGAAGGCGACGTCGTACCCGAGGGCACCGCCGCCCACCAGACCGCCGATGATGACGACGGCGAGGACGAGTACCACGCCCTGGTTCACGGCGAGCAGCAACGCGCGGCGGGCGAGCGGGAGTTGCACCTGCAGCAGTTGCTGGCGCCCGGTCGCGCCGAGCGACCGCGCGGACTCCAGGGCGGCCGGGTCCACCTGGCGCAGCCCCTGCGCGGTGATCCGTACGACGGCAGGCAGCGCGTAGACGACGGCGGCGGCGACGGCGGGCGCGCGGCCGACACCGAACAGCGCGACGACCGGGATGAGGTACACGAACTGCGGCATGGTCTGGAAGACGTCCAGGACGGGCCGCAGGGCCCGCTCCACGCGGTCGCTGCGGGCGGCGGCGATGCCGGCGGCGAAGCCGAGCACGAGGGTCACCGCGACGGCTGCGAGGACCTGGGACAGGGTGTCCAGCGACGGCTCCCACACCCCCAGCACGCCGATCGCGGCCATCGCGAGGACGGCGGTGAGCGCGGTGCGCCAGGTGCCGATCAGCCAGGCCAGCGCGGCGACCACGAACAGCACCGCCCACCACGGCAGCCACTGCAGTCCGGAGCGCACGGGGTCGAGGACCCAGGTGGTGAAGTGCCCCGCCCAGTCGGCGGTGCCGCCCACGACCGGCACGCCCGTGTACAGGTGGGCGGTCATCCAGTCGACGGCGCGGTTGACCGGTCCGGCGAAGTTCAGGGTCCAGGCGGTGGGCCAGTCGAGGCGGCCGAGGAGCCGGGCGCCGAGCGCGACGGCGACGGTGGCGCCGAGGCCGTACAGGAGGCCGACGGGAGCCTTCCGGACGTCGCCGCGCTCGCCCGCCGCCGCGGTGATGCGGTCCAGTACGACCGCGAGGAGCACGATCGGGATACCGGCGGCGAGGGCCGCGCCGACGTCGACCGAGGCGAGGGCCTGGTAGACGCGGTCGCCGAGACCGCCCGCGCCGATGACGGACGCGATGACCGCCATCGACAGCGCCATCATGATCGTCTGGTTGAGGCCGAGGAGGAGTTCCTTGCGGGCCAGCGGGATGCGGGCGGTCAGCAGCCGCTGTGTGCGGGTGGCGCCGAGCGAGTCGACGGCCTCCAGCACCTCGGGGTCGGCGCCGCGCAGGCCGAGGGCGGTGAGCCGGGCCATGGGCGGCGCGGCGTAGACGACGGTGGCGAGGACGGCCGCGGGGACGCCGATGCCGAAGACCAGGACGACGGGGAGGAGATAGGCGAAGGCGGGCAGCACCTGCATGGTGTCGAGGACCGGGCGCAGGGCGCGGTTCAGCCGGTCGGAGAGACCGGCCCCGAGGCCGAGCACGAGGCCCACGGCCACGGACGCGAGCACGGCGACGACCATCAGCGCGAGGGTCTGCATCGTCGGCACCCACATGCCGAGGGCACCACAGGCGAGGAACGCGGCGGCGGTACCGACGGCGAGCCGCGTCCCCGCGACGCGGTGCGCGACGGCGGCGGCGACCACGGTGACGCCGGGCCACCCCGCCGCGAGGAGCGTGAGGTAGACGGCGCGGACGGTCAGGACGACGGCGTCGCTGACGTAGCCGAAGAAGTAGAGGAAGAGGGGGTGCGTGTCCCGGTTGTCGATGACCCAGTTGCTGGCGGAGGTGAGGGGGGAGGAGAGGTCGACGGTGAGGTGACGGGGCCAGGAGGCCGATGCCCAGCGGGCGTCGGCGACGGGCACGAGGACCGCGGCCATCACCGCGAGGGCGAGGAGCTTACGGGCGGCCCGGCCGGCCGGGAGCGCCAGTCGACGAGGGCCGGGAA
Organism: Streptomyces sp. NPDC086777; assembly: GCF_040702065.1. Taxonomy (NCBI): domain Bacteria; kingdom Bacillati; phylum Actinomycetota; class Actinomycetes; order Kitasatosporales; family Streptomycetaceae; genus Streptomyces; species Streptomyces sp. NPDC086777. The sequence continues at coordinate 19,246 of NZ_JBFBJI010000043.1, read as the reverse complement.
CACTGATCGTCGCCATCAGACGTCCTCCGGGCTGGTCCGAGGAGCGGGTGGTGTCACTCGCCCGCGCTCACGGGGTGACGCCGCGCCCACCCGTGCCGCCCCAGCGGCACGACTGCCCGCAGCCGCGGGACCTTCCAGCGGACGCTCCGCATCCCCACCCAGGGGCGCGGGGAACTGCGCGACCGGCCCACCACCACCCGCGGCCGACGCGCCGCAGGCATCCCCCTTCGCCACGACGCCGAGCAACGTGTCCGCGTCGACCACGCCGACGCAGCGGTCGCCGTCCACGACCCGTACGGGGGCGCCGGCCCCCGCCACCACCTCGATCGCCTCGGCGACGGTCGCCCCGGGGGCGACCGCAGGGCCGTCCGCCGAGTCGGTGCCGCCCGGCGCTCGCATCGCGGAGCGGACCGTCATGACCTGCTCGCGCGGCACGTCGCGGACGAACTCACGGACGTAGTCGTCGGCCGGGGAGCCGACGATCTCCTCCGGGGTGCCCAGCTGCACCACCCTGCCGTCCCGCATCAGGGCGATGCGGTCGCCGAGTTTGAGCGCCTCCGACAGGTCGTGGGTGATGAAGACCATCGTGCGGCCCTCCTCCCGGTGCAGCCGGACCACCTCGTCCTGCATGTCGCGCCGGATCAGCGGATCGAGCGCGCTGAACGGCTCGTCGAAGAGGAGGACCTCCGGGTCCACGGCCAGCGCCCGTGCCAGGCCGACCCGTTGGCGCTGGCCGCCGGACAGCTGGCCGGGGCGGCGCTGCTCCATGCCCTCCAGGCCGACCTTGGCGACGACCTCGGCGGCCCGCGCACGCCGCTCGGACCGGCCGACGCCCTGGATCTCCAGGCCGTACGCGACGTTGTCGAGGACGGACCGGTGCGGGAGAAGCCCGAAGTGCTGGAAGACCATCGCGGCCCGGTGCCGGCGCAGTTCCCGCAGCCGGCCCCTGTCCATCGCGCGGACGTCCTCGCCGTCGATGGCGATGGCACCGGCCGTCGGCTCGATGAGCCGGGTCAGGCACCGGACCAGGGTGGACTTGCCGGACCCGGACAGGCCCATCACCACGAAGACCTCGCCCTTGCGCACGTCGAAGGAGACGTCGCGGACGGCGGCCGTGCAGCCGGTGCGGGTGCGGAGTTCGGCCGGGGACAGGCCGGTCAGTTCGGGGTCGCCCGGGACGCGGTCGGCCTTGGGGCCGAACACCTTCCACAGGCCCTCGACGGAGAAGACAGGGGTCGTACCGGTCATCACGCACCGCCCTTCAGGAGGTCCACGGCCCGTTCGCCGACCATCAGCACCCCGATCATCGGGTTCACGGCCGGCATGGCCGGGAAGACGGAGGCGTCGGCGATCCGGATGCCGTCCAGGCCGCGGATCCGCAGCTCCGGGTCGACGACGGCCAGTTGGTCGTCGGCCGCACCCATCCTGCAGGTGCCCGCCGGGTGGTAGACGGTGTGCGCGGCCTTGCGGGCGTACTCGCTCAGTTCCGCGTCACCGACGATCTCCGGGCCGGGGCACACCTCGCGCTTCAGCCAGCCCGCCAGCGGCTCGGTCCTCGCGATCTCGCGGGCGATGCGGATGCCGTCGACGAGCGTGCGGCCGTCGTAGTCGTCCTCGTCGGTGAAGTAGCGGAAGTCGAGCGCGGGCTTCACGGACGGGTCGGCGCTGGTCAGGTAGAGGCGGCCGCGGCTGCGGGGTTTGGGGATGTTCGGGGTCATCGAGACGCCGTGCGCGGGGCGTTGGTAGCCCAGGCGCTCGGGGTTGTCGGTGAAGGGGACCTGGTAGAAGTGGAACATCAGGTCCGGGCCCGCCTGTTCGGGGTCGCGGCGGACGAACAGGCCCGCGTCGGAGTCCATCGCGGAGTTCTCCGGGATCGGGCCGTTCGTCTCCCAGACGATCACCGACTCGGGGTGGTCGAGGAGGTTCTCGCCGACGCCCGGGAGGTCGTGCGCGACCGGGATGCCGAGGGCGTCGAGGTCCGGTGCCGGGCCTATGCCCGAGTGGAGCAGCAGCCGCGGGGAGTCGACGGCGCCGGCGCACAGGACGACCTCGTTGCGGGCCCGTACGAGGAGTTCCTCGCCGTCCCTGGTGCGGACGTGCACGCCCTCGGCCCGGGTGCCGTCCAGCTCCAGGCGGTACGCCCACGTCTCCAGGAGGAGGTGCAGGTTGGGGCGCTCGTCCAGGACCGGGTGGAGGTAGGCCACCGACGCGCTCGACCGCTTGTTGGTCTCGGGGTGGTAGGCGAGGTCGAAGAAGCCGGCGCCCTCGGTGAACGGGCGGCGGTTGAACCCCTCCACGCGCGGGACGCCCAGCGCCTGCTGGGCCGCGTCGACGAAGTCGCGGGCGATGGCGTTCCGGTCCTTCTCGTCGACCGGGACGATGTTGTTGAGGAGGCGGGCGTAGTAGGCCTCCATCGGCACCGCGCCCCAGCCCTTGGCGCCCGCCGCCTCCCACTCGTCCCAGTCGGAGGGCAGCGGCTTGAAGGAGATGAGGGTGTTGTGGCTGGAGCAGCCGCCCAGCACCCGGGCGCGGCTGTGCCGGATGTGGGAGTTGCCGCGCGGCTGCTCGGTGGTCGGGTAGTCGTAGTCCAGCTCGCCGCCGAGCAGGCCCATCCAGCGGCGCAGGGTGAGGACGTCGTCGCGGCCGACGTCGCTGGGGCCGCCCTCGATGACGGCGACGGTGACGTCCGGGTTCTCGGTGAGGCGGGAGGCTATGACGGAACCGGCGGTTCCGCCGCCGACGACGACGTAGTCGTAGACGTGGGGACGGTGGGACGTGCGGGACATGGGGGTGCTCCAAAAGGCTTCTCGCGTACGGCGGTCGGAAGGGCTCAGCCGGCGAACCAGCGCACCGGCTTCGGCGCGAGGTTCTGGTAGACGTGCTTGGTCTCGCGGTACTCGGCGAGCCCGGCGGGGCCCAGCTCACGGCCGGTCCCGCTCTTTCCGAAGCCGCCCCACTCCGCCTGCGGCAGGTAGGGGTGGAAGTCGTTGATCCAGACGGTGCCGTGCCGCAGCCGGCCCGCGACCCGCCGGGCCTTGCCGGCGTCCGTGCTCCACACGGCGCCCGCGAGTCCGTACTCGGTGTCGTTGGCGAGGGCGACCGCCTCGTCCTCGGTGCGGAAGGTCTCGACGGTGAGGACCGGGCCGAAGACCTCCTCGCGCACGACCCGCATTCCGCGGTGGCACTGGTCGAGGACGGTGGGCTCGTAGAAGTAGCCGGTGGCGGGGCGGTCGGCGGACGGTTCGGGGCGCTTGCCGCCCGCGCGCAGCACCGCGCCCTCCGCCAGCGCCGACGCCACGTACGCCTCGACCTTGGCGCGCTGCTGCGCGGAGACGAGCGGGCCGCACTCGACGCCCTCCGCGGTGCCCCGGCCGAGCCGGATCCGCGCCGCCCTGCGGGCGAGTTCGGCGACGAACCGCTCCCGGACCGGCTCCTCGACGATCAGCCGGGCGCCGGCCGAGCAGACCTGGCCGCTGTGGATGAACGCGGCGTTGAGGGCCTGGTCGACGGCGGTGTCGAAACCTTCCTGCGTGGCGCAGGCGTCGGCGAAGACGACGTTGGGGTTCTTGCCGCCCAGTTCGAGGGCGACCTTCTTGACGGTGGGCGCGGCGGCCTGGGCGACCTTGGTGCCGCTGGCCAGGCCGCCGGTGAAGGAGACCAGGTCGACGTCGGGGTGCTCGGCGAGCCGGGCGCCGACGGTGTGGCCGGGACCGGTGACGAGGTTGGCGACTCCGGCGGGCAGGCCGGCCTCGGCGAGCAGTCCGATCAGGGCGACCGTCGTCAGCGGGGTGAGCTCGCTGGGCTTGACCACGAAGGTGTTGCCGGCCGCGAGAGCCGGAGCGATCTTCCAACTGGCCTGGAGTAGCGGGTAGTTCCAGGGCGTGATCAACGCGCACACGCCGACCGGTTCGGACACGACGACGCTGTGGATGTCGGCCGAACCCGCGTCGATGACCCGGCCCGCGCCCTCCGCGGCGACCAGGTCGGCGAAGTAGCGGAAGGCGTCGGCGACGCAGTCGATGTCGACGCGCCCCTCCTCGACGGTCTTGCCCGCGTCCCGGCTCTCCAGGAGGCCGAGCTGTTCGCGGTCGCGTACGAGGAGGTCGGCGACCCGGCGGAGCAGGGCGGCACGCTCGGCGACGGGGGTCCTCGGCCAGTCGCCGGTGTCGAAGGCGTGCCGGGCGGCGGCCACCGCCGTCTCGGCGTCCTTCTCGTCGCCCTCGGCGACCACGGCGAAGGGCAGGCCGTCCGCGGGGTCGATGATCTCGCGTGTCGCGCCGGAGACCGCTGCCAGCCAGTCGCCCGCGGCATGGATGGTCGCTCGTGCCGTGCTGTCCGCCATGATCGGTATTGCCTTCCGTTCCTGTTCGGTGCCCCTGTGTGACGTCCGGGTCACACTCGGGGACCGCCAGCACCTGCCCTCGGCTCCGGATTGCATGCGCAATCGTCGAGCGAAAGTGTGCGGCGTCACGGAACAGTCGGACATGCATGAACAAACCCCCCGGGGAGAGCCAGGGCTCCCGGGGGGCGGTTCGGGGTCAGGGCGCGGTGCCCGCCGATGCGCTGGGCGTGGCGTGCCGGGGCGCGTTCTTGGTCGAGATCTGGCCGACGAGCTCCCAGAAGCAGACCAGGGCGGTGACGGGCGGGATCCCGAAGATGACTAAGGACAGCAGGGCGTGGGAGGAGTGGCTGATGCACAGCGCGACGGCCACGACGGAGGCGGCCAGCACGACGCACCAGGACCGGCGCGCGCTGCGGCGCTGGGCGGTGGCCCGCAGGACGGACAGCGCCGCCACGAACCACGGACCGTAGACCGTCAGCGGCCAGTACTGCGCCAGGCCGCCGGGGAGCACCGAGGAGGCGATGCCGCGCAGCTGGGCGTAGGAGTAGCAGAGGGACCAGGCCAGCATGGACACCGCACACAGCGAGACCGTCGCGATCAGGAGCGTGATGTGCGTGACGCTCCGGCCGCCGTCGAGCAGGTGGGAGTCGTGGCGGACCCGGTGCCGGACCCGCCGGCGACTGCCCCGGCGCTGGGTCGGCACGTCCAGCAGGGTGGGGGCCGCGGCCACGGTCGGTGCGGACAGTATCTGCGCCAGCTCCTCGACCGGGTCCCAGTCGTTCGCCGCGACGTCCGGCTCCGGGGCACCCCAGGCGTGGTCGTAGAGACCGGGGTGGTCGTAGAAGCCGGGGTGGTCGTAGAGACCCGGCCCCGAGTCGTGCTGAATCCCGTCCATCGATTACCTCCGCACCCTGCCTCAGAAGGCTCCGTACAGATCCGCCAAGGTCCGCCGATATTCGTTTTCCATCGAGTTGATTCTCTTCAGGAAGTCATCGAGCAGGTCCGAGCATGAGGTGATATCCATACTGCCGGGCCACCGAAGCACGGTTGTCGGATGATCTTCGGCTGCGCACCAGTCCAATCGCGTCACGGTCACCTTAACGACCGTCACACCGGGCGGTGTTTGGAGCGTTCGGGGGAATTACGTCACCCGGAAGAGAAGTTATATAATGCCCACCGCCCGCACATTCGAAGAAATTGTGAATGCCCGGGAGATTACACTCCGCGAATACTGAATTTAAATGAGCGGCTACGGCGCGGCACCGGCGGCGGCTCCGGCCATCAGCTCCCGTACGCAGCCCCGCAACCAGGCATGGGCCGGGTCGGCATCGTGGCGCGGGTGCCAGGCCAGGCCGATGGGGATCGGCGGCAGCGGCAGCGGGACCTCGAAGGTGGTGAGGCCCAGGGCGGTGGCCAGCGGGACCCCCCAGGAGGTGATCAGGCCGATCAGGTCGGAGTCGCGCAGCACGAAGAGGGAGGCCGGGAAGGTGCCGACGGTGCCCACCACCCGGCGCTCCAGACCGAGTTCGGCCAGCCTGGCGTCGACCGGGCCGTGCAGCTTGCCGCGCCGCGAGACGTTCAGGTGACCGGCCGCGGTCGCGTACCGCTCGGGGGTCACCTCGCCGGCCAGCAGCGGGTGCCCGGACCGTACGACACCGAGCATGCGGTCCTCATGGAGCTGCTCCACCCGCACCTCGGGCGCGGTGGTGTCGATCGCCCCGACCTCCAGGTCGGCCGTGCCCTGCCGCAGGTACGGCAGGTCCACGTGGGCCTCGGCGAGGAAGCGGATGCGGATCCCGGGCGCCTCCGCGGCGGCCCTGGCGAACAGGGCGGCGGCCTGGGTGCCGGCGATCGTGTCGGAGCCGACGATCGTGAACGTCCGGGAGACGGTCCGCAGATCGGTGTCCCGGCCCGGCGCGAACAGCGCCCGCGCACGCTCCACCACCGCGCTCACCTCGGCGCGCACGGCCAGCGCGTGCGGGGTCGGCACCATCCGGCGCCCGGCGCGCACCAGCACGGGGTCGCCGAGTGCCCGGCGGATCCGTCCGAGGGTACGGCTCATGGCCGGCTCGGACAGGTGCAGCCGCCGCGCGGCCCCCTGCACGCTCTCCTCCTCCAGGAGCACCTCCAACGCGACCAGCAGGTTCAGGTCGAGGCCCGCGGGGGATGCGGCGGATTGCGTCATACGCAGTCGTCCCTTGCAAAGGTTGCACTGGAAAGCAGGTCGGTGCCGAGCCTACGGTGACGGGGCAGCCCCCGCCACACCCACCAGCTCCCCAGGAGGAGCCGTGCCCTCGCACGCCCTGAAACGCCCTGTCCTGCTCGTCCTGTGCGCCTGTGTGCTGGTCGCGCAGAGCATGGTCGCCGCCATCAACCTGCTCATCCCCGAACTGGCCGCGTCGTCCCTGCACCCGTCGCACAGCGAGATCCTGTGGACCGTCGACGCCTACGTCATCGCCTTCGCCGGCCTGCTCATCCCGGCCGGCGCGCTCGGCGACCGGCACGGCCGCAAGGGCGCCCTGCTCGCGGGCCTCGCCCTGTTCGCGGCGGGCGCGGCCACCAGCGCGCTCGCGCCGGACCCCGCCGTACTGATAGCGGGCCGTGGCCTGTCCGGCGCCGGAGCGGCCCTGATCACCCCGGCCACCCTGTCCATCCTGGTCCACCTGTCCGCCCCCGAGCGGCGGGCCCGCGCCCTCGCCTCCTGGACCCTGGCGCTGGGCCTGGGCGGCGCGGCCGGCAACCTGGGCGGCGGCCTGGTCGGCCAGTTCCTCTCCTGGCGGGCCCTGTTCGCCGTCATGGTCCCGCTGGCCGCCCTGCTCGCCCTGGCCGTCGCCGTCGTCACCCCGCGCACCGACCGCTCCGCACACAGCAACCTCGACCCGCTCGGCACCGCGCTCCTCACGGCGGGGCTGGTGGCGGTGCTGTTCGGCATCATCGAGGGCACCACGTACGGCTGGACGTCGGCGCCCATCGTCGGCTCCTTCGCGGCCGGCGCCGCCCTGACCGCCCTCTTCACCGCGCACGCCCTGCGCGCGCCGCGCCCGCTCTTCGACCCCCGGGTCTTCGCCTCCGCCCGGCTGCGCTCGGCAACCCTCGGCACGGCGGCCGGCTTCTTCGGCCTCTTCTCCCTCTTCTTCGTCAACTCGCAGTACCTGCAGGGCATCAAGGGCTACGACGCGGCCGTGACCGGGGTCGCGATCATGCCGCTGACGATCGGCATGGCGCTGGTCCCGAGGCTCGCCGCCCGCTGGTCGGGCCACCCGCGCGCGGTCGTCGGCACCGGGCTCGCCCTGATCGGCCTGGGTCTGCTCGGCGCGTCCACCGTCGACGCGGCCACGCCGTACTGGGCGTACGCCTGCCGGCTGCTGGTCATCTCGGCCGGCATCGGGCTTGCGATGCCCGCCCTCACCCTCGGCGTGGTCGACGCGCTCCCGCCGCACCAGGCGGGCCTCGGCTCCGGGCTCGGCACCACGGCCCGGGAGACCGGCGCGGCCCTCGGGGTCGCGGTCACCGGCACGGTCCTGTCCGGGCACGGCGACCTCGCCTCCGGAATGGGCCCGGCCCTGCGTACCGTCGCCCTGCTCGTGCTCGCGGTGACGGCGCTCGTGGTGGCCGGTTACGGCCGCCGCACCCCGACACGTACTATCGCGTCCGATCCGGAACGCGTACTATCGCGTTCGACCGATGCCTGAGCAACTCCCGACGCACCCCGGCCCGTTGAGGAGCCCCCGATGCCCGCCCTGCTGAACCCCGTCCTCGACCTGCTGACCCTGCGCGGCACGGTCACCGAGGCCGAGCAGATCACCGCCCGGATGCGGCGGCTGCGCATCGACGGCTAGCAGCTCGCCGGCCTCGACGTCCGGCCCGGCCATCAGGTCCGGGTCCTGGTCGCCGCCCTGACCCTGCGGACGTACTCGGTCTGGCACTACGACCCCTCCGGCGTCGTCGAGTTGTGCGTCCTCGACCACCCCGAGGGCGGGCCGGGCGCCCGGTGGGGCCGGACCGCCCAGAAGGGCGAACAGGTGCGGCTGCGCAGGCCCGAGGGCACCTTCACGCTGCGCCCCGACGCCGCCCACCACGTCTTCGTCGGCGACGAGACGGCCGCCGTCGCCTTCGGCGGTTGGGGTCTCCTCGAGCTCGAACGCAGTTGAGAGCTTGGGGAAGCTCGCGGCACTGCCCGGGGAGGCCCGGATCTCCGGCTGCGTGGAGACGGCGACGGCCGCCGACCGGCTGCCCCTGCCCCACGCGGAGCGCCTCGACTGGGTCCTGCGCACCGAGACCTCGCTGCCGGAGGCGGTACGGCGGCTCGCTCCCGAACCCGGCGGGGTGGCCTACGTCGCCGGGGAGGCCCGGGCTGTGCAGGCGGTACGGAAGGTACTGGTCCAGGAGGCGAGGTGGGACCGGCGGGCGGTGCTCACCAAGCCGTTCTGGACGCCCGGGAAGCGAGGCATGGAGTGACGCCGCGGACACGGCGACGGGCCCCGCTCCGGAGGAATCCGGAGCGGGGCCCGTCGGGGTACCGCAGGCTCAGATGAGGCCGAGGGCGCGGACCGCCTCGCGCTCCTCCGCCAGCTCCTGCACCGAGGCGTCGATGCGGGCGCGGGAGAAGTCGCTGATCTCCAGGCCCTGGACGATCTCGTACCGGCCGTCCTTGGTGGTGACCGGGAAGGAGGAGATCAGGCCCTCCGGGACGCCGTAGGAGCCGTCCGACGGGATGCCCATGGAGGTCCAGTCGCCGTCGGCGGTGCCGTTGACCCAGGTGTGCACGTGGTCGATGGCGGCGTTGGCGGCGGAGGCCGCGGAGGACGCGCCGCGGGCCTCGATGATCGCCGCGCCGCGCTTGGCGACGGTCGGGATGAACTCCTCGGCCAGCCACTTCTCGTCGTTGACGACCTCGGCGGCGTTCTTGCCGGCGACGGTGGCGTGGAAGATGTCGGGGTACTGGGTGGCGGAGTGGTTGCCCCAGATCGTCAGGCGCTTGATGTCGGCGACCGTCGAGCCGGTCTTCTTCGCGAGCTGGGTCAGCGCGCGGTTGTGGTCGAGGCGGGTCATCGCGGTGAAGCGCTCGGCCGGTACGTCCGGGGCGGCGGCCTGCGCGATCAGCGCGTTGGTGTTGGCCGGGTTGCCGACGACCAGGACCTTGATGTCGTCCGCGGCGTGGTCGTTGATGGCCTTGCCCTGCGGCTTGAAGATGCCGCCGTTGGCCTCCAGCAGGTCACCGCGCTCCATGCCCTTGGTGCGGGGGCGGGCACCGACCAGGAGGGCGACGTTGGCGCCGTCGAAGGCGACGTTCGGGTCGTCGGAGATGTCGATGCCCTGGAGCAGCGGGAAGGCACAGTCGTCGAGCTCCATGGCGGTGCCCTCGGCGGCCTTGAGCGCGGGGGTGATCTCCAGGAGGCGGAGCCGGACCGGCACGTCCGCGCCGAGCAGCTGCCCGGAGGCGATGCGGAAGAGCAGGGCGTAACCGATCTGGCCGGCCGCGCCGGTGACGGTGACGTTCACGGGAGTGCGGGTCATGGCGTTCTCCGTATGACAGCTGGCGGTGGGCGTCCTTGCCCTGGGTGCCCTGGGGTGCGGACGTACAGATGATCGATCTCTTGGTATCAAGAGATCCACCGGTCAGGCTATCGCGCATCAAGGATGCCGGAGGGCGAGGGGTCCGTGTGGCTCACCCCACAAAAGAGGCGGCCGCCTGTCCGGGAGAGGTGAGACAGTGCGGCCGCCACTCGGGGGTACCGGATTCCGGACTCCCGTGGGGGGATACCTGTCGCTTGCCCGGGATGGAAGCGGGCATTCCTGTGTGCCGCCGATTTCTTCGCGGGCCGAAGCCGGACGGCGGGCCGGCGTCCGGGTCTACGTCGTGCACCCCGTCCGTCCCGACGCCAGCGTCGCGCACGCCTTCGCCGCCGCCGCGTCCCGCACCGCCACCATCGGCGTGTACGCGATCGTGTCACCGGTGGTCGTGATGTCGCCGCGCTCCGTGGTGGTGCCGGCCGTGAGCCGGACCGAGTCGCCCTGGGCGGCCCCCGTGATCCGGCCCCACGCGGCGCCGCAGGTCCGGCTGTAGCGGACCTCCAGGGTGGTCGCGCCGACGGTGACGGTCTTCGCGGTGGTCACGAGATCGCCACTGCACCCCATGGCCTCCGCGTCCTTGCCGGTGCAGCCGGTGCCCGCGCACTTCACCCCGGCCGGAAGGCCGCTGCCGGTCCCGGTGGACGGGGTGGCCGAGGCGCCGTGGCCCTGGTTCTTGCGCCCGCCGCCGTCGCCCCCGGCGAGGAAGAGGACCGCGGCGACGACCACGACCACGCCGACGACCCCGGCGAGGAACATCGTCAGCCGCCGCCTGCCGCCGCCGGGCGGGGCCGCAGGAGCCGCCGGACCGCGGGAACCCCCCGCGCCCTCCCGGCGGTTCGCGTCGGGCGCCGTCGGCTGGGGCGGGATGGTGGGCGAGACGCCCGCCGGTCCGGCGATCCCCGGCATCGCCACCGCGCTGCCCGCCCGGCGCGGCGCCTTGCCTCCTCCTCCGGCGCCGGCGCCGGAGGAGGAGGCGGGCGGTGCCCCGAACTCCCCCAGCGCCGCCCGCGCCTGGGAGATCCTGATCGCCTCCATCGTCATGTCGTGCCGCATCTCCGAACGGCTCCAGGCCCGTTCGGCCAGCTCCCACATGGTCGTGAGGTGGACGGGATCGGTCTCGGTGACCTCGGCGAGCGCGACGACCGCGCCCTTCGGTGCCAGCAGCCGGCCGCCGAGATAGCGCTCCCAGGACGTCCTGGCGTAGCCGGTGCGGTCGGACAGCGCCGCGACGCTCAGGCCGCTGCGGTCCACGAGCCGCCGCAGCTGGGTCGCGAACTCCTTGACCTGCGGATCGAGTTCGTCCGGCAGGGCCTTCCAACGAGGCATTGCTTCCCCCCTCTTCCCCCGGTGCTCTTCCCCCGGTTCGGTGCCGAGTCTTCCCCCGCGCTTCCCCTCGCGCGGTACCCCCCGCGCCGGTCCCCGTCTGGCCTACCCAACGGGATGCGGCGGTCCCGGGAAACAGTCCCCGGGCAGGGGGCGCACAGGAGCACCGACCCGTCCGGCACGCACCGTCGCACGCCTGCCGCCCCGCGGTCCAACGGGCCGTCGGCTCGTCCCGGTCGGACACGTTAGCCCGGTTGTGGGTCGACTCCGTTACCTGTCCGCGAACTTGTCAACACATCGGCACACCGGTCATCCGGCCGTGACCTCGCAGGTCACAGGGGACACTCCTCACCCGAGAGCCACGGCACCGACGACCGCGACGAGGAGCAGGACGAGCAGCAGCAGGACCGCGGAGAGCAGCAGGCGGCCGTGCGGGCGGGGTGCCGGATCCGGTTCCGGCCGGTCCCACCACGGGAGGGTCGGATCGTCCTCGTACACCTCCGTCTCCGTGTCGCCCGGCGGGCGGTCCGGGTCCGGTGCGGCGACCGGGCGCGGCCACGCCTCGACGGCGAGTTCCCACCGCACGGCGTGCCGTTCGGCGTCCGAGTCGGCGAGGCCCGCGACCCGGCACAGCGCGACGACGGCCTGCCGGGGCGGTGGCTGCACGGCGTTGAGGTAGCGCTGCCACGACGACTTGCTGTACGCGGTACGGGCACCCAGCGCGACCAGGCTGAGGCCGGTGTCGTCCTTGAGGAGCCGCAGCTGCTCCACGAAGTGCCGTACCTCCGGCGGGAGCCCCTCCGGCAGCGGCTGCCAGCCGCCCATCACGCACCTCCACGGCCTGCCTCGTCGCCGGTTCCCGGCCGGTTGGTTGCCAGTTCGGAGCGGGTGACGACGGCGGGCGGCCCGCCGGTTCCCGCGGGCAGAGGCGGTTCGGGCCTCGCGTAGCGGAACTGTCACCTCTCTGCCACAGCCGGTGGACAGCCGTTGAACGGCCGCCGCGTGCTGGGAAGGCTGATTCCCGACGGCGGCCCGTCCTGCTCGGGGGAGAGGACGGGCCGTCCCGGCGCCCCTCGGGGGGCGCCGGGGGTACCTGCGGCACGCGCACCCGAGAACGAGTCCTAGTTCTTCATCGTGAAATGCAGCGTGTCCTTCAAGTACGGGATCACCAGCCACGGCTTCGGCTGCGCCATCAGGGCCAGCAGCACGATCGCCAGCCCCAGCACCCCGTACGTGGCGATGTCCGTGAACCGCGACCGGACCGCCAGCATCCCCACGCTCGGCAGTATCCACCGCATCACGGCCCCGGCCAGCAGCGCCGCCCCGATCAGCAGCGCACCGACCCGGAACTGGTCGAGCGAGGTCAGCAGCAGCCCCACCGCGACGGTCGACAGCACCACCAGCAGCGGCCACTGCCGGGCCGGTGCCGGCAGATCTCCGGACGCGGCCCGGCCGCCCCCTTCGGGGCGCGCCGTGTCCCGGGTGAAGAGCGGGAAGCGCCGGGTCGCCCGGCGCCCCGCACCCTGCTCGTGCCCGCGGTCAGCCGACACTGCGCTCCGCCGCCTCGACCACGTTGACGAGCAGCTGCGCCCTGGTCATCGGCCCGACCCCGCCGGGGTTCGGCGAGAGCCACCCGGCGACCTCGGCGACCCCGGGGTGCACGTCCCCGACGATCTTGCCGTCGGCGTTGCGGGAGACACCGACGTCGAGGACGGCGGCGCCCGGCTTGACGTCCTCGGGGCGGATCAGGTGCGGCGAACCGGCGGCGGCGATGACGATGTCGGCGCGCTTCAGGTGCGACGCGAGGTCCCGGGTGCCGGTGTGGCACTGGGTCACCGTGGCGTTCTCGCTGCGCCGGGTGAGCAGCAGCGGCATCGGACGGCCGATGGTCACACCGCGGCCGACGACCACGACCTCGGCGCCCTTGATCTCGACGCCGTAGCGGCGCAGCAGCGTGAGCACGCCGTTGGGGGTGCAGGGCAGCGGCGCGGGCTCGCCGAGCACCAGCCGGCCGAGGTTCATCGGGTGCAGGCCGTCCGCGTCCTTGTGCGGGTCCATCAGCTCCAGGATGCGGTTCTCGTCGATGCCCTTGGGCAGCGGCAGCTGGACGATGTAGCCGGTGCAGGTGGGGTCGTCGTTGAGTTCGCGGACGACCGCCTCGATCTCCTCCTGGGTCGCGGTGGCCGGGAGCTCGCGCTGGATCGAGGCGATGCCCACCTGGGCGCAGTCGCGGTGCTTGCCGGCGACGTACTTCTGGCTGCCGGGGTCGTCCCCGACGAGGATCGTGCCGAGGCCGGGCGTGACGCCCTTCTCCTTCAGCGCCGCCACGCGGGCGGTCAGATCGGACTTGATCGCTGCTGCGGTGGCCTTGCCATCGAGAATCTGGGCGGTCATGGCTCCATCCTCGCGGATGCCGGTCTCCCGGTTCCAGTCGGGTGTGCGGTCATGATCAATGATGTTGCACTTGCACAACACATCGCTAATCGGACTGGACAACAACTCACCTGTACTTGACGATGAGCGGCGCAGTACCGCGGTCCGGTGGGGGGCAAAACCGCTCAGTTCATGACGTACCTCCGTCCTTGTCCGCGTCGTCCCCGCAGGTCAAACGGAGGAAACCCGTCATGAGTTTCGGCGCGCCGAACAACCCCTACGGTCAGCCGCAGGACCCGCAGCAGGGCCAGCCCGGCTACGGCTACCCGCAGCAGCCCGGATACCAGCAGGCCCCGCAGGGCGTCCCGCCGCAGCAGGGCTACGGCTACCCGCAGCAGCCGGGCTACCCGCAGCAGGGCGGTTACGGCTACCCGCAGCAGGGCTACGGCGCGACGCCGCCGTACGCGAACTGGGGCCAGCGCTTCGGCGGCACGATCGTCGACGGCCTGGTCTTCCTGGTGCCGTACATCCTGGTGCTCTTCAGCAGCAAGGCCGCGGTGCTGGGGATCATCGGCGGCCTGGCGATCCTCGGCATCGCGATCTGGCAGCTGATCATGGAGGGCCGCACCGGCCAGACCATCGGCAAGAAGGCGCTGGGAATCCGCCTGGTCAAGGAGGCCACCGGCCAGCCGATCGGCGTCGGCATGGCGTTCGTGCGCCGTATCGCGCACATCCTGGACAGCCTCGCCTGCTACCTGGGCTGGCTGTGGCCGGCGTGGGACTCCAAGCGCCAGACGTTCGCCGACAAGGTCTGCGGCACGATCGTGATCCGCAGCAACTGAGCGTCCACCGGCACCCCAAGGGCCGTGTCCCCCGCACAGGGGGCCACGGCCCTGGTGTTTGCCGTCCACCTGCGGCGGCTCGGCGGCGGCTCAGTGGAAGAAGTGCCGCGTCCCGGTGAAGTACATCGTCACGCCCGCCTTCTTCGCGGCCTCCACGACGAGTTCGTCGCGGACCGAACCGCCCGGCTGCGCCACGGCCCTGACGCCGGCCGCGGTGAGGATCTCCAGGCCGTCCGGGAACGGGAAGAACGCGTCGGAGGCGGCGTAGGAGCCGCGTGCCCGCTCCTCACCCGCCCGCTCGACGGCGAGCTTCGCGGAGTCGACGCGGTTGACCTGGCCCATGCCGACGCCGACCGAGGCGCCGTCCTTGGCGAGCAGGATGGCGTTGGACTTCACGGCCCGGCAGGCCTTCCAGGCGAAGGCGAGTTCCCGCAGCTCCTCGGGGCTCAGCGCCTCGCCGGTGGCCAGGGTCCAGTTGGCCGGGTCGTCGCCGTCGGCCTGGAGCCGGTCGGTGACCTGGAGCAGCACACCGCCGTCGATGGCCTTGACCTCGACCGGGTTGGCCGGGGCGCCCAGCGCCTTCAGGACGCGGATGTTCTTCTTCTTGGCGAGGGCTTCGAGCGCCCCCTCCTCGTAGTCGGGGGCGACGATGACCTCGGTGAAGATCTCGGCGACCTGCTCCGCCATCTCCTTGCTCACCGGCCGGTTGACGGCGATGACCCCGCCGAACGCGGAGAGCGGGTCGCAGGCGTGCGCCTTGCGGTGCGCCTCGGCGACGTCCGAACCGACGGCGATGCCGCAGGGGTTGGCGTGCTTGATGATCGCGACGCACGGCTCGTCGTGGTCGTACGCGGCACGGCGCGCGGCGTCCGTGTCCGTGTAGTTGTTGTACGACATCTCCTTGCCGTGCAGCTGCTCGGCCTCGGCGAGACCGCCGCCGGCCGCGTCGACGTAGAGGGCGGCGGGCTGGTGCGGGTTCTCGCCGTAGCGCAGGGTGTTCTCGCGCTCCCAGGTGGCACCGAGGAAGTCGGGGAACGGCGAGTCGTCGACCGGGGCGTACGCGGAGGCGAACCAGGAGGCCACCGCCACGTCGTAGGACGCCGTGTGCTGGAAGGCCTCGGCGGCGAGCCGCTTGCGGGTGGCGAGGTCGAAGCCGCCCTCGGCGACGGCCTTGAGGACGTCGGCGTAGCGGGCGGGGCTGGTGACGACGGCGACCGAGGGGTGGTTCTTGGCGGCGGCGCGCACCATCGAGGGGCCGCCGATGTCGATCTGCTCGACGCACTCGTCGGGCGAGGCACCGGAGGCGACCGTCTCACGGAACGGGTAGAGGTTCACGACGACGAGGTCGAACGGCTCGACACCGAGCTCCTCGAGCTGGCGCCGGTGGTCCTCCAGGCGCAGGTCGGCGAGGATGCCGGCGTGCACCTTGGGGTGCAGGGTCTTGACCCGGCCGTCCAGGCACTCCGGGAAGCCGGTCAGCTCCTCGACCTTGGTGACGGGGACGCCGGCGGCGGCGATGCGGGCGGCGGTCGAGCCGGTGGAGACGAGTGCGACACCGGCCTCGTGCAGCCCGCGGGCGAGCTCTTCGAGCCCGGTCTTGTCGTAGACGCTGACGAGCGCGCGACGGATGGCCCGCTTGCCGCTCTCGGCCGTGACAGTGCTCTCGGCGGTCACTGGATAACTACCTTTCGTCCCTCAATGCGATAGCCGTTGCGGGCGATCCGCCCCACGACCTCGACGAGCAGCCTTCGCTCGACGTCCTTGATGCGCTCGTGCAGCGCGCTCTCGTCGTCCTCGTCCCGAACCTCCACCACGCCCTGAGCGATGATCGGCCCGGTGTCGACGCCGTCGTCGACGAAGTGGACGGTGCAGCCGGTGACCCGGGCGCCGTACGCGAGCGCGTCCCGTACGCCGTGGGCCCCGGGGAAACTGGGCAGCAGGGCGGGGTGCGTGTTGACGGTCCGCCCCCCGAACCGCGCCAGGAACTCCTTCCCGACGATCTTCATGAACCCGGCGGAGACGACCAGGTCGGGTGCGTGGGCGGCCACTGCCCCGGCCAGCGCCCGGTCCCACTCCTCCCGGGTCGCGAAGTCCTTCACCCTGGTCACGAACGTCGGGATCCCCTCCCGCTCGGCACGCGCGAGCCCCTCGATGCCGGCACGGTCGGCACCGACGGCGACGACCTCGGCACCGTAGGCCTCGGCACCGTGCTCGGCGATCGCGTCGAGGAGCGCCTGGAGGTTGGTGCCGGATCCGGAGACCAGCACGACGAGGCGCTTGGCCACGGGCTTGGCGGCCACGGTGGGGCCCTTTCTCGGGGGAGCGTCGGTACGGCGGCCGGCCCCGCACCCGCTTTGTACATTCGTACGAGTGCATCGCGCCCCGGGATACGGGGAAGTCTACGAAGCGGCCGACCGTCAGCAACGATACCGGCACACCGGGCGGCCCCCACGGGACGGGGGCGTGGCCGGAAGGTAGCGTCTGGGAGGTGGCGAGGCGGGAACGCGTCCGGGATACGACGCGTTCACGGAGTAGGCGGTCGTTTCGGCCGCCGTGCCGACCGCCCGCAGCCAGCCGCCGTATCCAGCCGTATCCGTATCCAGCCCATCCATCAGCTCTGTTCTGTTCATCTTGATCTAGGGGAAGACGCTCACTTGATGCCGGACCGCAGCCTGGGACTTTGCATGCTCCCCCCGCAGTCGGTACAGGGAGGGACACGTTCCGTCGTGCTGCTGCGGGAGCGGCCGGCCTCGCCGCCGGACGCGCACTCGGACCGGCCGAACGGCGACCGGAACGACGGCCGGAACGACGGCCGGAAGGACGACCAGCAGAAGGACGACAACCCGTTCGCCCCGCCGCCGGAGGGCGCGCCGGACAGCCCGTGGCGGCCGCGCCGCCCGGCCGGTGACGACGACCGGGACGCCCCGTGGGGCAGTCAGTGGAGCGACCGCCAGCCCGGCCGGGAGTCCGGCGGCTTCGGCCGGCGCCCCGACGGCGGCCCGGGCGGCGGCGGCCAGAACGGCCCCGGTGGTCCCGGTGGTCCGGGCATGCGCTGGGACCCGACCGACCCGGCCCAGCGGCGGGCGCGGTACGCGCTGCTGTGCGGCATGTGGGCGTTCCTCTTCGCGCTCTTCAGCTGGCCGTACGTGGCGCTGCTGCTCGGCGCCCTGGCCGTGTACTGGGGCATCAGCGCGCTCCGCGCCAGGCCCCGCGACCCGGGCGAGGCCGCCTCCGGCCGCCCCCAGACGACGGCGGCGATCAGCGGCCTGGTCACGGCGTCGCTGGCGCTGGCCCTGGTGGCGGCCAACTTCACGGCCCAGATGGTCTACCGCGACTACTACACCTGCGTCTCGGACGCCCTCACCAACGAGGCCAAGCAGTCCTGCGACCATCTGCTGCCGCAGGAGCTGCGCGGGGTCCTGGGGAGCGGGAACAGCTGACAACAGCTGACGGGGCGGGGGTGACGGCGCCGGGAGGTTCAGGGGCCGTCGGTGTCCTCGTCCCCGGCGCCGCCCCCGGCCCCGCCCTCGTTCGCGGCCCCGGTCTCACCCTCGGCCGGCTCGGACAGCTTCCGCAGCGCGGTCCAGCGGGCCTTGCGCGCCGCCTCGTCCTCCCAGCCGCCCCGCGCCGGGTCGACGGGCGGCACCTGTCCGGGCAGCGCGTCGACGGGCAGCGCCTCGTGCGGCTCGGCCGGGAGCACCTCGTACCGCTCGGAGGCGTCGCCGTCGCCGTCGGCCTGATCGGGCAGCAGTCCGGCCACGAAGACCGGAGCCGGAGCCGCGGTCGTGGCGGGCGCCGGGGCCGGGGCTGACGGCGCACGACTCCCCTGCTGCGTCCGCTCCCCCTCCGCGGCCTGCCCGTCCCGCGGCCTGCGCCCGGCGAAGCCGAGCCACGCGGCGAGGGAGACGGCGCCCTCCCCCCGCCAGGCCCACAGCGTCAGGGCTGCCGGCAGGCCCACCGCGAGGAGCCAGCCGCCGGCCGCCGCGCCCGTCTGCCACCAGACCGGGCCGAACGAGGTGAGCGCGGCGACGCCCAGCGGACCGCCGGCCAGCTCGGCCAGCGCCGCGAGCTGCAGCGCGCACAGCAGCGCCGCCAGTACCGCCACCCCGGCCGTGCGCTCGGCCGACCAGCGCCGCTCGGCCGCCCGCGCCGCCACGAACCACGCCGTCGTCGCGCCGGCCGCCACCGGCACCACCCCGGCCACCCAGTGCAGCCAGGTCCCGGGACCGTGCTGCGGCACCGCCGCCAGCAGCGGGAAGGGCGGGAGCAGCGGTGCCGGATCCGAGGCCAGCGGGTTCACGAGATGCCCGGCGCCGAGCACGAAGCCGGGGCCCACGGCGTACGACGCGGACCACACCGCCGCGTTCGGGATCAGCGAGACACAGAGGAACAGCACCGCGCACCGGCCCGTCCAGCCCTCGGTCAGCTGCAGGAACGACGCCCGCGCGGTGTCCCCGTGCCCCACCAGCGACACCGCGAGCAGCAGCGTGCCGCCGCCGAGGAACACGGCCGTCCCGGCCAGGGACGCACGCAGGGCCGTACCCCACCGCACCCGTGTGTCCCGCCCGAGCAGCCGCCGCCGTACGGCACCCGGCAGCACCGGCACGAGGCTCAGCAGCGGTTCACGCGGACGGCCGTACGCCGCCCACACCCCCGCCCCCGCCGCGCCCGCCGCGAGCAGGGGCGGTGCGACCGCCACCCACGCCCACTGGGGCCGCAGGTCACCGCCGGACGCGTACAGGGCGGCGCAGCCGCCGACGCCGAGGTACCCGGCGACGACCCCGACCCAGGC
>NZ_JBFBJI010000042.1:0-78707 GCF_040702065.1 Streptomyces sp. NPDC086777 | reverse complement strand
AGACCGACGTGACGGCGACGGTGGACCCCTTCGCGGGCTCGTACGCGATCGAGCGCATGACCGACCAGGTGGAGGAGGCGGCCGTCGCTCTGATGCGCAGGGTCGAGGAGCTGGGTGGTGCGGTCGCGGCGATCGAGCACGGTTTCCAGAAGGGCGAGATCGAGCGGAACGCCTACCGCATCGCCCAGGAGACCGACGCCGGTGAACGGGTCGTCGTCGGCGTCAACCGCTTCCGGCTCGACGAGGAGGAACCCTACGAGCCACTGCGCGTCGACCCGGCCATCGAGGCCCGGCAGACGGAGCGCCTCGCACGGCTGCGCGCCGACCGCGACCGGGCGGCCGTCGCCGGGACCCTCGCCGCCCTGAAGAAGGCGGCCGAGGGCGACGACAACGTGCTGCCCCCGATGAAGGAGGCGCTGCGAGCGCGCGCCACGGTGGGGGAGGTGTGCGACGCGCTGCGGGAGGTGTGGGGGGCCTACGAGCCGAGGGACGCGTTCTGACGGTGCGGTCCGGCGGGGCGTGACGGACGGCACCCGGGGCGTTGTCGGACCCGCGTGCGAGACTGATGCGCATGTTCGGCGTCATCGATCTCCCCACCTACCTGGCAGGACTTGTCCTGATCGTCCTGCTGCCCGGGCCCAACTCCCTCTACGTGCTGTCCGTCGCGGCCCGGCAGGGGATCCGGGCCGGTTACACCGCCGCCGCGGGCGTGTGGTGCGGGGACACCGTGCTGATGACGCTGTCGGCGGCCGGGGTGGCCTCGCTGCTCAAGGCCAACGCGGTGCTGTTCGGGATCGTGAAGTACGCGGGTGCGGGCTATCTCACCTGGCTGGCGATAGGGATGCTGCGGGCGGCCTGGGCGATGTGGCGGTCGCGGAAGCAGCAGGCGGTGGAGCAGACGGCACCGGCCGCCGTCCCGGCGCACGAGCGCCCCTACCGCCGGGCCCTGGTGATCAGCCTCTTCAACCCGAAGGCGATCCTGTTCTTCATCGCCTTCTTCGTGCAGTTCGTCGACCCGGCGTACGCGTACCCGGCGATCTCCTTCGTCGTCCTCGGCACCTTCGCCCAGGTGGCCAGCTTCCTCTATCTCAGTGCCCTGATATTCAGCGGTACGAGGCTGGCCGACGCGTTCCGCCGGCGCAAGCGGATGTCGGCGACGGCCACGTCGGCGGCGGGGGTGCTGTTCCTCGGGTTCGCGGTGAAGCTGACGCTGGCCAGCGCCTGAGTCCGGGCCCGGGACGGAGCCGCCGGGCGTACCCGGCGGCCGGGGTCACAGGTGCTCGGCCAGCCGTTCGGCGGCCCAGTCGGCCCGTTCCGCCGAGGTCGCCGAGCCGCGCAGGCCGTATTCGAGGATGAGCCAGCCGCAGACCCGCACCGGGTCGGCGACCCATTCGGCTTTGTCCCGCACGGCCTCCAGGGCGGCCGGCCGTTCGCGGTTGACGCGGGCGAAGTTCTTCAGGTGGTCGACGCCCTCCTCACGGCTGAGCGTCCACAGGAAGAAGACCCGCAGCAGGGCGGCGCTGCGGAAGGCGAGGTCGGTGCCGGGCTCGGTGAGCCGGCCGCGCAGTTCCGCGCGCCCGGCGTCGGTGATGCCGTACTGGCGGCGCCGGCGCGCGCCGGCGCCGGTGACCTCGATCAGCCCCTTCTCGCTGAGCTTCGCCAACTCGCCGTGGACCTGGCTCTTCTGGGCGGGCCAGACGACGGCCAGGCCCGTTCACCCTGGCCCTCGCACGGGCCGAGGTGCCCCGGGAGTTCTGGGACTCCCCCCGGTTCATCAGGGTCGACATGGTGCTGACCGCGATCTGGGCGGCCGGGTTCACCCTCGGCGCGCTCGCCTGTGCCGCCGTCGTCGGCTACGACCACTCCGCGACGGTGCCGCTCGTCACCGCCCGGGTGCTGGCGTTCGTCCTCCCCTTCGCCGTCGGCGGCCGGTACGCGGCACGGGCCAGGGCCGGCGCCGCGCAGGCCCTGGTGTGACGCCCGCGACCCCATACGCTCCGGACCCCTTCACGCTTACGGCTTCACGCGTACGGCTTCACGCGTACGGCTTCATCCGCACCTTCACCCGCACTTGTTCACCCGCACGTCGTCGCACGAGGAAGCAGTCGAACATGCCCGACACCCGCGCGCAGCACACCGCCGGGCCCGCTGACCCGACCGCGCACACCGAGGAGGCTCCCATCGCCGGAGGCCGGCCGGTGAGCCCGGAACGGCTGATCTACTTCTCGGACGCGGTGGTGGCCATCGCCATCACCCTGCTCGCCCTGGAACTGCCGGTCCCCACCGGGGAGGTCCACGGCAACTCCGGCGTCCTGTACTTCCTGCGCGAGCACCTCGCGGAGTACACCGCGTTCCTGGTCAGCTTCTGGGCCATCGCCACCCACTGGGTGATCCACCGGCGGCTGTTCCGGTATGCGACCGGACTCTCGGGCGGTGCCGTCCGGTGGAACCTGCTGTGGCTGCTCGCGATCGTCGTCACCCGTTCACCACGAAGCTGCTGACCAGCGAGGCCGACGCGTTCGAGGTCCAGTTCATCGTGTATGCGGCCGTCCAGGTGCTGACCTGCCTGTTCCTCCGGCCGCCGTCGCGGACCTGCGCAGATCGGGTTGCTGGACATCGGCGGCGCGAGGGAGGCCGTCTCCGGCACGATGAGCCGGCCGACCGCCCTCATGCTGGCCCTCCTCGTCTCCGTACCGGTCGCCCTCGTCACCCACTGGGCGTCCGTGTGCCGGGCCCTCCTCCCGGCGATCCGGATCGGTCCGCGTGGCCTCCCGCGCCCCGAGGGGGCGCGGGGAACCGCGCGGCCGGCCACGACGGCGCCGCGGATGCCGGACGACCCGATGCGGCGTCTGCGGCGGCGCGCCTAGGCGTTGAAGGCTCCGGTACGCGCCGCGTACCCCCGCAGCTCGTCCGCCGTCTCCCCGGCCCACCCCACGTAGCCGTCCGGGCGGACCAGGAACACCCCCGGGCCGTACGACTCCGGGGCGGGCAGGCCGCCGAGGCCGGCCACCGGTTTTGGGGCCAGCAGCGTCCAGTGCGGCCCGCGGAACGCGTCGAACATCCGCACCCCGTCCGCGTTGCGCCCGTCGGGCGCGCGGTCGCCCGCCCGCACCGGCCCAGGGTTCGCCCGGGTCTCCTCGGCGAGCGAGGACTCCCGGTAGCCGATGCCCAGCTGGACCGTGGCCTCGCCCCGCCGGACCTCGCCGTTGTGGACGCTCGTCGAGAGGCCCAGCATGGCGGCGGCGTTCGCCCGGCGCTCCTCCTCGTAGGTGTCGAGGAGCGCGTCCGGGGCCCGCCCGGCGAGCACCGCGGCCAGCTTCCAGCCCAGGTTGTAGGCGTCCTGGACGCTGGTGTTCAGGCCCTGGCCGCCGGCCGGGGAGTGGACGTGGGCCGCGTCGCCCGCCAGGAAGACCCGGCCCACCCGGAACCGGTCGGCCAGCGCGGCACGGGGCCGGAAGTCGGAGGCCCAGCGCACCTCGGTGACGTCGGCCGCGTCGAGGTGGCTGTAGGTCGTCACCAGTCGGCGCAGGCCTGCCAGGGACAGGTCGATCTCCGTGCCCTCCGGCAGCCGGGCGCCCAGCTGGAACTCGTCGGTGCCAGCCAGCGGGCACAGCGCCACACCGCAGCCGTCGTCGCCGACGAAGGTGTGCCAGTGCTCGCGGTCGAGTCCCCGCACCCGCAGGTCGGCCACGAGGAAGGGGCTCGGGTCGACCGACTCGCCGGTCATCCCGACGCCGACCGCGCGCCGTACGGCCGAACGTCCGCCGTCCGCCGCCACGACGTACCGGGCCCGGGCCGCCGTGCCGTCGGCGAAGTGGGCGGTCACCCCCTCCGCGTCCTGCTCCAGGCCCGTCAGCGCGCGCCCGAACGCGACCCGGCCGCCCAGCTCCCGCAGCCGTGCGTACAGCACCTCCTGCGTGCGCCACTGCGCGACCATCAGCGGCTCGGTGTACGGCGCCCCCTCGTCCGCCGCCACCGCGTCGAACATCGGCTTCGTGCCGAGGGGCTCGCCGTTCTTCCAGAGCAGCTGGGGCGGGTAGGGGCCGCCGGCCGCGCGCATCGCGTCGAGGACGCCGAGGTCGTCGTACACCTCCTGCGTGCGCGGCTGGATCCCCTTGCCGCGCGAGCCCGGGAACAGCTTCTCGCCGGCCTCCACGACCAGTGCGTCCACCCCGCGCCGGGCGAGGTCGATCCCGAGGACGAGCCCGGTGGGTCCGGCGCCGACGACCAGTACATCCAACGTATCCATCGCATTTCTCCTTAACGTCGTTAAGTGCCGTCGGCGACAAGGCTGCCCTTAACGCTGTTAAGCTGTCAAGCGTGAGTACGGAACGACGCGCCCCCCTCGACCGCCGCCGGGTCGCCGACACGGCCCTGCGCCTGCTGAACGAGGTCGGTCTTGAGGGGCTGACCCTGCGGGCCATCGCCAAGGAGCTGGACGTCAAGGCCCCGGCCCTGTACTGGCACTTCAAGGACAAGCAGGCGCTGCTCGACGAGATGGCGACGGAGATGTACCGCCGGATGGTCGCGCAGGCGCGGCTCGACCCGACCGGGAGCTGGCAGGACGTGCTGCGGACGACCGGCCGCGGACTGCGCACGGCGCTGCTCGGCTACCGCGACGGGGCGAAGGTCTACAGCGGTTCACGTTTCACGGGCATCGAACACGCCCCGGAGCAGGAGGCCTACCTGCGCGTCATGACGGAGGCCGGTTTCACCCTCGCCCAGGCGGCCCGGGCGGGCATGACGACGACCGCCTACACCATCGGCTTCGTCATCGAGGAACAGGGCGTCGTACCCCTCTCGGGCGAGCGCCGGGAGGGGTACGACGTGGCGGAACGCGCCCGCCTGATGGCCGGCTTCCCGCTGGCGGCGGAGGCCGGCAGGGAGCTCTTCGACGATTACGACCAGCACTTCGAGGAAGGGCTGGAGATCGTCATCGCGGGGATCGGGGCGCGGTGGCGCTAGAGGAGGTTTCCGAGGGTGTGGTAGATCGGGGAGGCCACGTCGGCCGCCGCCGGCCCGACGGTGCCGGCCGTGGAGCCGAGTCCGTCGAGCGAGCCGGCGTACCGGCTCGCGCCGAAGGCGGCCAGTTCGGGACCCGTGTCCGCGGCGGCGTGCCGGGCGCTACTTCATCGCCTTCCGGATGGCCCGGGTGAGCACCGGTGGCAGCAGGTCCCGGGCGACCCGCCGCATCCTGCCGGGCCGGCGGGGCGGAGTGGCGGGGGCGGCCGGCGGGGCCGGGGCCGCGGGCGCCGGCTCCGGTTCCTCGGGGACGTCCGCGTAGCGCGACGGCGGGAACTCGGGTGCCTGCATTCCCTTGGACTTCAGCCGTACGATCCGGTGCCCCGCGGCGGTCTGGGTGCTCAGGTGGCAGTCGGTCCGCTGCCGGATCATCTCCATCAGCGCCTCCTGCACCGGCTCGGGGTCGCCCCAGGTGCCGTACAGCTTCTGGGTGCTGAGACAGATCGGGTTCAGTCCGCCGTTGAGGACGGCCTCCCACGCCGCTATGGAGACACCGGGCGTGTGCTCGGAACGGAAGTCGTCGAGGACCACGATGCCGTCGGGCAGGAGCAGTTCGCGCGCCGCGTCGATGTCGCCGTGCACGTGCTCGTACAGGTGCGAGGCGTCGACATGCACGAACCGGCAGGAGCCGGGCGTGACTTCGGTGGGGACCACGGAGCTGGGGCCCTGGAGTATCCGGGGGAGTTCCTCGTGGAAGGCGAGGAAGTTCTGCTCGAAGATGCGCCGGGTGAGTTTGCTGTAGGACTTCGTCGACTCGGCCCGGTTCGCGTCGTCCGGGGCGTCGCCCTCGAAGAGGTCGCAGACCGTGTAGCTCTCGCCGGGCCGCAGGTGCCGGGCCGTGAAGATTGCGCTCTTTCCCATGTAGGTCCCGACCTCGAGGAGATCGCCATGCATTCCGGCCTCCTCCTGGCGGCGCAGGAACCAGTCGAAGAGCACCTGGTCGAGCACCGGGAACCAGCCGGGGACGTCGTCGAGACGGCGGGGCGGTCGGGTCGTTTCCTGGGTGGTTATGGCCATGCGGAGAAGGCACTCCCTCGGTACGAAACGGCGGTCTGTGGAATCCCTGCGGAAAACCTGTGCACGGGCAAGGTTCCAAGGTGCCTGCCCGCGGTGCCGATTCGAAACCCAAGCAGAGATGAACGGCGGGCCAACATCAGCGTCAGGCGTTCTTCAGGGCCCTTTTCAGGCGCGGTCCGAGCGGAGTCTCCACGAAGCGGTGGATGAGCCGGGCGAGCCCCAGCATCGCGAGGACCGTCACCACCAGGGTCGGCCACGGCGGCAGCCCCCAGGCCCGGTGCAGGACCCGGATCACGAACCAGCCCAGGTGTTCGTGGACCAGGTAGAAGGGATACGTCAGCGCCCCGGCGGTGGTCAGCCAGGGCCAGGCCGCCCAGCGCGTCCAGCCCGCCGCCACCGCGGCGACGGCGGCGAAGGCGAGGGTGACGAGGAGCATCACGACGTACGGATCACGGGGCGCGCCGGGGTGCCACAGGCCCTGGACCGCCGCGCGCATGCCGAGGATCCAGGAGAGCGCCACGATCCCCCAGGGCAGCAGCCCGTGGCCGAAGCGGTGGACGAGGTAGAGGGCCAGACCGCCGACGAAGTACGGCGCGTACGCGGGCATCACGACCGACTCGGCCCAGGTGCCCTTGGCGCCGGTGGAGAGGACGGCGGCCAGGGTCCACACCGAGCAGAAGAGCACCACCCTGCGGTAGGTGACGCCCGGCAGGACCACCAGCAGCGCGAACAGGGCGTAGAAGCGCACCTCGACCCAGAGGGTCCAGCAGACGCCGAGCACCCGTGGCACGCCCACCGGCTGTTGCAGCATGGTCAGGTTGACCAGGAACTCGTCGAGCCGCACCGGGTGCACCACCGCCGGCAGTGCCACGGACGCGCCGGTGATCAGCACCAGCGCGACCCAGTACGCGGGGTAGAGGCGGGCGACCCGGGAGCGGAAGAAGTCACCGAGGGAACGGCCCCAGCTGCTCATGCAGATCACGAAGCCGCTGATGACGAAGAAGAACTGGACGCCGAGGCAGCCGTAGACGGCCGCCCCGGACAGGGTCGGGAAGACGTGGTCGGGGTTCTGGTGCCAGGAGGCGGAGACGACACCGCCGCGGCCGGCGTAGTGGTAGAGACAGACCATCAGCGCGGCGACGAGACGCAGTCCGTCGAGGGCGAGCAGGCGGGGGCGGGGCCGTCCGGGTGGGGCCGGGACGGCCGCGATCCGCGCAGGCGGCGACGGCAGTGGGGGGGATGCGAGTGGCATGGTCCGGGACGCCTACCCGGGGACATGCCTTTAATCATCCGATCGGCCCGGACGTCGCCGGTACGAAGGAGGTGCACCACCGTCACCTGGGTGAATCACCGGAATGCCACAGACGGCGCCTCCGATAATTCATATGACGGTATTTATTTGTTCGTTCGCCGGTCATGCGATCCGCCGGCGACCCGGCGCGTGAGGCGGGGACTCAGTCGGACTTCAGCAGACGCGCAGAGCGGTTGGACAGCTCGATACGGACCGACTCCTTGCGGGCCAGCTGCCGTATCGCCTTGCCCCGGGCGCCGAGTTCCCCGGCCACGCGGGAGATCTCCGACCACACCCGGCCCCGGTCGCCGCCCGCGATCGCCGCGGCGGACAGCAGCCGGAGCGCCCCGTCGGTCTCGCCGCGCGAGGCCCGGATCTCGGCCATGCCGATGAGCACGTCCACCGGCTGCCTGCGGCGCAGGATCTCCCAGCCCACACGCAGCGCCTCGTCCTGCCGGCCGGCCGTGAAGTGCCGGGTGAAGTCCTCGTTGAGGTACTTGGCGTGCCGGGAGAGCACCGCGGAGAACGGGCCCTCGGCAAAGGCCGTCTCGCCGTCCGGCTCCTGCCCCTCGGCGGCGTCGGAGGTGCCGGCGGTGGCGAGCAGGGCGCGTGCGGCGGCTTCGGGGCCCGCCAGGTTCAGCGCTGCCGTCATCCGGGCGGTGAAGGCGGAGATGTCGAACAGCTCCTCGACGTCCTGGTACTCGTCCTCCGCCACCTCCTCCTCCAGTACCCGCCGCAGCGCGTCCAGGGCCGCCGCGGGCGTGTACTCGGCGAAGGACCGGTAGCCGGGCACCCCCTCCAGCACCTCGCGGGAGCCGACCCGGTGGTAGGTGACCGTACGCAGCCGCTGCTGCACGGCCTCCACCACCGACAGCGGCATCGGGTCGTCCATGCTGGACAGGAAGAACACGTCGGAGTCGGCGAGCTCCTCGCGCACCCGGTCGCGGGAGAGCGCTCCCATCCACTCGACGCGGTCGGACAGCAGCGTCGAGGAACTGATCCGCCAGGTCCTGTGGCCGATCCACGCGAACCGCCACGGCAGGCCCTGCGTGTAGGCGAGTTCCGCGACCCGCGAGAACAGGTCGAGGCCCTTGCGGTCCTGCATCGAGCCGACCATCACGATCCGCGGCCGCTCACCGGGCGTCCGCCGGGCCAGGGTGCGGTGGGTGTCCTGCGGGACGGTGTTGTAGACGACGACCGGGTCGCTCACGCCGAGCTGCCGGAACATGTCGGCCTGGGCGGTGGAGACGCACAGCACCTTGACCTTGGGCAGCACCTGGACCATCTCGGCGTGCCGCAGCGCGTGCTGCTCGCCCTCGAAGTTCATGACGTACTCGGTCTCGTGGGCGTACACCACCACGGACCGGCCCAGGGCGACCAGCGCCTCCGTCAGCTCGTTGGCCAGCGGCGAGCGCCAGAACGGGGCGAGGCTGTTGATCAGGACGACCTCGGTGTCCGCCAGGTCGGCCAGCACGTCCTCGGTGCGCGTGTAGACACCGAGGTCGAAGTAGCGGATGTCGACCGGGTTCTGGGCGAGCAGCGCCTGGGTGTAGGTGAGCACGGGGATCGCCACACCGGTGACGTAGGAGAACCCGAGGCCCAGCACCGCCAGCGAGCGCGGCCGGTTGAGCCGCTCCTCGACGGCGCGCAGGGCGCGGTCGGCACGGGAGCCCCCGGCCGCCTCCTCGACGGGCGCGGTCCGGCGGGTGACCGGCCGCGCGGCCGGCACCTCGGCCTCCTCGATGCGGCGCAGGACGCGGGAGGGGACGTCGTCGTGGAAGGTGAGGAAGTGCTCGACGGGCTCACCGTGCGCGTTGGGCGTGAACTTGCCCGCGCGCTGCAGTTCGGCGGTGACGTCCACGAGCTCGCCGACCGTGCCGACGTTGCGCAGCAGCGGGTGGTTGATCGTCGGGAAGACGATGTTCAGCGCGGGCGGGCTGAACAGGATGAGCGGCGTGCCGGCCCGCAGCGTCTGCAGGTAGGTGGTGGAGAAGAAGGTGATCGCGAGGTCGTAGCCGTCGAGGGACCCGGCGTCCAGGAGTGCGCTCTCGTCGAGCACGGTCACGTCCGGCAGGGTCTGCAGCCAGTCGAGGTGGCCGCGGAGCGTGGAGGGGTGCGGCTTGATCTCCACCTCGCCGAAGCCGGTGAGCGCCTCGCACAGCTCGGTGAGCTGCTCCCGGTGGTCCTTCCTGGAGAGCTTGCGCTGGTCGCTGAGCGGCTGGTCGAGGACGACGATGCGCAGCGGCTCGCCGGCGCCCTTGGTGTGCCGGTGGGCGGCGGAGCGGGCCGCGCGCAGCAGCTGGGGGTCGTCGCTGTGGCCGAGCGCGCCGGTGATGTGGACCGGCACGTTGCTGTCCGGGGAGCGGAACATCAGGTGGTGGGCGGTCGCCGGGCCCCACACGCAGACGGCGGCGGGGGACGAGGAGCCGTAGTACCAGTTCTGGTCGCGCAGGCCCGGGTCGGTCCGCTTGAAGTGGAAGTCGAGGTGCCCGTCCTGTACGAGGACCAGCGGCAGCGTGTCGCGCAGTGCGCCGGCCACCCGGCGGCCGCGCTGGGACTGGTCGTTGAAGAACACCAGCCGGTCGACGCGCTCCTGCTCGGCGTAGGCGCGGATGCGGTGGCCGACCTCCTCCAGGAATTCGTCACCGGTGATCGGCTCCTCGACCTGGAACAGGTTGTGCACCTTGAGGTCGTCGAAGCGGGCCGCCGCCTCCTGCTCGATCCATCCGGCGACATCGCCGTCCCGGTCTGCCGTGACCAAGTGGAAGGAGTGTGCCTCGGCGCCCGGAGCCTTCATGACCTCCGAGGCGAGACCGACACCGTTGCGGTTCTCGACAAACACAGCGATACGCATGGACGCAATCAATCTGCAGTGGGGCGGTCACGTTTTTACCGTGATCACACCCGAACCTTCATGTGAGTGAATGAAATACGACCTCGTTCGGCCGGGGATCGAACCCATTGGGAACCTTGGGTGAACTCTGGGCCACATCGGGTGGTGAGGCAGGGCGAAAGCGAGGAGCAGGCAAGTAAGAAGCCCCCCGTTCTCACAGGGTTTTCATACCTTGTGAAAACGGGGGGCTGGGGGAATGGACAGTTACGTCACAGGTTGTGGGCGCGCGACGGCGCCTCTTCCCGGTGCTCCACGGCACCGCTTCTCAGCGCTTGACGGCCTTCTGCAGCGCCCGGGCGCGGCGGACCACACGGCGGGCCGTGGAGTTGCGGGGAATGAAGGCGAGCCGCCCGGGAATGCCGCCGGGCAGCCCGAGGGAGGTCAGCCGCTTGCGCTTGAAGTAGCGCTTGGCACTTTCGTTGTGATGCCTGCTGAGATAGCGTTCCGTCTCGGCGCGCAGCTGCGGGTAGATCTTCGGCTGCATGGCGAAGCTCACGGCACGGATCAGCTCGCCGAGCGCGTCCACGCCCATGCGCGGACGCTGCTCCTCGACCGCCTTGCGGTCGGTGAGGTCGGGCACCAGTGCGTCGACGACGGTGACCGGGACGCGGTTGCTGTTCTCGTACGGCGTGAGCCTGTCAAGGAGGGTGTCGGTGCCGACGCGGGCGGTCTGCAGGCCGTACAGCGCGGACGCGGTGAGCAGCGCGGTGGAGAAGCAGCCGACGACCAGGGCGGGACGCATCCGCTGGTAGAGCACCTCGGCGAGGACCGTGGTGTCCAGCACGGTGAGGTCGACCTCGAGCTTCTCGGCCTCCTGCTCCAGAGTGCGGGCGAACCGGGCCGGGGCGGAGGGGTGCGGCTTGAACACGACCTTGGTGTGGCCGAGTCGGACGGCGCCCTGCAACATCCGGACGTGCAGGTGCTCCTCCTGCTCCGGGGTGAGGATGTCGAGCGCGGAGAGGTACTGGCCGAGCAGCAGGGCCGGTTCCTCGATCTCGGGCAACTCGTCACCACTGGGGGCGAGTTCGGCCAGCACCTTGGTGAACGCCGCGGTCGGCACGACCTCGCCGTCGACGCCGAACTCGGTGAGCAGCATCGGCTTCAGACCGGGTACCAGGTCGAGGTGGAGGACGCGGTCGACGCGGGTGCCGACCAGCGGGTCGATCTTGTTGCGGGTCGGGCCGTAGCTCATCAGGCCGTCGGCGTAGACCGTGACCGGGGCGCCGTTGAAGATCTGGGTGAGGCTGAGCGAGGGGTTGACCTGGATCGACTCGACGGCGAACTCGACGTCCTCGTCGCCCAGTTGCCACTCGTGGCGCAGGAAGCGTTCCCACAGCGGGAAGTCCTCCGGGCGCGGGGCCCAGCCGCCCGGGTGGAACGGGAAGATCGTCTCGTTGTACGAGATCACGTCGTCGAAGCGGTCGCGCAGCCGCTCGAAGCCGGGCGCCTCGTCCAGGCCCGGGGTGGTCTCGGGGGTCACCGCGTTGTTGCAGACCAGCAGGATGCGCCGATCGGCCGGGCGGAAGGCGCCGGAGTCCAGGGCGGCGGCGAGGGTGGCCGTGCCGTAGAGAGTGGACGCCTGGAAGATCTGGGTGGTCACGCGGCGGCTCCCGCGGGGGCGGGACGGCGGCGCAGCCGGCGCAGCTTGGTGGCGCGCTGGAGGTCCATGGAGTCCAGGGCCTCGTCCAGCACGTCCTGCGGCATGCGCCGCAGTGCGGCCGCACTCATGGATTTCAGCTTCTTCGCCACCGCGGGCTCGAACCTTTCGATGGATCCCAGGTGATGGGAAATGATGGCGCAATACGTGCGGACGGCCTTCGGCAGGAGTTCCTTCGCGTCGGCGTCCTGCGCCGTTTCCTCGATCACCTGGTCGAACGCGCGAATGAAATCGAGCTGACGGACGTCGCCGATCTGTGTGAGTGAAGAGGCTACGCCACGCCGGTAGAAGACGCCGAGCAGGTTCACCGCCGCGAAGGAGCCGGCCTCCCGGTGCAGTTTCCAGATCCACGGCCGGTCCTCGGCCGTGCGCAGCCCGTCCGTGAAATGCACGAGTCCCTTGTCCACCAGGCGGCGGTGGTAGACGCCCGCCCATGCGTAGGCGTAGTCGACGGAGGTGGAACGGTCGGCGGGCAGGATGGCGTCCCGCGGGTTGAGCACGACGTTGCGGCGGCCGACCGGCACCCGGTGTACGACCCGGGCGCGCGCCGTGCACTGCACGTGGTCGGTGCGGACGAAGTCGCAGCCCAGCGACTCGACCGCGTCGACCAGCTGGGGGTAGTAGCCGGGCGCCAGCCAGTCGTCGCCGTCCAGGAAGGTCACGTACTCGCCGCGCGCCCGGTCGATGCCGGTGTTGCGCGCGGTGGCCAGCCCTCCGTTCTGCTCGTGTCTGACATGGACCGCGCCGGGGAGTTCGCGCTCTGCCCGCGCGAGAATCTCCGGTGTCCCGTCGCTCGAGCAGTCGTCGACGAGAATGAATTCGAAGTCCTCACGCGCGTTCGCGCGCAGGCTCCTCAGGGTGTCGGGGGCGTATTGCTGCACGTTGAAGAACGGCACGATGACGGAGAGCTTGACCACGTGAAGGACGTTAGGGGGACGCCCGTCATCCGTCTTGACTGCTGTCTTGAATCGAGGTGAACGACGCGTGGCGAAGCTGTGAACCGGACAATTCTGAGGGCTTATCCCGAGCTGATTCCCCATCCGGAGACGTGTTGTTAACCTTTTGTTGGATTCGGGTTGGGGAGTTCCTCGGAATGGCTTCCTAGCGTCTTCGACGTGCCAGCAAGTGCAACGAAGTCCCTGCGGGTGGCCGTCCTGGCGGACTCCGACACCCGGTGGAAGTGGGGGGCGCTCACCGCGAAGCGCCTGATTCCCGACGAAGCCGACCATGCGGACGTCCGGCTCGACGGCTACCTTCTGCGTGGCCGTGCCACCCCGACCGCCCGCCAGCTCCAGGAGGTCGGCGTCCACGCCGACTCGCTCCGTGAGGTGACGGCCGTCGAGTTCCTGAGAGAGATGGAACGGGAGTCGTACGACATCGCGGTCCTCTCCCTCGTCGGCGGCGGCACGCAGGCCATGCTGCACGGGCTGCGCAGTGCCTGGGCCGGCCGGGAGAGGCGTCCCGTCGTCGTCACCGGCTACGTCGGCGTCGTCTACGAGAAGCTCGCCGACGGCCTGCTCCTGCGGCACGGCGCGGACCTCGTCCTCGCCAACTCCCGCCAGGACGCCGACCGGTTCCGGGCGGTGTACGACGGGGTCGGCGCCGACTCCTCGTCGGTGACCGAGGTGGCGCTGCCGTTCCTCGGCGGGGCGCCCTACGAGGGCGAACACGACCCCTACACCGTGGTGTTCGCCGCCCAGCCGTCGGTCCCGGACAGCCGCAAGGACCGCACCTACCTGCTCGACCGGCTGGTCGAGCACGCCCGCAGGCACCCCGAGCGCGAGGTGCTGCTCAAGCTGCGCTCCAAGCCCGGCGAGCACACCACCCACATCGAGGAACTGCCGTACCAGAAGCTGGTCCAGGGCAAGGACGTGCCCGCCAACTTCCGGCTGGTCTACGGCCACATGGGCGAGGTCCTCGACCGCACCGACCTGCTCGTCACGATGAGCTCGACGGCCGCCCTGGAGTCCCTGCACCGCCGGATCCCCACCGTGGTCCTCACCGACCTCGGCATCCGCGAGGCGCTCGGCAACCACCACTTCGTCGGCTCCGGCTGCCTCGCCTCCTGGGACCAGCTCGACGCCGGACACCGCCCGGTGCCCGACGCCGAGTGGGTCTCGCGGCAGGGCGTCGCCGCCGACGGCAGCTACGCCACCGCCTACGACGCGGCCCGCGAACGCATCGCGAAGCTGCTGGCACGGCCCGGCGGGCTGCCGCCCCTGAACCCGTACTACACGCCCGAGACCGCGTCCGGTTACCTGCCCGGCATCCTGGCCCGCCACCACCTCGGCCCCGACGGCGTCCCGCTCCCGGGCGCGCCCGCCGCCGACAAGGCCCCGGGCCCCGTCCGCCAGATCGTGCGCCGGGCCGCACGCGGCGCCTACCGCCACGGCGTCCAGCGGGTGGCCCCCGTGATCCGACGAATGGGAGAGCTGTGAGCGACCGGATCCCGCGTCAAGCCTCAGTTGCCGAAGGAACAGAGCCGATGCCTCACCCCGAAGGGGCCGTAGTGCCCCGCGTCCTGGCCGTGATCCCCGCCCGGGGTGGCTCCAAGGGCGTGCCCGCCAAGAACCTCGCCCCGGTCGGCGGCGTCCCGCTGGTCGCCCGTGCGGTCCGCGAGTGCGTCGCCTCCCGCCTGGTCACCGACGTGGTCGTCTCCACCGACGACCAGGCCATCGCCGCCGCCGCCCGCTCGGCCGGCGCCGAGGTCGTGCTGCGCCCCGCCGCCATCGCCGGCGACACCGCCACCTCCGAGGCCGCCGTCCTGCACGCCATGGACGCCCACGAGGCGCTGCACGGCGCCACGGTCGACGTCGTGCTGCTCGTACAGTGCACCAGCCCGTTCATCGTCCGCGAGGACATCGACGGGGTGGCCGGCGCGATCGTCGACAACGGCGCCGACACCGCCCTGACCGTGGCCCCCTTCCACGGCTTCGTCTGGCGCGACGAGGTGCACGCCCCCGTGCCGGTGGGCGCCGGCGAGGCCGCCGCCAGCGGAGGCTTCGGCGTCAACCATGACAAGTCGTTCCGCCCGCGCCGCCAGGACCGCCCCCAGGACTTCCTGGAGACCGGCGCCGCCTACGCGATGCGCGCCGACGGCTTCCGCGAGCACCAGCACCGCTTCTTCGGCCACACCGAACTGGTGCGGACCGACCCCGCGCGCGTCCTGGAGATCGACGACCCGCACGAGCTGGCCCGCGCCCGCGCCCTGGCCCCGCTCTTCGACGCGGACCGCCCCGGTGCGCTGCCGACCGCCGACGACGTCGACGCGGTCGTACTGGACTTCGACGGCACCCAGACCGACGACCGGGTGCTGATCGACGCCGATGGAAAGGAGTTCGTCTCCGTGCACCGCGGCGACGGACTCGGCATCGCCGCCCTGCGCAAGAGCGGGCTGAAGATGCTGATCCTCTCCACGGAGCAGAACCCGGTCGTCGCCGCCCGGGCCCGGAAGCTACAGGTTCCGGTCCTGCACGGCATCGACCGCAAGGACCTCGCACTCAAGCAGTGGTGCGAGGAGCAGGGCATCGCTCCCGAGCGCGTGCTCTACGTCGGAAACGACGTCAATGACCTCCCGTGCTTCGCCGTAGCCGGCTGGCCCGTGGCGGTCGCGAGCGCCCACGACGTCGTACGCGGCGCCGCACGCGCGGTCACCAGCCTCCCCGGCGGTGACGGCGCGATCCGAGAGATCGCCAGCTGGATCCTCGGCCCCTCTCTCGATTCCCTCCCGAAGTAAGGACACCCCACAGTCATGAGCAACTCCCGCCTGCGCCAGTTCGGTTCCCGTGAGGTCGGCCCCGGCAAGCCCGTCTACATCTGCGGCGAGATCGGCATCAACCACAACGGTGAGCTGGAGAACGCCTTCAAGCTGATCGACGTCGCCGCCGAGGCCGGCTGCGACGCCGTCAAGTTCCAGAAGCGCACCCCGGAGATCTGCACCCCGCGCGACCAGTGGGACATCGAGCGCGACACCCCCTGGGGCCGCATGACCTACATCGACTACCGCCACCGCGTGGAGTTCGGTGAGGACGAGTACCGTCAGATCGACGACTACTGCAAGACCAAGAACATCGACTGGTTCGCCTCCCCGTGGGACACCGAGGCCGTCGCCTTCCTGGAGAAGTTCGACGTCCCCGCCCACAAGGTCGCCTCCGCCTCCCTCACGGACGACGAGCTGCTGAAGGCGCTGCGCGCCACCGGCCGTTCGGTCATCCTCTCCACCGGCATGTCGACCCCGAAGCAGATCCGCCACGCGGTCGAGGTCCTCGGCTCCGAGAACATCCTCATGTGCCACGCCACCTCGACCTACCCGGCGAAGGCCGAGGAGCTGAACCTCCGCGTGATCAACACGCTGGAGAAGGAGTACCCGAACGTCCCGATCGGCTACTCCGGCCACGAGACGGGCCTGCAGACCACCCTCGCCGCGGTCGCGCTCGGCGCCACCTTCGTCGAGCGTCACATCACTCTCGACCGCGCCATGTGGGGCTCCGACCAGGCCGCCTCCGTGGAGCCGCAGGGCCTTCAGCGTCTGGTCCGCGACATCCGCATCATCTCCGAGTCCCTCGGCGACGGCGTCAAGAAGGTCTACGACTCCGAGCTCGGCCCGATGAAGAAGCTGCGCCGCGTCAACGGTGTCGTCGCCGAGGCGGAGATCGCCGCGGCCGCCGGCGAGCCGGTCCAGGTCTGAGCCCGGATCCGAGTCCGAGTCCGAGTCTGATTGATGTGTTACGACGACGGGACGGTCGTACGTCGATGAGCCCCCGCGCCGGGAACGCCGGCCCCCACACACTCGCCTTCGTCGAGAGTCCGGTGCAGCTGCTGAACGTGCTGGAGTGGGCGCACGTCCACGCCCTGCGCGGGGCGGCGGACCCCGTGCCGGCCGTACCCGGACAGGTACGGCGCTCGGCAACCGGCATATCTGCACCCGGCGCGGAGCTCACTGTCGTCGTCCTGTCCCCGACGGACCCCATGACCCGGGGCCAGCTGCGCCGTATGGCGGACCTGGCCCGGGACGAGGGATACCGGGTCCGCTGGGAGGAAGCACGGGGCGGTACCGCCGCACCCTTCCACACGATCGGCGGCCTGGCGGGCCCGCTCCGCCGGGCCGACCGCATCGTGATGGGAGACCCGTTCTCCCGCTACGTGCAACTGCTCCTGACCATCACCCGCGCCCGTGACCTGGTCGTGGTCGACGACGGCACGGCGACGATGGAGTTCGTGGCCCAGCTGGCGCGCGGGGAACGCCTGGTCCGCTGGCACCGCAAGGGCGGCCGGCCCGGTGCCCGGGACCTGCTCTTCGCGCCGGTCTCCTCCTCCGCCCGCCGCCGCCTCACCCCGAGCGCCCACCGCCGGGTGGAGGTCTTCTCCTCCATGCCGGTGACGGAGACGCCGGCCGGGGTGACGGTCACCGCGAACGACTTCGGCTGGACCCGCGCCCGCTTCGGCCCGCCGCGCATCACCAAGGGCGCCGACATGGTCGGCACCTCCCTGGTGGAGACGGGCGTCGTGGACGGCGACCGCTACCTGGAGGCCGTCCAGACCCTGGCCAAGGCGCACGGCGCGACCCGCTACTTCGCGCACCGCCGCGAGAGCACCGAGAAACTCCACCGGCTGGCGGCCGAGACGGGCCTGGAGATAGTCCGCCCGGACCTCCCCCTGGAACTGATCGCCCGCCGCGGCCCCATAGGCCGTACGATCCTCAGCTTCCCCTCGACGGTCGTGCACACCCTCCCGCTGGCCCTGGCCGGCACGGGCGTCCGGGTGGCCGTCTGCGACATCGACCCGGCATGGCTGACGGAGAACGCGTCCCCGCGCGCCCAGGGCTTCCTGTCCGGGGTCACGGGGACGGCGAAGGACGTCCACCGGCTGGCGGCGGTCGCGGGCCCGGCCTGACCTCCGGGCCGCCGCCCGCGGTCCGGGGGAAGCCGTCGTCCGCACGGCGAGCGCCGCGCGGTCCGCGAGGGCGCGGGCCACGAGCCGCCCACCGGAGGGGCCCCGGCCGGGCTCGGGTGACGGCGGTCACGGCCCTGCCGCGGGCGGGCGCGCCGTCGCGGTCACATCTCCCCGTTCCGTTCCGTCAGTGCGGTGACAGCGACCCGACAGCGCTCACCGAGGAGACGGCGATGGAAGCACGATCGATCACGGCAGCGGTTCCGATGACCCCCCGGATGTCCGACGACCCCGCGCAGCTCGTCCCCGAGCTGGCGGAGGTGTCGGCGGCACTGTTCCGGGTCACCGGCAACGGCTCGGTACCGCGGCCCACGATCGGCCTGGTCCAGCTCCGGGCCGGCCAGATCGTCGGCAGCACGTACCTGACCGTCCTGCACACGGGGTTCCTGCGCAAGGCCGGGGAGCCGGAGGAGCGGATCACGTCGGTGGCGTCCTGGCAGGACTCGCCGTACTTCACAGCGGCGGAGCGCGCGGCGCTGGCCCTCGTCGAGGCGGTGCTCCGGCCCCCGGCGGACGGCGAGCGCGTCTCCGACGAGCTGTACGCACAGGCGGCCGAACACTACGAGCCCAAGGCCCTCGCCACCCTGATGTTCGTGATCGGCCAGGTCAACTTCTTCGTCCCGGTCGCGCTGATCGCCAAGCCGGTACCGGGGCGGGCGTTCAACGCGCCGTGGAAGTGAGGCGGTCCCACCGCGACGGCGGCCGCTGAACCCACCGGGCTGCGGGCGGGTCCGGGGTGTGCGCCCGCCCGTAGCCGCGCTGACCGTATTGGGCATACTGTCGGCTGTTCGTTTGGTTGCCGCACGGAGTGTGGGGGATTGCTGTGGGGCTGATGGACCGCATCCGCGGTGAGTTCATCGACATCATCGAGTGGACCGACGACGGCCGGGACACCATCGTGTGGCGCTTTCCGCGCTACGGCAACGAGATCAAGATGGGCGCCCGGCTCGTGGTGCGCGAGTCGCAGGTGGCCGTCTTCGTCAACGAGGGCCGGCTGGCCGATGTCTACCAGCCCGGCACGTACACCCTCTCCACCCAGAACATGCCGGTCCTGTCCACCCTGAAGGGCTGGAAGCACGGCTTCGAGTCGCCGTTCAAGGCCGAGGTCTACTTCGTCACCACCCGGCAGTTCACCGACTTCAAGTGGGGCACCCAGAACCCGGTGATCCTGCGGGACGCCGAGTTCGGCATGGTCCGGGTCCGTGCCTTCGGCACCTTCGCCGCCCAGGTGGTGGACGCCGCCGCGCTGCTGCGCGAACTCGTCGGCACCGACCCGCAGTTCCGCACCGAGGAGGTCGGCGAGCACCTGCGTCAGCTGATCGTCTCCAAGCTGGGCTCCGCGCTCGGCGCCTCCGGCGTGCCGCTGCTCGACCTCGCCGCCCGGCAGGACGGCATCGGGCAGCAGCTGGCCAAGGCACTGACCCTGGAGCTGTCCGCCACCGGCATCGCGATCCCCCGGTTCTACATCGAGAACATCAGCGTCCCGCCGGAGGTCGAGGCGGCGATCGACACCCGCTCCCGGATGGCGATCACCGGCAACCTCGACGACTACGCCAAGCTCCAGGCGGCCGACGCGATCCCGCTCGCCGCCGCCAACCCCGGTACCGGCGGCGACGCCGTCGGGCTCGGCGTGGGCATGGCGCTGGGCCGGCAGATCGCGCAGAGCACGTCCGGTGCGGCCA
Organism: Streptomyces sp. NPDC086777; assembly: GCF_040702065.1. Taxonomy (NCBI): domain Bacteria; kingdom Bacillati; phylum Actinomycetota; class Actinomycetes; order Kitasatosporales; family Streptomycetaceae; genus Streptomyces; species Streptomyces sp. NPDC086777. Next base: position 59,196 of record NZ_JBFBJI010000042.1, on the reverse strand, counting down.
CCGCCGCGGTCCCGCCGCCGCTGCCCACCGCGCCCCGCTGGTTCATCGCGGTCGGCGGACAGCAGCAGGGCCCGTACGACGAGAGCGCCCTGGCCGGGCAGGTGGCGGCCGGCAACCTGACCCGGACCACGCTGGTCTGGCGCAGCGGGCAGGCCGCCTGGCAGCCCGCGGACCAGGTCCCGGAGCTCGCTCCGCTGTTCGCCGACGTCCCGCCGCCGCTGCCGCCGCAGGCCTGAGATCGGAGAAGCGAGTTGACGGATCAGGACGTCCAGCCGGCGCCCGACCGGGCGTTCCAGTGCGAGGCGTGCGGCGGGGTCAGCGAGTACGCGCCCGGGACCTACGCGCTGCGCTGCCCGTACTGCAGGCACGAGCAGGGCATCACGCCGGTACCCCGGCAGGTGACCGAGCACCCGATCGAGGAGCTGGCCGCGCTGCCCCGCCGGGCGGCAGCGCCGGACCGGGTGAAGGTGTACACGTGCCCCGGCTGCCACGCGGTGACCGAGAGCGACACGCTCAGCGACAGGTGCCAGTTCTGCGCCACGCCGCTGGTCTCGGACGCCTCCGGCACGGAGCGCGTGGTGCCCGAGGCGGTGCTGCCCTTCGGAGTCGGCCGTGAGCAGGCCCGTGCGGCGCTGGCGAAGTGGACCACGTCCCGCTGGTTCGCGCCCGACGAACTGAAGAAGGTCACCGAGGCGGAGACCTTCCGCGGCAGCTACCTGCCGCACTGGACGTACGACGCGCAGACCACCACCCACTACACCGGCGAACGCGGTGAGCACTACTGGGTGGAGGAGGAGGACTCCGAGGGCAACACCCGCCGGGTGCGGCACACCCGCTGGCACCACGCGTCCGGGACGGTCGGCCGGTTCTTCGACGACGTGCTGGTGCCCGGCAGCGGCCAGGTGCCGGTGACGGAACTGGACAAGCTGGCCCCCTGGCCGCTGCAGGAGACGGTCCCCTACCAGGAGGAGTACCTGGCGGGCTTCCGCACCGTCCGGTACGACGTCGAGCCGGAGGCCGGCCTGGAGTCGGCGAAGGCGCGGATGGCCCCGGTGATCCGGGCCGACTGCCGGCGGGACATCGGCGGCGACGAGCAGCGGGTGCACTCGATGTCCACCGCCTACAGCGGCCTCACCTACAAGCTGGTGCTGCTGCCGGTCTGGTTCCTGACCTACCTCCACGCCGGCCGGGCATGGCCGGTGATGGTCAACGCCCGCACCGGCGAGGTCATCGGGGAACGGCCGTACAGCGCACTGAAGATCACCCTGGCATCGGTGGGCGCCGCGCTCCTGATCGCCCTGGTGGTCCTGCTCGTGGTGATGCTGCGCAGCTAGTCCCGCCTCCTCGGCGTCCCGTCTCCTCGGCCGGCGTCCGGTCCAGGTTCTCCACCCCTGGTTCCACCCATGGGTCCAGGCGTCGCGGGGCCCTGTGACAGCAGGCTTGGGGGCATGACAACGACCGAGTGGATCACCGACATCGCGCTCATCCTCGTCGTCTTCCGGCAGCTGCGGGAAGACCGGCTCGACCTCAAGACCTTCCTGATCCCGCTGGGCATCGTGGCCTACGTGGCCCACACGTACCTCGACTCCGTTCCCACCGCGGGCAACGACCTGATCCTGGTCGGAGCGCTCGTGGGCGCCGGCGCCGTCCTCGGCATCGCCGGCGGCGTCTACACCCGGGTCAGGACCGTGGGCGAGCACACCCTGATCAAGGCGGGCGCGGTCTCCGCGATCCTGTGGGTGCTCGGCATGGGGGCCCGGATGGGCTTCCAGCTGTGGACCGAGCACGGCGGCGCCGACGACGTCGCCCGGTTCAGCCTCGCCCACCACATCACCAGCGACCAGGCATGGGTGGCGGCCTTCGTCCTGATGGCGCTCACCGAGGTCGTCACCCGGCTGGCCACGATCTTCGTCCGCAGCCGGATGCTGACCGCCGGGCAGCCCGCCCCCGCCTCGAACCGCGTCGCGGTCCGACCGTGAGTTATGGTCTGGCCGTGCCCACCGCCGAGACCGCCTCCTCGCCCGGACAGGTCCCGCCCCCGTCGGCCGCGCCCCGGCCGATCCCGGGCCGGGACCCCCGGGCGCAGTGGGCCCTGACCGTGGCGGTCATCGTCAGCGGGGCCCTGACGATCCGGCCGATGGGCGTCAGCGGACCGGGGCTGCTGGTCGCGGTCCTGTTCGTGGTGAACTGCGCGGCGCTGCTGGCCCGGGGCCTGCCCCCGGGCACGGTCCCGCCGCGCGCCGCCGTCGTCTGGCTGTCGCTGGGCATCCTCGCGGCGGCCGCCCTGATCGGCGCCAGCCACAGCGGATCCGGCTACCTCTTCGCCTTCTTCCTCTCCGGTCACGTCGGATACCGGCTGCCGACCAGACAGGCCCTCGTCCTGGCGCTGGCCTGCAGCCTGCTCTGCGGCGGCGTCCTGTACTTCGAGATCGGACCCGGCCACCACCTGCTGCCCTGGGCCGTCGGTCTCACCACCGGCGCACCGGTCCTGATCGGGATGCTCAACCGCGTCCAGCACCAGGCCGTGGACGCCGCGCTGTCGGCGGCCGAGAGCGCGGAGCGCGCCGCCCGGGCCGAGGCGCAGGCCGCCGTGCTCGCCGAGCGCGGCCGGATCGCCCGGGACGTGCACGACGTCCTGGCGCACACGCTGGCCGGGATCAACATGCAGCTGGAACTGGCCGACGCGCTGCTCGACACCGGCGACCTGGAGAAGGTCAGGGCGGTCAACGACAAGGCCCACAGCCTCGTCAAGGAGAGCCTGAAGCAGGCGCAGTGGACCGTCCACGCGCTCCGCGAGGACTCGCTGCCGCTGGTGGAGACCCTCACCGCGATGCTCGAGTCGTCCGGCCACCGCGACGCCCTGACCGTCTGCGGCACCCCCGTGGAGGTACCGGCCCGGGTGACCCAGAACCTGCTGCGGATCGCCCAGGAATCCCTGACCAACGCCGCGCGCCACGCCCCGGGCGGTCGGGTGCGGGTGGAGCTGGCCTTCGCGGCCTCCGCGACGGCGCTGACGATCCGCAACGGGCCCGCCACCCGTACGGTGAACGCGGCGGTCGGCAGCGGAATGGGGCTGATCGGAATGCGCGAACGCGTCGCCCTGCTGGGTGGCACCCTCACCGCGGGGCCGGTCACCGACGGACCGGACCAGGGCGGCTGGCAAGTGGAGGCAGTGATCCCGCGATGAGTGAACCCACCGAGAACTCCCGGCCGTTGCGCGTGGTCGTCGCCGACGACCAGGCCGCCGTCCGCGAACCGCTCGCCGCGGTGCTGGGCCTGGCCGAGGACATCGACGTCGTCGCGGCGGCCGCGGACGGCAACGGCGTGCTGGACGCGGTCGCCGCCGGTCCCGTGGACGTCGTGCTGATGGACCTGCGCATGCCCGTGCTCGACGGAATCGAGACCACCCGCAGGCTGAGCGGCGAACACCCCGAGGTGGCCGTCGTCGTGCTCACCACGTTCGCCGACGACGACTCCATCCTGGCGGCCCTCGGCGCGGGCGCCCGCGGCTATCTGACGAAGAACGCCGGACGCCAGGACATCGTCCGCGCGATCCGCGCCGCCGCCGCGGGACAGTCGGTCCTGGACCGCGAGGTCCAGGACCGGCTGCTGGCCACGGTCCGCGCCAGGCCGACGGCGTCCGGGCCGCAGCTGCCCGCGGATCTCACGCCCCGCGAACGCGAGGTGCTCACCCTGATCGGCCAGGGTCTGCCCAACCGCGCGATCGCGGAGAAGCTCTTCGTGAGCGAGGCGACCGTCAAGACGCACATCAACAACCTCTTCGCCAAGGCCGACATCCGGGACCGGGCCGACGCCGTGCGCCGCGCCATCGCGGCCGGCCTGGCCTGACCTCTCGGCCGAGACCAGGGCGCCGGTGGCGTCCTCGGAGCCGCGGACGGTGTGCCGGTGGCGGTCCGGTGCCCCGCCGGCGGGCGCGGGTGGCGCGGCGGCAGGTGTCCGGTCGCTCCGGCTGGGAAGTCGGGGTGTGCAGCCTGCCGCGAACGGGCGCGGCGCGGACGGAGGGCGGCTTTGTGCGTACCGTCGGAGTGGAGGAAGAGCTTCTTCTCGTCGACCCGGCGTCGGGTGAGCCCAAGGCGTCGGCCCCGGCCGTGCTGGCGCGGGCCTCGCTGGTGGATCCGGGGCAGGACGTGTTCGAGAAGGAGCTCTACGGGCAGATGCTGGAGTTCGCCACCCATCCGCAGTCGGACATGGCGGAGCTGGGGGAGGAGATCGTCCGGTGCCGCAAGGAGGCCGCCCGGCTGGCCGGGGAGCTGGGGTGTGCCGTCGTCGCGCTGGCCTCGTCGCCGCTGCCCGTCAGTCCCTCCATCAGCGTGAACCCGCGGTACCAGTGGCTGGCCGAGCAGTACGGCATCGCCACCCGGGAGCAGCTGGTGTGCGGATGCCACGTGCACGTCGCCGTGGAGTCCGACGAGGAGGGGGTGGAGGTCCTCGACCGCATCCGGCCGTGGCTGCCGGTGCTCATCGCGATCAGCGGGAACTCGCCCTTCTGGCAGGGCAGCGACACCGGCTACGCCAGTTACCGCAGCCGGGTGTGGTCGCGCTGGCCGTCCGCCGGTCCGGTGGAGCTCTTCAGGTCCGCCGAGCGGTACCACCGGCTGGTGGCGGACATGGTGGCCACCGGAGTGATCCTGGACGAGGGGATGGCGTACTTCGACGCCCGGCTGGCCCGGCGCTATCCGACCGTGGAGATCAGGGTCGCGGACGTCTGCCTGCGGGCCGGGACCGCCGTGCTCGTGGCGACCCTCGCCCGCGCGCTGGTGGAGACGGCCGCGCGGGAGTGGCGTGCCGGGCGGGAGCCCGTCGACCACGGGGTGGGGCTGCAGCGGCTGGCGGGCTGGCGGGCCGCACGGTCCGGGCTCGGCGGCGAACTGCTCGATCCCGGCACCATGCGGCCCCGCGCGGCCCCCGCTGTACTGGAGTCGCTGCTCGCGCACACCCGGGACGCCCTCGCCGGCAGCGGTGACCTGGCGGCCGTGGAGGAGGGCGTGGCGCGGCTGCTGCGGTGCGGCAACGGCGCCGACGAGCAGCGGGAGCTGCTGTCGGGCTCCGCGAGCCTGCGGGACGTCGTCACGGGGTGCGTGCAGCGCACCCAGGAGTGACGCCGCCCGGTGTCCGGTCAGCCCGGCTTGCGGGCCAGGACGAACGCCCGCGGCCGCGTCTCCGACGCCACCGGCTCCCGGATCAGCGTCGCCGCCACGTCCAGGCCCGCCTTGGCGAGCATGTCGCCCACCGCGTACGCGGGGCGCCAGTAGTAGCGCAGGTCGATCTCGTGGCCGAAGCGTTCGGTGAGGTGGAGGCCGGGTGTCTCGCCCTTCTGGAAGGACAGCAGGACGTGGCCGCCGGGGACCAGCACGCGGTGGAAGCCGGCGAAGGTCGCCGGGAGGTGGTCGTCGGGGACGTGGATGATCGAGTAGAGGGCGAGGATGCCGCCGAGGGTCTCGTCGGGCAGGTCCAGGGAGGTCATCGAGCCCCGGTGGAAGCGCACGGCGGGGTGGGCCTCGCGGGCCAGGGTGACCATGGCCGGCGAGAGGTCGATGCCGAAGGCCTGGACACCCAGGTCGTTCAGGTGGGCCGTGATGTGGCCGGGGCCGCTGCCCAGGTCGGCCACGGGGGCGGTGCCGTTCGCCTTCACCAGCGCGGTGAAGGCGGCGATCATGGACATGTCTACCGGTAGGTCCGGGATGCCGGGAAAGGCGGCGGAGTAGTCCTTGGCGATCGTGTCGTAGGACGTACGGGTGGTCTGTATGAAGTCGGTCGTCTCCGGGTCCGTCACGGTCGCGCACGCTACCGGGCGGGCGGGGCCCGTGTGGCGAAGTCGCGGTGGCGGCCCGGTCCCGTTCCGGTGGGTGGACACGAGGGGCGTGATCGTCGTCAGGCGTGGTATCCGTGGAAGAGGAAACATATGTGTTACCCAGCCACGTCCGAGGTCATGCGTTCGCGGTCAGATTTTCTTCCCCTAACGGGCTGAACTTTTGTTGATCTCGGGTCAGTTGACCCTTCGGGCGTCCTACCCTTCAGAGGGTGAACCAATTGATGTCCCTAGAGACCGAGGCCGACCTCCCCGGGGCTGTGCTCCCCGGCGTGCTCAGCGAGGAACTGCACGCCGAACTCGTCGCCTTCCGCCGCGACCTGCACATGCACCCCGAGCTCGGAAACCAGGAGTTCCGCACCACCGCCGCCATCAAGGAACGGCTGGAGAAGGCCGGCCTGCGGCCGCGCGTCCTCCCGGCGGGGACCGGACTCATCTGTGACATCGGGCCGGTCGGGGACGGGCTTCCGGTGCTCGCCCTGCGGGCCGACATCGACGCCCTGCCCATCCCGGACATGAAGACCGAGTGCTCGTACCGGTCCACCGTGCCGGACCGCGCGCACGCCTGCGGGCATGACGTGCATACGACAGTGGTGCTGGGCGCCGGACTGGTTCTCGCCGAGCTGCACGCGAAGGGACAGCTGCCGCGGCCGGTACGGCTGCTCTTCCAGCCCGCCGAGGAGGTGCTGCCCGGCGGCGCCGCCGACGCCATCGAGGCCGGGGTGCTGGACGGGGTGGGGCGGATCATCGCCGTGCACTGCGACCCCCGCGTGGACGTGGGGCGGATCGGGCTCAGGACCGGTGCCATCACCAGCGCCTGCGACCGGGTCGAGGTCGCGCTGGACGGGCCCGGCGGGCACACCGCGCGGCCGCATCTGACGACCGACCTGGTCACCGCCGCCGCCCGGGTGGCCGTCGACGTGCCGGCGCTCATCGGGCGGCGCGTGGACAGCCGGAGCGGGCTGGCCGTGACCTGGGGCCGGATCGAGTGCGGGCACGCGCCGAACGTGATCCCGCAGCACGCCGAGCTGTCCGGGACCGTGCGCTGCCTGGACCTGGAGGCCTGGCGGACCGCGCCGGACGTCGTGCACGCCGCGATCGACGAGGTCGCCACCATGCACCGCGCCAAGTCCGAGATCAACTACGTGCGCGGGGTGCCGCCGGTCGTCAACGACCCGGTGATCACCGAACTGCTGCGGGACGCGATGACCGCCCGGCGCGGTACCGACTCCATCGAGACCACCGAGCAGAGCCTCGGCGGCGAGGACTTCTCCTGGTACCTGGAGCACGTGCCGGGCGCCCTGGCGCGGCTCGGGGTGCGCACGCCGGGCGAGCGGACCGTGCGCGACCTGCACCAGGGTGACTTCGACGCCGACGAGCGGGCGATCACCGTCGGGGTGGAGCTGTTCACGGCCGCCGCCCTGATCGACGCGACCATGTAGCCGGAGCGGCGGCGGTCCTTTCGGACGGCATGGCGGACGGCGGGAGAAACGGTCGCTCTCCCCGCAAGCCACGCAAGTCCCACAGGGGGCGAAGGGGTGCCCGGTCGGTACCCCTTCGCCCCCTTGTGTCACCCCGCCGTAACCGGCGGCGGCCGCTTGTAACCCGGAGTCGGCACGGTTCGATAACGGCCCGGAGAAACCCCGTTCCCCTCCCCTTCTACGCGCGTTACTGTGCGCCGAAATCGCCACCGTGGGTGGACGGTTGGGGAAGCGGGCCGGGGACGGTGCCGTGGGGACGAAGGGGTGCTTGCTGTGCGTCATATCTCGGGTCGGAGGACTCGGTTCTCCCAAGCTGCGGTGACCGTTGCCGTCATCGCCCTCGCGGCCGCCGGGTGCGGCAAGTCCAGCTCGGACAGCGGTGCGACCAGCACCAACTCGTCCGGCAAGTACAACGGCAAGGGCATAGGCCTCGCCTACGACATCGGCGGCAAGGGCGACCAGTCCTTCAACGACGCCGCGTTCGCCGGCTTCGAGAAGGCCGAGAAGGAGTTCGGCATCGGCGGCCGGGACATCGAGCCGCAGGACGGCGAGTCCGACGCCGACAAGGTGCAGCGCCTCGACACGCTCGCCAAGGCCGGCTACAACCCGATCATCGGGGTCGGCTACTCCTACGCGCCCGCCGTCAAGGAGGTCGCCGCCAAGTACCCGAACATCACGTTCGGCATGATCGACGACTCGACGATCCAGGCGAAGAACGTCGTCGACATGGTCTTCGCGGCCGAGCAGTCCTCGTACCTGGCCGGTGTCGCGGCCGCCTCCGCGACCAAGAAGGACCACATCGGGTTCATCGGCGGCGTGGACATCCCGCTGATCCACACCTTCGAGGCCGGGTTCGACCAGGGCGCCAAGTCCGTCAACCCGAAGATCAAGATCGAGTCGCAGTACCTGACGCAGACCGCGGCCGAGGGCGGCTTCTCCAGCCCGGACAAGGGCAAGACCGCCGCCCAGGGTCAGATCGACGCCGGCGCGGACGTCATCTACCACGCGGCCGGCCTGTCCGGTCAGGGCGTGATCGAGGCCGCCGCCGCCGACAAGGTCTGGGCGATCGGCGTCGACTCCGACCAGTACGCGCAGGACGCCCTCGCCAAGTACAAGGACTACATCCTCGGCTCGGCGCTGAAGAACGTCGGCGGCGCCGTCTACGACCTGGTGAAGTCGGTCTACGACGGCAAGCCGGAGAGCGGCACCGTCGAGGGCACCCTGAAGTCCGGCGGCGTCGGCTTCGCGGACACCAACCCGAAGTACAAGGCCATGACCAAGGTCGTCGCGGCCGTGGACAAGGCCAAGCAGGACATCATCGACGGCAAGGTCACCGTCAACACGAAGTAATGCGACATATATGAGTCGCCGGGTGAGCGGCCGTACCGAACGGTACGGCCGCCCGCACGTCGTGGCAGCCCCCGCGCCCCTTGCCTCCTGCAAGGGGCGCACTGCTGTCCGTAGCCTTGACGGTGACTGTGGCCACAGCTAGATAACGGACCGGACATTGGGGGTTTTCCGTCTGGTCTACGCGCGTTACGCTGCCGCGGAACCAGCGCCTGGTTTGGGCGCTTGCACGAAGGAGTCTCGTTCCATGCGCCGGGTGTCCCGAATCGCCGTTGCGGGCGTTGCAACCGCAGCCCTTGCCGTCACCGTTTCAGCGTGCGGCAGCTCGTCCAGCTCGTCCACCGGCAAGGCCGGCGCGTCCAAGGGTGTCGGTCTCGCCTACGACGTCGGCGGCAAGGGCGACCAGTCCTTCAACGACGCCGCGTACGCCGGCTTCCAGAAGGCCAACAAGGAGTTCGGCGTCACCGGCCGCGACATCGAGCCGCAGGACGGCGAGTCGGACGCGGACAAGGTGCAGCGGCTGGAGACCCTCGCCAAGTCCGGCTACAACCCGGTGATCGGTGTCGGCTTCGCCTACGCGCCCGCCGTCAAGGAAGCCGCCGCGAAGTTCCCGAAGGTCACCTTCGGCATCATCGACGACAACCAGGACCAGGCGAGCAACGTCGCGGACATGGTCTTCCACGAGGAGCAGTCCTCGTACCTGGCCGGCGTCACCGCCGCGCTGACCACCAAGTCGAACACCGTCGGCTTCATAGGCGGCGTGGACGTCCCGCTGATCCACAAGTTCGAGGCCGGCTTCGAGCAGGGCGTCAAGGCCACCAAGAAGAACATCACGGTCAAGGCCCAGTACCTGACCCAGACCGCCCAGGAGGGCGGCTTCTCCAGCCCCGACAAGGGCGAGGCCGCCGCCGAGGGCCAGATCGGCGCGGGCGCCGACGTGGTCTACGCCGCCGCCGGCCTCTCCGGCCAGGGCGTCATCAAGGCCGCCGCCGCGCACAAGGTGTGGGCGATCGGCGTCGACTCCGACCAGTACAACCAGGCCGCGCTGTCGAAGTACAAGAACTACATCCTGACCTCGGCCCTCAAGAACGTCGAGGGCGCGGTCTACGACCTCGCCAAGTCCGTCATCAAGGACAAGAAGCCGCTGTCCGGCGAGATCCGCGGCTCCCTGAACAACGGCGGCGTCGGCCTGGCCGACTCCAACCCGGTCTTCAAGAACAACGCCGCCCTGCAGGCCGCGCTCAAGAAGGCCGAGGCCGGCATCAAGGACGGCTCGATCACGGTCAAGACCTCCTGACCCAGGGGTCATGACCTTGTCGTAGGCATGGTCAAAAGAACGCTGTAATGGCAGCGTTACGGCCACGGAACGGGGTGCGGGAAGGATGTTCTTCCCGCGCCCCCTGTCATGGATCCGGGACCTCGACGGGGTCGCGGGCGCGGACCCGAGAGTTCGGTCAGGAAGCTCGGGTGCGGGTCCGGCCGGCCGGTCGGGGGTCCCGGGGACCGGTGGCAGGGGCAACCCTCGTTCGCGCGGCAGAATGCTCGGAACGGATCGAGAGTCGAAAAAGCTCGGTCGGGTCCGGGCACTATTTAAAGCAGGGGCGCTACGCGCGTAGAGTGACCCCTTTTCCGAGGAGAGTGCGCCATCGACGCGTCCAGCAGCCCTCCGCTCACCGCAGAGACGACAGCCGCGGTCGAGCTGGCGGGGATCACCAAGCGATTCCCGGGTGTCGTAGCCAACCACGACATCCACCTGTCCGTCCGCAAGGGCACCGTCCATGCCCTGGTGGGCGAGAACGGAGCCGGCAAGTCGACCCTGATGAAGATCCTCTACGGCATGCAGAAGCCGGACGAGGGCACCATCGCGATCGACGGCGAGCAGGTCTCCTTCTCGTCCCCGGCCGACGCCATCGCACGCGGCATCGGCATGGTCCACCAGCACTTCATGCTGGCGGACAACCTGACCGTCCTCGAGAACGTCGTGCTCGGCAGCGAGAAGCTGTACGGCATCGGCGGCAACGCCCGGAAGAAGATCAGGGAGATCTCCGACCGGTACGGCCTCGGCATCCGCCCGGACGCCCTCGTCGAGGACCTCGGCGTCGCCGACCGGCAGCGCGTGGAGATCCTCAAGGTCCTCTTCCGCGGCGCCAAGACCCTGATCCTCGACGAGCCCACCGCGGTCCTCGTCCCGCAGGAGGTCGACGCGCTCTTCGACAACCTGCGCGAGCTGAAGTCCGAGGGCCTCTCGGTCATCTTCATCTCCCACAAGCTCGGCGAGGTGCTCTCCGTCGCCGACGACATCACCGTCATCCGGCGCGGCACCACGGTCGGCACGGCGATCCCGTCCGAGACCACCCCGCGCCAGCTCGCCGAGCTGATGGTCGGCAGCGAGCTGCCCACCCCGGAGACCGCCGAGTCCACGGTCACCGACAAGGCCGTGATCACGGTGAAGAACCTCACCGTCCACGCCAGCGGCCCCTCGCTCGGCGAGGTCGGCGCGCAGCCCGAGACCGCCACCGTCGGCTCCTCCGGTGCCACCGCCCGCGGTGACGTCCTGGACGAGGCCACCGCCCCCGGCGCCGCCAAGCGCGTCCTCGACGACGTCTCCTTCACCATCCACGCCGGCGAGGTCATGGGCATCGCCGGAGTCGAGGGCAACGGCCAGACCGAGCTGATCGACGCGCTCATCGGCACCCGCAACGCCGACTCCGGCACCATCGAGTTCCTCGGCGAGGACGTCACCCCCTGGGGCACCCGCAAGCGCCGCGAGGCCGGCGTCGGCTACATCCCCGAGGACCGGCACCGCCAGGGCCTGCTCCTGGAGTCCCCGCTCTGGGAGAACCGCATCCTCGGCCACGTCACCGAGAAGCCCAACGCCAAGGGCTTCTGGCTGGACATCAAGGGCGCCCAGGCCGACACCCGCCGGATCGTCGAGGAGTACGACGTCCGCACCCCCGGCATCGACGTCACCGCCGCCTCCCTCTCCGGCGGCAACCAGCAGAAGCTGATCGTCGGCCGCGAGATGAGCCACCACCCGAAGTTCCTGATCGCCGCCCACCCCACCCGCGGCGTCGACGTCGGCGCCCAGGCGCAGATCTGGGACCGCATCCGGGAGGCCCGCCGCGAGGGCCTGGCCGTGCTGCTGATCTCCGCCGACCTGGACGAGCTGATCGGCCTGTCGGACACCCTGCGGGTGATCTTCGACGGAAGGCTGGTCGCGGACGCCGACCCGGCCACCATCACCCCGGAGGAGCTCGGCTCCGCCATGACGGGTGCCGCGTCCGGCCACCTGGAACACGTAGACACCGCCCCAGAAGGACACGAAGGCGCCGACGGCCCGGAGGACGAGGCCCGATGAAGAAGTTCGACAAGGAGCGGGTGCTCCTCGCGCTGGCCGGCCCGGTCATCGCGCTCGTCCTCGCGATCGCCCTGACCTCGATCGTCCTGCTCGCCTCGAACCGCAACCCGTTCGAGCCGTACGTGCTCATGCTCCAGCAGCTGCCGTACTCGGACATCCAGGTCCTGATCATCAACCAGGCGGCGATGTACTACATCGCGGCCATCGCGGTCGCCCTCGGCTTCCGGATGAACCTGTTCAACATCGGCGTCGACGGCCAGTACCGCCTCGCCGCCGTGATGACGGCCGTGGTCGGCGCCAACGTGGGCCTGCCCGCCTTCCTGCAGATCCCGATGCTGCTCCTGGTCGCCATGCTCACCGGCGCCTTCTGGGCCGGTATCGCGGGCGTCCTCAAGGTCACCCGAGGGGTCAGCGAGGTCGTCGCCACGATCATGCTGAACGCCATCGCCACCAGCGTCATCGGCTACGTCACCCTCTCGAACGTGTGGGGTGTCCAGGTCGGCAACAACATGACGACCGGCGTGATGAAGAAGTCCGGCTGGTTCCCCGGCATCAACCTGGGCTCCGACGTCGGCGAGATCTACGGCATGGTCTTCGTCGCCATCGCCCTCGGCATCGGCTACTGGGTCGTCCTCAACCGCACCCGCTTCGGCTTCGACCTGCGCGCCACCGGCGCCTCCGAGTCCGCCGCGGCCGCCTCCGGCGTCGACGCCAAGCGCATGGTCCTGCTGTCCATGCTGATCTCCGGCGCCGTCTCCGGCCTCTCGGGCCTCCCGCTGCTGCTCGGCGACTCCCACACCTACAGCCTCGACTTCCCGGCCGGCCTCGGCTTCACCGCCATCGGCATCGCCCTGCTCGGCCGCAACAACCCGGGCGGCATCGCCTTCGCCGCCCTGCTGTGGGCCTTCCTCGACAAGGCCTCGCCCGCCCTCGACTACGCGACCCCGGTGGCGTACGAGAAGGAGATCGCCACGATCATGCAGGGCCTGATCGTCTTCTCCGTCGTCATCTCCTACGAAGCCGTACGGCAGTGGGGTCTGCGCCGCCAGCAGCGCCAGGTCGGCGCGGAGCTCGCCGCGGCCGCCGCCAAGAACACCAAGAAGGAGGTGGCGGCCTGATGTCCACCGCGACCATCGCCAAGCCGCAGGCGAAGCAGCCCGGCAGGGGCGGCCGCCGAATGTCGCTCCCGGTACTCCTGCTGGTCATCGCCGGCGTACTGGTCCTCACCTCGGCCGTGCGCATCATCACCGGCGCCGAGGGCATCACCTCGACCGGCCAGATGTCCACCGCGCTGCGCCTCGCCGTCCCGATCGGCCTCGCCGGTCTCGGCGGTCTGTGGGCCGAGCGCGCGGGCGTCGTCAACATCGGCCTCGAAGGCATGATGATCCTCGGCACCTGGTTCGGCGCCTGGGCCGGCTACCAGTGGGGCCCCTGGGTCGGCGTCGTCTTCGGCATCCTCGGCGGCGCGCTCGGCGCCCTGCTGCACGCCGTCGCCACCGTCACCTTCAACGTCAACCACATCGTCTCCGGTGTGGCCCTGAACATCCTCGCCCTGGGCGCCACCCGCTACCTCTCGAAGTTCACCTTCGAGAACGCCGAGGGCGGCTCCTCCAAGCAGTCCCCGCCGATCGACTCACTCGGCACGTTCAGCGTCCCGGGCCTGTCCGACTGGCTGGACACGCTCAACCAGAAGCACTGGTTCTTCATCTCCGACATCGCGGGCCTGGTCGGCGGTCTGCTGACCGACCTCTCCCCGCTGACGGTGATCGCGGTGGCCCTCGTACCGATCACGTGGTGGGTCCTGTGGCGTACCGCCTTCGGCCTGCGGCTGCGCTCCTGCGGCGAGAACCCGGTCGCGGCCGAGTCCCTCGGCGTCAACGTCTACAAGTACAAGTACATCGCGGTGATCATCAGCGGTGGCTTCGCCGGCCTCGGCGGCGCCTTCCTCTCCATCGTCGCCTCCAACGTGTACCTCGACGGCCAGACCGCCGGCCGCGGCTACATCGGCCTCGCCGCGATGATCTTCGGCAACTGGATGCCGGGCGGCCTCGCCCTCGGCGCCGGCCTGTTCGGCTACACCGACAGCCTCAACCTGCGCGGCGGCACGGTGAACGTCCACGCGCTGATCCTGCTCCTCGCGATCCTGCTGGTGTTCGGCGCCGGCTACCTGGCGTGGAAGAAGAAGTACGTCCCGGCCGTCATCACGACCGTCATCTCGGTCCTGATGTTCGTCTGGTACGCCACCACCGACGACGTCCCGCGTCAGCTGGTGACCGCGACCCCGTACATCGTCACCCTCCTCGTCCTCTCGCTGTCCGCGCAGTCCCTGCGGATGCCGAAGGCGGACGGCCTGCCGTACCGGAAGGGACAGGGCAAGTGACCGCCGAGGACGCCGGCTTCGACTGGGAGGCCCTGCGGGCCGGGGCGCGGGAGGCCATGTCCCACGCCTACGCCCCGTACTCCGGCTTCCCGGTCGGGGCCGCCGCCCGGGTCGACGACGGCCGTACGGTCTCCGGCTGCAACGTGGAGAACGCCTCGTACGGACTCGGCCTGTGCGCCGAGTGCGGACTCGTCTCCGAGCTGCAGCGCACGGGCGGCGGCAGGCTCACGCACTTCACCTGCGTGGACGGCACGGGCGCCCTCCTCGTCCCGTGCGGCCGCTGCCGCCAGCTGCTCTACGAGTTCGGCGGCCCGGAGCTCCTCCTGGACACCCCGGAGGGCGTCCTGCCCCTCTCCGAGATGCTGCCCCAGGCCTTCGGCCCGGCCCATCTCACCAAGTAATCCCGTACGGCCCCTTCCGGTTGGGAGGGGCCGTACGCATCGCACTTCTCGAAGGGAACGCCATGGCCACCATGGACGCCGTCTCCGTCATCCGCACCAAGCGGGACCGCGGTGAGCTCAGCGACCACCAGATCGACTGGGTCATCGACGCGTACACGCGCGGCGAGGTCGCCGACGAGCAGATGTCGTCGCTCGCGATGGCCATCCTCCTCAACGGCATGAACCGCCGCGAGATCGCCCGCTGGACCGCCGCGATGATCGCGTCCGGCGAGCGCATGGACTTCTCCTCCCTGTCCCGTCCGACGGCCGACAAGCACTCCACGGGCGGCGTCGGCGACAAGATCACCCTCCCGCTCGCGCCCCTGGTGGCGGCCTGCGGCGCGGCCGTCCCGCAGCTCTCCGGCCGCGGCCTCGGCCACACCGGCGGCACCCTGGACAAGCTGGAGTCCATCCCCGGCTGGCGCGCCCTGCTCTCCAACGAGGAGATGCTGAACGTACTCGACACCACCGGCGCGGTGATCTGCGCGGCGGGCGACGGCCTGGCCCCTGCCGACAAGAAGCTGTACGCGCTGCGCGACGTCACCGGCACGGTCGAGGCGATCCCGCTGATCGCGTCCTCGATCATGTCGAAGAAGATCGCCGAGGGCACCGGCTCCCTGGTCCTGGACGTGAAGGTCGGCACCGGCGCCTTCATGAAGACCATCGAGGACGCCCGTGAGCTGGCCTCGACCATGGTGGGCCTCGGCACCGACCACGGCGTGAAGACGGTCGCGCTCCTCACCGACATGTCCACCCCCCTCGGTCTCACGGCCGGCAACGCCCTGGAGGTCCGCGAGTCGGTGGAGGTGCTGGCCGGCGGCGGCCCGGCCGACGTCGTCGAGCTGACGATCGCCCTGGCCCGGGAGATGCTGGCGGCGGCGGGCATCCACGACGCCGACCCGGCGAAGGCGCTGGCCGACGGTTCGGCGATGGACGTCTGGCGCCGGATGATCGCGGCCCAGGGCGGCGACCCGGACGCGACGCTGCCGGTGGCGAAGGAGCAGCACGTGGTGAAGGCCGCCTCCTCGGGTGTCCTGACCCGCCTCGACGCCTACGGTGTCGGCGTCGCCGCCTGGCGCCTCGGCGCGGGCCGCGCCCGCAAGGAGGACCCGGTGCAGGCGGGCGCCGGCGTCGAACTCCACGCCAAGCCCGGCGACACGGTCACCGCGGGCCAGCCCCTGCTCACCCTGCACACGGACACCCCGGAGCGCTTCGAGTACGCGCTCCAGGCGATCGAGGGGTCGTACGACATCGCGGCGGCGGGTACAGCCTTCACGGCGTCGCCGGTGGTGCTGGAACGTATCGCCTGACCAGGTGTTTCTTCTTTCGGGTGAACGGGACCGGTGGACCTCCGCCGGTCCCGTTCGGCATGCTGGGATCGGTGACGCAGCCGAAGGAGACCGCCATGAGCGCACTCACCGTGGGCCAGGACCCCGACCAGAACTGGGACGAACTCGTCCGGTACTGGGAGGAGATGGAATGGCCCGAGGGCAGCAAGGTGGAGATCATCGAGGGGATCATCACCGTGTCACCTGCTCCCGCCTCCCGCCACAACGTGATCGCGGCGCGCATCCAACGCCGCCTCTACAGCGTGCTACCCGACGACTTGGAGATCTTCCAGACTCAGGCCGTCGAGGTACCTTCGCGTCTGGGCATGCTCATCCCGGACCTGCTCGTGGCACCTGTGCAGGTTTGTGTGGAGGCGGACTCCCACATCCCTGCCGCCCTCGCCGAACTCGTCGTCGAGGTCACCTCCAAGTCCAACGCCCGGCACGACCGCATCAGCAAGGCCGCTGCCTGCGCCACCGCAAGCATCCCGCTCTACCTCCTGATCGACCGCTGGGCCCCCGGCGGCCCCACCGCGACGCTCTACGGCGAGCCGAAGGGCGACGTCTACCGGGTGCTCAGCGCCGTCAAGTTCGGCGACCCCATCACGCTGCCGGAGCCGTTCGGCCTCACGATCGACACCGGCGAGTTCCCCGTCGGCTGACCGGCCCGTCACCCCAGCAGCGCTGCCACCACCACCAGCACCGGCACCGACAGCACAGTCGACAGCAGGATCGAGTCGCGGGCGAGTTCCTCGCCGACGTGGTAGGTGCTGGCGTACGTGTACAGGTTCTGCGCGGCCGGCAGTGCCGAGGTCACCGTCACGTCCAGCAGAGGCGCGCCGTGCAGGTCGAAGACGGCCGACGCCAGGGCCCAGGCAGCCAGCGGCTGGCCCACCGACTTCAGGGCGACGGACAGGAGAACCGGGTGGCGTTCGCGGCCCCGGCCGGGGAGTCTGCTGCCGCGCAGGGAGATGCCGAAGGCCAGCAGCACCGCCGGGACGGACATGTTGCCGATCAGCGTCAGAGGGTCCATGACCGGGCCGGGGACGTGGATCGCGAGACCCGAGACCGCGACGCCGGACAGGGAGCCCACGGCTATCGGGTTGCGGAGCGGGGTCAGCAGGCGGCGCCACCAGGGGCCCTTCTCGCCCGCGCCCGACAGGTCGAGGACCGTCAGAGCGACCGGGGTGAGGAGCACCACCTGGAACAGCAGCACCGGGGCCACCAGGGACGCGTCGCCCAGTACGTACACCGCGATCGGGATGCCGAGGTTGCCGGAGTTGACGTAGCTGGAGCAGAGCGCGCCGATCGTCGTACGGCCCACGCCCCAGCCCCGTGCGACACCCACCGCCACGAACGCGCCCGCCGCCGCGGCCGTGCTCAGGGCCGTCAC
Organism: Streptomyces sp. NPDC086777; assembly: GCF_040702065.1. Lineage (NCBI taxonomy): Bacteria > Bacillati > Actinomycetota > Actinomycetes > Kitasatosporales > Streptomycetaceae > Streptomyces > Streptomyces sp. NPDC086777. Next base: position 41,639 of record NZ_JBFBJI010000042.1, on the reverse strand, counting down.
CAGGAGACGGCTGGAGAAGACGACCGCCAGGTCGGCCCTGGCGAGCGTGGTGAAGAGCAGGGCGGGGGAGGCGACGTGGAAGGCGAGCTTGGTGAGGACCTCGCGGCCGTTCTCCCCCAGGTGGCCGCCGCGGCCGAGGGCGTAGCCGACGGCGATGACGATCGCGATCACCGCGAAACCGCTCAGCACCCCTTGCACGGGACCCCCATGGCATGCGCGAGGCCGTCGGGTATCCGGGAGGGTGCTGGTCTGTGGGACATACATCTAACCCTCTGGTGCGGGTCAGGCGCAGGTCAACTTTGTGATCCTTGTGATCTGCGCGGCCGCGCGGGGGCGCACCGCACCTACCGATGAGTTGCAGGGCCCGGTTCGGTCTACCGCTCGTGGATGCCGTGACCCCCGCCGTGCTCGTGCTGTCGGGCCCCGTCGTCAGGGACGAGGTGCCGGGGCTCTGCCACGACGTACGTGAGCTGCTCGGGGCGGGCGAGGCCGGGGCCGGCAGCCGCGTCGTCGTCTGCGACGTCGGCGGTCTCGGGCCGCCGGGCCTCGCGGCCGTCGACCTGCTGGCCCGCCTGGAGCTGTCCGCCCGCCGGGCCGGCGGGCGGATACGACTGCGGAACTGCGACCCCGCCCTACGCTCCCTGCTCCGGTTCGTCGGACTCGGAATCCAGATGGAGGGGGAGGCCGAAGAGCGGGAACCACCGCTTGGTGTCGAGGAAGAAGTGGAACCCGGTCAGCCGGCCGTCTGAGATCTCCAGGACCTGGACGGCCCAGGGGCTCCAGCCGCCGGTGTCCGGGTCGGGCTTGTACTGGGCGAAGCCGGGCAGGCCGTTGACCCGGACCGGGAACAGCCGCGAGCCCTCGCAGGCGGAGCCGATGGTGGTCATGAAGCCGGTGATGTCGTCGTGGCCGGTGAGCCACAGGTCGAACGGCGGCATCGTCATGATGGCGTCCTCGTGGAGGAGCGCCGTCAGAGCCGTCATGTCGTAGCCCTCGAAGGCGGCGACATAGCGCTCCAGGAGCTTCTGCTGCTCCTCGTCGAGCGGGTCGGAGACCTCGGCGGCGGCGCCGGACTGCCGCTGCTCGGCCAGCGTGGCCCGGGCCCGCTGCAACGCGCTGTTGACCGAGGCGACCGTGGTGCCGAGCAGCTCGGCCACCTCGTTGGCCCGCCAGGCCAGCACCTCGCGCAGGATCAGCACCGCCCGCTGCTTGGGCGGCAGCTGCTGGAGCGCGGCCATGAAGGCCAGCCGGATCGACTCCTTGGCCACGGCCGCCTCCGCCGGGTCGTCCACCGTCGGCAGCACGCGGGCGTCCGGCACCGGCTCCAGCCAGGTGTTGTCGGGCCGCGGCGAGAGCGCCGCCCGGGCCAGCGGCGTCGACTCGCTGAGGTCCATCGGCCGGGCCCGTTTGTTGCCCGCGGTGAGCATGTCCAGGCACACGTTCGTCGCGATCCGGTACAGCCACGAGCGCAGACTGGAGCGGCCCTCGAACTTCTCGTAGCTCCGCCAGGCCCGCACCAGGGTGTCCTGGACCGCGTCCTCGGCCTCGAAGGACGAGCCGAGCATGCGGTAGCAGTACCCCGTCAGCTCGGTCCGGTGCTTCTCCAGTGCGACGTCGAGGTCCGCCGTCGCCGTGCCGTTGCTCATTTCCGTCCACCCACCCCTGTGGCCGTTCCTGTTCGCGCGCCGTTGCGCTTCAGCACTCGAAGCTAGCGCAGGGGACTGACAAAGGCGCCCGGAGTGAGGAAACGTGCAGGTGGGATGGGGTGCGCCCACCAACTCGGGTAGTGCTGTCGGTGGGCGGGTGCGGCGCCGTCGTGGCTTGTCGCGCAGTTACCCGCGCCCCCTTTCGGGGCGCGTCAGTGGGCGTTGGCCAGGAGGGTGCGGCGGGCTGCCACGGAGCCCAGGACCGTGATGGTCACGACGCCCAGGATCGCGAGCAGGCCCACGCCGACCGTGCCTGACCAGCCGTTCGCGTGGAAGGCCAGCGCGCCCACCGTGCTGCCCGCGCTGGACCCGATGTAGTACGCGGACTGGTAGAGGGCCGAGGCCTGGGCCCTGCCGCGGGTGGCGGTCCTGCTGACGGCGGAGGAGGCGACCGCGTGGCCCGCGAAGAAGCCCGCGGTGATCAGGACCAGGCCCAGCAGGACCAGCGGGAGCGAGTCGGCCAGGGAGAGGAGGAGGCCGGTGGCCGTGGTGCCGCCCGCCAGGTACAGGGCGCCCCGCCGGCCCAGCCGGCCGACCAGGCGGCCCGCGGTCGACGCGGACACCGTGCCGACCAGGTACACCAGGAAGATCGAGCCGACGATGCCCTGGGGGAGCGAGAAGGGCTCCTGGGTCAGGCGGTAGCCGATCACCGTGTAGACGCCGCCGAAGACGGTCATGAAGAGCGCGCCGATCGCGTACAGGCGGCGCAGCAGCGGGTCGGCCAGGTGGTCGCGGACCGTGCCGAGCAGCAGGCGCGGATGCAGCGAACCCGCCGTGAAGTGCCGCGGCGCCGGCAGGAGCAGCCGGAAGGCGACGGCGCAGCCGACCGCGATCACGCCGATCGTGCCCACGGCCACCCGCCAGCCCCACTCCTGTGCGACCCAGCCGGTGATGACCCGGCCGCTCATCCCGCCCACGCTGTTGCCCGCGACGAACAGGCCTATCGCCGTGACCAGCGCCTTCGGCCGGACCTCCTCGGCCAGATAGGCCTGCGCCGACGCCGGCAGACCGGCCAGCGCAGCGCCCTGGACGCCGCGGAGCAGGATCAGCACACCGAGGGACGGCGCGAAGGGCACCAGCAGTCCGACGGTCACCGCGACCGCCAGCGAGGCCGTCATGACCGTGCGGCGTCCGAACCGCTCCGAGAGGGCGCTCATCGGGATGACGAACAGCGCCAGACCGCCGGTCGCCGCCGCCACCGTCCAGCTCGCGTCGCTCGCGGAGACGCCGTAGCCGTCCGAGATCAGCGGGAGCAGGGCCTGCGTGGAGTAGAGGAGGGCGAAGGTCGCGACACCGGCGAGGAAGAGCGCGAAGCTCATCCGGCGGTAGCCGGGACCGCCCGGGGTCAGACGGGAGTCGGAGGCGGGGACGGACGGAACGGCGTCCAGGGTGGTGGACGCCCCGGTACTGGCGGGAGACATGCCTTGAACGTACGGACCCCGTCGTTGATCCGTCCAATGCACGGAATCGCCATAATCGTTCCCATGGAGCATCAGCACAGGTCCACGAAGCGCCTGTCACCGGACAGTGACACAGAAGACATGACGATGTTGCTGGCCCCACGCCTCGCGTACTTCGCCGGCGTGGCCCGCACGGAGCATGTCACCAGGGCCGCCCAGGAGCTGAACGTCCCCCAGTCCACCCTCTCCCGCGCCATGGCCCGCCTGGAACAGGACCTGGGCGTCGACCTCTTCACCCGGCACGGCCGCACCGTCTCCCTCACCCCGGCCGGCCGCACCTTCCTCACCTCGGTCGAGCGCGCCCTCGGCGAGGTCCGGCGCGCCGCCGACGAGGTACGCGCCGACGCCGACCCCACCACGGGCAAGGTGGCCTTCGGCTTCCTGCACACCATGGGGGCGGAGACGGTGCCCGGCCTCCTCCAGGCCTTCCGTGCCGACCATCCCCGGATCCGCTTCAGTCTCGTCCAGAACTACGGCGAGGCGATGATCGAGAAGCTGCGCGCGGGCGAGCTGGACCTCTGCCTCACCTCGCCGGTCCCGGACGCCCCCGGCCTGGCCGCCCGCCGCCTCGACGAACAGAAGCTGCGCCTGGTGGTGCCCGCCGACCACCCGCTGGCCAACCGCAAGCGCATCCGCCTGGCCGAGGCCGCCGACGAGACCTTCGTGACCCTGGAACCGGGCTACGGCCTCCGCCGCATCACGGACGACCTCTGCAAGGAGGCGGGCTTCAGGCCGCGGATCGCCTTCGAGGGGGAGGAGGCGGAGACCCTGCGGGGCCTGGTGGCCGCCGGGTTGGGGGTCGCACTGCTCCCGCCACCGGCCTTTCCCCGCCCGGGAGTCGTGGAACTCACGGTCACGGCCCCGAGAGCGGCGAGAGAGATCGGCGTGGCCTGGCTGGAGGGCCGTCCGGACACCCCGCCGGTGGCGGCCTTCAAGAGATTCCTCCTCTCAAGAAGGGGCAACCTGCTCCCGGCCTAGCGACAGGGCGCCCCCTTAGGGGCGCTGGGGGTACCCCCGGCCGAAGGCTGGGGGAGGAACCGCGTGAGCACCCACCAGGCACCCGCAGCCTGAAACGGGGCTCAGCCCCTCCGCAACGACTTGCCGAACCCCGCAGCCAACGGCATCCGCAACCCGATCGGCGGCGGCGCGGCCAGTGCGTCCTCCACCGGCCGTGACACCGCCCGCCCGTACAACGCCCCCATCACGAAGTCCGAAGCGAGCGCGAGGACTTCGTCGCGGTGCTGGTGCAACCCGTGGCCGTCCGAGTGCACCTCGAACCGGCACACCTCCCGGTTCGCCTTCTTCGCCCGCGAGGCCAGCCGGAACGACAGCTCCGGATCGGTCCGTTCGTCGTTCGTGCCGTGCACGATCAGCACCCGCCGCCCCACCAGCTGCCGAACCGGTTCCGCGGGCGCCGCCACATCGTCCTCGGGCAGCCAGGGGGCGATGGACACCACGGAGTTGACGGCCTCGTGCCCGCCCGCGCGCAGCGCGGCCCGGCCGCCCATCCCCACGCCGAGCAGGCACACCGGAACATCGCCGTACCGCCGTACCACCTCGTCGGCCGCCCAGTCGGCGTCCCCGGCGAGATGCGCCTCGCTGCCGTTCCACCCGCGATAGCGGTAGTGGACGACGTGCGCGGCCAGTCCCTCGTCCCGGCCGTCCCGGGCGAGCCGGCGGCCGAGCGCGCGGACGAAGGCCGTCGCCCATACGAGGGACGGCCGTCGCGCGGAGACCTCCTCCCCGCCGGGGAGGAGCAGGACCGCGCCGCTCACCGTCGTCGGCTCCTGGCCGACTGCCCTGCTCAGGCTGGCCGTTCGGGCCGGCGTCGCTTGCTGTGCCATGACAGAACAGTGTCAGAAGTGGCGGTGTACGCGACCCGTCCGTGCGGTCACCATTGCGTATCGACGGAAACGGAATTCTCCGAGTACCCGGACATCTACGCGCGTAGGAGTTACAGTGCGGAAATGACGAGCCAGAGCACCGCGAACACCCCGACGCCGGACCAGATCCGCCGGGCGCCGAAGGTTCTGCTGCACGACCACCTCGACGGCGGCCTGCGTCCGGGCACCGTCGCCGACCTCGCCCGGGAGACCGGGTATGCCGGTCTCCCCGAGACCGACCCGGACAAGCTCGGCGCCTGGTTCCGCGAGGCCGCCGACTCCGGTTCGCTGGAGCGGTACCTGGAGACGTTCTCGCACACCGTCGGTGTCATGCAGACCCGGGACGCCCTGATCCGGGTCGCCCGCGAGTGCGCCGAGGACCTCGCCGAGGACGGCGTCGTCTACGCCGAGGTGCGGTACGCCCCCGAACAACACCTGGAGCGGGGGCTCAGCCTCGAAGACGTCGTCGAGGCCGTCAACGAGGGCTTCCGGCAGGGCGAGGCCCTGGCGCGGGAGAACGGCCGGCGGATCCGGGTCGGCGCCCTGCTCACCGCCATGCGGCACGCGGCCCGCTCCCTGGAGATCGCCGAGCTCGCCAACCGCTACCGGGACCTGGGCGTCGTCGGCTTCGACATCGCCGGCGCCGAGGCGGGCTACCCGCCCACCCGGCACCTGGACGCCTTCGAGTACCTCAAGCGCGAGAACAACCACTTCACCATCCACGCCGGGGAGGCCTTCGGGCTGCCGTCCATCTGGCAGGCGCTGCAGTGGTGCGGCGCCGACCGGCTCGGGCACGGCGTGCGGATCATCGACGACATCCAGGTCCACGAGGACGGCACGGTCAAGCTCGGCCGGCTCGCCTCGTACGTCCGCGACAAGCGGATCCCGCTGGAGCTGTGCCCCAGCTCCAACCTCCAGACCGGCGCCGCCGACTCCTACACGGGGCACCCGATCGGGCTGCTGCGCCGGCTGCACTTCCGGGCCACCGTGAACACCGACAATCGGCTGATGTCCGGGACCAGCATGAGCCGGGAATTCGAGCATCTCGTCGAGGCGTTCGGTTACACGCTCGACGACATGCAGTGGTTCTCCGTCAATGCGATGAAATCAGCGTTCATTCCTTTCGATGAACGACTTGCCATGATCAATGACGTTGTGAAGCCCGGGTATGCGGAGCTGAAATCCGAATGGCTGTTCCGGCAGACCGCCTCCACCAGCGGTTCTGCCGACCCGGAGGGCTGATCGGGCCTCCTGGCGGGGTGCGGAATGCGGACGGGCCTTCACCGGCCGTCCGCATTTCGGTGTTTGCGGCCGACAGTCCGGCATGTTTACGGTCGGGGACCGCTCAGCGTGTTATCGATCCCCGTCTCCGTATTCCAAGGACGCATTGACGATGAAGCAGTCTGCTGCCAAGACCCTCGGTGTCGCCGCCCTCGGTGCCGCCTTCGCCGCTGTCGGCGCGGGCGCGGCCAACGCGGCCCCGGCCGTCCCGGACTCCCAGGCCCTGGACACCGTCACCAAGACGCTGCCGGCCGAGAACGTCTCCAAGGCGCTGCCGGGCGCCGGCGAGGCCGTGGCGCAGGGGCAGAGCGCCCTCGGTGCCGGACTGACCGCCGTCCAGCCGGCCGTCAGGCAGGTGCTCGCCGGCGGCCCGACCAAGCCCGTCGCCGGCCTCCTCGGCGGCCTGCCGGTGCAGGGCCTGCCCACGCACGGCCTGCCGGTGAACGGGATTCCGCTCGGCTGACCTCTCCCCGGCCGATCGGCAATGCCGTTGGGGCGCCCCGGAAACGTCCGGGGCGCCCCAACGGCGTTGCCGTACCACGCGGTCACCAGGCGGTGGAGGCCTTCTCCTCGGAGGGGAGGAGGATCCACAGCGCTATGTAGAGCAGGAACTGCGGCCCCGGCAGCAGGCAGGACAGCAGGAAGATCACCCGCATGGTGGTCGCGGAGGTGCCGAAGCGCCGGGCCAGCGCGGCGCACACTCCGCCGATCATGCGGCCATGGGTGGGGCGGGCGAGGCTGGACATCTGCGGCTCCTTCGTGAGCGTCCGGTGCGAGGCGGCCCTTGCGGCCCCTCGTTCGTCCACCCACGACACTACGGAGACGAACCGGGTCGAAGCGTCGCTCTACGGGGCGATCCCGACCCTGGGAATCGTCGGGGTACGACCCTGAGCGGCTTCCTCCTGGGGGAGGGCGGCGGGCCGCCGTCGCTCACCCCGTCGGCGGAGCCGGGCGCGGGCCGCCGGCACCACCGCCAGATGGGCGATCACCACACCCGCCGTGTTGAGCAGGATCGAGTCGACGTCCACCACCCGGCCCGGCACCCCGGTCTGCAACAGGGCTATGCCCGTGGAGATCAGCGCGCCCGCGGCGGCCGAACTGGTCAGGGAGGCGAGCGGGGAGACCCGGAGCCTGCCGTGCGTCATCGGCAGCAGCACACCCAGCGGCGCGAGCAGCGCGAACCCCTCACCGATGCGGTGCGCCGCCTCACGCGGGCCGAGCACCAGGTCGGCGCGGATACCGGCGAGAGGGTGCAGGTTGGCGGGCATCACCCAGGGCACGTCCAGCGGCCGCAGCATCAGCCAGGCGACGAACACGAGATGTGCGGCAAGGAGGACACCCCCTGCCACACGGACGCGGATCGCGGCGCTGCCGCCGATGGAGCCTTGACGCTGCACGCCCCCGTAGACGCGCCCGCGCACACGATCGGTTCCGGATACAGCGATGAGGCCTCGGCCACACGCCGCCCCGTCAGGGGCGCGGAACCCGCGCGAGCAACCGTCCACGACCCGCACCGGCCGCACGGCCTCGGGCGGTACCCCACTCGGCGCCCCATCGGCAGTGCCGCGGCATGCCGTCGACCGACCGCGGCGCCGTCGTGGCTGGTCGCGCAGTTCCCTCCCCAGCCTTCGGCCGGGGGGGGGACCCCAGCGCCCCTGACGGGGCGCTGTCCCTCGCGCCGCCGACGGGGCGCCGGTTGTCAGCTGGAGGGGACCTCGGTGGACGGTGGGCGGTTTCCGGCCGGTGCGTTGCGTACCGCGTCCGTGCACTCGTACCGCCGCAGCGGCTCCCTGCCCGGCCCGCCCAGGATCACCGAACCGTCCCCCTCGGCGGCCGCCGAGTCGGACAGCGTGCACACGATCTGGGCGAGTGCGTACGCCGTCAGCTGCGGCGGCGACGTGCTCAGCCGCAGCGTGTCGTCGGGATCCCCGGCCCGCGGCCCCCACACGCTCATCCCGCCCCGCACGTACGTCGTGTAGCCCGCCTCCTTCTCGGCGGCCGACGGCGTCTCGGCGAGCTGGTCGAGCAGCCCCTGGGCGACGATGACCCGCCGCTTGGCGTCCGCCGACCCGTCCGGCACCCGCACCTGGCGGTCGACGGTCACCAGCGACGAACCGCACAGCAGGAACACCTGCACCGGCACCCCGCGCTCGTCCTGCGCCGACAGGTCCGGCTGGGTCATCGAGCACGGCACCCGCGAGGGCGCCCCGCCGAAGTCGGTCGGCACCTCGGTGGCCCGGATCCCGCACCCGGAGAGCGCCAGCGCCAGCCCGGCGACGGCCAGCAACGGCCCGCCGTGCCGCCGTGCCGCCAGTCCTCTTACGTGCATCAGGCGTCCTTCTCCCCGGTGTCCCCGGTGTCCCCGGTGTTCCCGGCTTCCCCGGGCTGCCCGGTGTCCTTGCTCTCCTCCGTCAGCCGGGAGGCGTCCCGGGGCAGCCGGAGGGTGAACACCGCGCCGCCCTCGGGGGAGTTCGCGGCGGTGATCGAGCCGCCGTGGATGCGGGCGTTCTCGGTGGCGATGGACAGGCCCAGGCCGCTGCCCTCGGAGCGCGGCCGGGAGGCGCTGGCCTTGTAGAACCGGTCGAAGACGTGCGGCAGCACGTCCTCCGGGATGCCCGGACCGTGGTCCCGTACGGCGACGACCAGTTCAGCGCCTTCTTCCCGGTCCATCCGCACCGACACCCGCACCGGCGACCCGCCGTGCTTGAGCGCGTTGCCGATCAGGTTGGCGAGGATGACGTCGAGGCGGCGCGGGTCGAGGCGGGCGTGGATGCCGCGCTCGGCGTCCAGGTCCACCGCGTCCAGCCAGGCGCGGGCGTCGATGCAGGCGGTGATCTGGTCGGCGATGTCGACGTCGTCGAGGACGAGACGGGCCGTACCGGCGTCGAAGCGGGTGACCTCCATCAGGTTCTCGACGAGGTCGTTGAGGCGGCGCGTCTCGCTGACGACCAGCCGGACGGCGGGCTCGATCATCGGGTCCATCGACCCGGACTCCGCCTCCAGCTCCTCCTCCAGGATCTCCGTCACGGCGGTGATCGCGGTGAGCGGGGTGCGCAGTTCGTGGCTCATGTCCGCGACGAACCGCCGCGAGGCGTCGTCCCGCGCGGCCATGTCGTCGACCCGCTTCTCCAGCGCCTCGGCCGCGTCGTTGAACGTCCTCGACAGGTCCGCGAGTTCGTCCGTCCCGGAGACCCGCAGCCGGGTGTCCAGCTTGCCCTCGCCGAGCCGCCGGGCGGCGACCCCGAGCCGGTGCACCGGCTTCAGCACGGTCGTGGCGGCGGCCTGCGCCAGCAGCGCCGACCCGATGAGGGCGAGCCCGGTGGCGATCCCCAGCGACCAGGCCAGCGAGTTGAGGTCCTTCGCCTCCGGCTCCAGGGACTTCATCATGTAGCCGGTCGGGCCGCCGCCGATCAGGCGGGTGCCCGCGACGAGATACGGCGTGCCGTGGTCGACGACCCGCTGCCAGTACAGGTGGTACGCCGACTTGTTGCTGTCGGTCACCTTCTGCTGCTTGTCGACGGCCTTGCGCAGCGAGGTCGGCACGTCGTCCAGCGCGAACGCGCTGAGCCCGTCCGAACTGCCGTACACGGTCTTGCCGTTGCTGTCCTGGCCGACCAGCAGCACGCTGAACCGCTGGCTGCTGCCGGCCATCTGCCCGGCCGTGCGCTGCAGTTCGTCCTGCGTCGGGTGCACGGGCAGCGCCCCGGCGCGGTTCTGCATCTCCTGCTGGAAGTCGCGCAGCACCGCGTCCTGGGTACGGGTGAGCACGGCCTCGCGGTTGAGCCAGTACGCGATGCCGGACGCGGACACGGCGGCGGTCAGCGCGACGAGCCCGAAGACGACGACGAGCCGCAGCCGCAGACTGGTGAAGCGCAGCCGGGACATGGCTCCCCTGCGATCCGCGGCCCAGCCGCGGAACCCCCCCTGCACGTCCGTCACTGAGGGGCGTCCAGGCGGTAGCCGACACCGCGCACGGTACGGATCAGGGTCGGGGACGAGGGCACGTCCTCCACCTTGGCGCGCAGCCGCTGAACGCACGCGTCCACCAGGCGGGAGTCACCGAGGTAGTCGTGCTCCCAGACCAGCCGCAGCAGCTGCTGCCGGGACAGCGCCTGCCCCGGACGCCGGCTCAGTTCGAGCAGCAGCCGCAGCTCGGTCGGCGTCAGCTGCAGATCCTCGCCGTTCTTCGTCACGGTCATCGCGCTGCGGTCGATGACGACGTTGCCGAAGGTCGCGGAGTCGGTGGACTCCCGCTCCCCGCGCCGTAGCACGGCCCGGATCCGGGCATCGAGCACCCGTCCCTGGACCGGCTTGACGACGTAGTCGTCGGCTCCGGACTCCAGCCCGACCACCACGTCGATGTCATCGCTGCGCGCGGTCAGCAGAATGATCGGCAGCTGGTCCGTGCGCCGGATGCGCCGGCACACCTCGAACCCGTCGATGCCGGGCAGCATGACGTCGAGGACGATCAGATCGGGCCGCTGCTCACGCAACAGCTTCAGACCGTCCTCACCGGTCGCAGCGGTGGCCACCCGGTGTCCCTGGCGCGTCAGAGAGAGCTCCAGGGCCGTGCGGATGGCGTCGTCGTCCTCGATCAGCAACAGGGAAGGCACGGGCTCATTCTGGCCCATGCGGGCCCCGTCGTACGACCGGTGCGGCGTGCAGCTCCCGGCAAACCTCCGTACCGCCACCACCTGTGCACGCTCTGTGGACGTTCTGTGCCGGACCCCTGTGACAGGTCTGTGACAGTCGGCGGATACGGCCGTGAAGGTGGCCCGGCAGTCTTTTCGGCACGGGCAAGCGAGTGAACACGGCGAGCGGCCCGAGCAAGCCGAACTACCGGAAGTCCACGACGGGGGGCGCGAGATGAACACGCTGATCGGTCACAGCACCAGCGCAGTGATCACGCGTCTGCACGACGTGAACCGGGGTTCCGAGAAGTCCGGTGCCGTGAGCGGGCGGGGGTGCGCTCGCGGCACCGGGCGTCAGCACACCGGCTACATGACGGTGGTTGACAGCTTCACGGGGGAAGCACACGGGGGATCCGCCTACAGGGAGGACACGGGGGAGCGCCGCTCACTGACCGAGGCGGAGTTCACCGCCTACGTCCAGGAGCGCCGCGCCTCCCTGTACGCGACCGCCTACCACCTGACCGGCGACCGTTACGAGGCCGAGGACCTGCTGCAGAGCGCGCTGTTCTCGACGTACCGGGCGTGGGACCGGATCAGCGACAAGGCGGCCGTGGGCGGGTACCTGCGCCGCACCATGACCAACCTGCACATCAGCGCCTGGCGGCGCCGCAAGCTCAACGAGTACCCGACCGAGGAACTGCCGGAGACGCCCGGCGACACGGACGCGATGAGCGGCACCGAGCTGCGCGCGGTCCTGTGGCAGGCGCTGTCCCGGCTCCCCGAACTCCAGCGCACCATGCTGGTCCTGCGCTACTACGAGGGCCGCACGGACCCGGAGATCGCGGAGATCCTCGACATCAGTGTCGGCACGGTGAAGTCCAGCATCTGGCGGTCGCTCCGCCGGCTGCGCGAGGACGAGGTCCTCAGCTTCGGCCGTGACGAGGAGGACGCCTTCGGGGAGCTCGTCGCCTGAAGGTCTGGGGATCCGGGGGGATCCTGACGGGGGAGACCCCGGGGAAACCCGGGGACACGGGGGAGGGTCCGGGGGGACCCACGGGGGAAAGCGGATCCGGGGGGATCCGGGGGGAAGCACGGGGGAGCTCCGCCACGGGGGACACGGGGGTGTTCGGCGGGGCAACGGGGGAAGCGGGACTGGAGGGCCGGGGGGTCCGTCCAGTCCCGCTTCTTCACTCCGCTGCGCGCCTGAACCGGCGCCGCTCTCGCGGAGGTGGTTGCGCGCCGTCGTGGTTCCTCAATTGAGGGTTGCGGTGGTCTTCGTTGTCCCTTGCCGGCCCACGGCAGCCGCCGCCATCCGGGTCAGTGCCTCGTCCCGGTCGCAGGGGCGGGCGCCCAGCGCCACCTGGCGGGCCACGATCGTGCGTTCCGCCCGCATCAGCCGCCAGCCGCGCCGCAGCAGGAACGGGACCGACTTGCGGCCCTCCCTGAGGTCGCGCAGGAACCGGCGCCGGAACGTCTTCACCGGGCCCCGGCTCAGGCACAGCGCGTCGGCCAGCAGGCCCAGTTCGCGGCAGCGCTCCACGATCTCGGCGGCGAAGATGCCCTCGGCGATGAACAGCGGGGTGCGGCCGATGTCGAGTGTCTCCGCGCCGGTGCGGGCGCTCAGTGCTATGTCGTACACCGGTACGGGCGTCGCTCCCGTGGCGCACAGCTTGCCGATCGCCTCGACGGCGACCTGGGCGTCCCAGGACTCCGGGTGGTCCCAGTCGATGTCCGAACTCCCCGCCACCAGCGGCAGAGTCGGGTCGTCGCCCTCTTTGTAGAAGTCGTCGAGGCGCAGGACGGGGAGCCCGGAACGGGCGGCGACCAGTGACTTGCCCGAGCCCGAGGGGCCGCACAGCAGCACGACGCGGGCGGGGGGCGGGGGATGAATGCTCACGGAACACCAGTTTGACGTATGGGGGGCCTCCTGCCGACCCCGCGGGTCGGCTTTGGAGCGTGAGTCACACCTCAACTACCCTGTGTGTCGACACGATTACCTTGCGTACGAGAAGGTGGCACCAGCGATGTCCCGACACGCGTCCTCCCCGACCCCGACCGCCCGGCGTGCTCTCACCGCCCTTGCCACGGCGGGTGTGGCGCTCGGCGCGGGCGCCGCGACGGCGGCCGCGGACACCCGGCCCGCGGCGGACGTGGTCCACACCCGACCCACCTCGCTCGGCCACGTCGACCCGCAGGCGGGCGTGCGGGCGCTGGGCGCGGTGCTGCCGTACGTGACGGGGACGGTGGCGGCCCTGAAGCCGAACCCCCTCGCGGGCACGGGTGTCGACCCGCTGGACAACGGGGTGGGGACCCAACTCGCCGACTTCAAGCCGCTGACGTCGAAGACGCTGACGGGGCCGGTGGCGCAGGCCCCGTCGGTCGGGGCGTTGCCGGTGGTGGGGCAGGTCCTAAGGGGCTGAGCGGGGTGGGGAACCGCGGGCCGGCGGTGGCTTGTCCGCAGTTCCTCCCCCTGGCCTTCGGCCGGGGCCCCAGCGCCCCTTGCGGGGCGCTCCGGTGCACGTCAGTACGAAGAGCCGGACGCGCCCAGTGCCCCCGTCGGGTGCCAGACCGTCTTCGTCTCCAGGAACGCCGTGAGGCGCTCGGTTCCCGGGGTCTCGGTGTAATCCACAGCCTGTGGACGCAGGACGCGCTTCAGGTTGTCGGCCGCCGCGATCTCCAGCTCCTTGGCCAGCACCTCGTCGGCGCCCGCGAGGTCGATCGCGTTGACGTCCTGGTGGGCGGCGAGCGGCGCCGCGATCTCCGCCGTACGGCCGGAGAGGACGTTGACGACTCCGCCCGGCACGTCGGAGGTGGCCAGCACCTCGGCCAGCGAGAGGGCCGGGAGCGGGGACTTCTCGCTCGCGATCACCACCGCGGTGTTGCCCGTGGCGATCACGGGGGCGACGACCGACACCAGGCCCAGGAACGACGACTCCTGCGGGGCCAGGACGGCCACCACGCCGGTCGGCTCCGGGGCGGAGAGGTTGAAGAACGGGCCCGCGACCGGGTTGCCGCCGCCGACCACCTGGGCGATCTTGTCGGTCCAGCCCGCGTACCAGACCCAGCGGTCGATCGTCGCGTCCACCACGGCGGCCGCCTTGGACTTGCCGAGGCCCTCCGCGTCGGCGACCTCGCGGACGAACTGGTCGCGGCGGCCCTCCAGCATCTCCGCGACGCGGTAGAGGACCTGGCCCCGGTTGTAGGCGGTGGCGCCCGACCAGCCGCCGAACGCCTTGCGCGCGGCGACGACCGCGTCCCGGGCGTCCTTGCGGCTCGACTGCGGCGCGTTGGCCAGCCAGTTGCCCTTCGAGTCGGTCACCTCGTACACCCGGCCGCTCTCGGAACGCGGGAACTTCCCGCCGACGTACAGCTTGTAGGTCTTGAACACACTGAGTCGCTCAGACATCGAGGTACGCCTCCAGGCCGTGGCGGCCGCCCTCGCGGCCGAAGCCCGACTCCTTGTACCCACCGAACGGCGAGGTCGGGTCGAACTTGTTGAACGTGTTGGACCAGACGACGCCGGCGCGCAGCTTGTTCGCGACCGCCAGGATCCGCGACCCCTTCTCGGTCCAGATGCCGGCGGAGAGGCCGTACTGGGTGTTGTTGGCCTTGGCGACCGCCTCGTCGGGCGTCCGGAAGGTCAGGACCGACAGGACGGGGCCGAAGATCTCGTCGCGAGCGATGGTGTGCGCCTGGGTGACGTTGGTGAAGAGCGTCGGCGCGAACCAGTAGCCGGCGGAGGGGAGCTCGCACGCCGGGGACCAGCGCTCGGCGCCCTCCGCCTCGCCCTGGTCGGCGAGGGCGGTGATGCGGGCCAGCTGCTCCGCGGAGTTGATCGCGCCGATGTCGGTGTTCTTGTCCAGCGGGTCGCCGAGGCGGAGCGTGGACAGCCGGCGCCTGAGGGAGTCGAGCAGCTCGTCGTGGATCGACTCCTGGACGAGCAGACGGGAGCCCGCGCAGCAGACCTGGCCCTGGTTGAAGAAGATGCCGGTGACGATGCCCTCGACGGCCTGGTCGATCGGGGCGTCGTCGAAGACGATGTTGGCGCCCTTGCCGCCCAGTTCGAGGGTGAGCTTCTTGCGGGTGCCCGCGACGGTCCGCGCGATCTCCTTGCCGACGGCGGTGGAGCCGGTGAAGGCGACCTTGTTGACGTCGGGGTGGGCGACCAGCGCCGCGCCCGCGTCGCCGTAGCCGGGGAGGATGTTGACGACGCCCTTGGGCAGGCCCGCATGGCGGCAGATGTCCGCGAAGAACAGGGCGGACAGGGGGGTCGTCTCGGCGGGCTTGAGGACCACCGTGTTGCCGGTGGCGAGCGCCGGGGCGATCTTCCAGGCCAGCATCAGGAGCGGGAAGTTCCAGGGGATGACCTGGCCGGCCACGCCGAGCGGCCGCGGGTCGGCGCCGTAGCCGGCGTGGTCGAGCTTGTCGGCCCAGCCCGCGTAGTAGAAGAAGTGCGCGGCGACCAGGGGGAGGTCGGCGTCGCGCGTCTCCCTGATCGGCTTGCCGTTGTCCAGGGTCTCCAGGACGGCCAGCTCGCGGCTGCGCTCCTGGATGATGCGGGCGATGCGGAAGAGGTACTTGGCGCGCTCGGAGCCCGGCAGCGCGGACCACTTCTCGAACGCCTTGCGGGCGGCCCTGACGGCCCGGTCCACGTCCTCGGCGCCGGCGCGGGCGACCTCGGAGAGGACCTCCTCGGTCGACGGGCTGACCGTCTTGAAGACCTTGCCGTCGGCCGCGTCCGTGAACTCGCCGTCGATGAAGAGGCCGTAGGAGGGCGCGATGTCGACGACGGAGCGGGACTCGGGCGCCGGTGCGTACTCGAATGCGGTGGTCATCTTTTCCTTGGCCATGGTGATCAGTCCACCGTCACGTAGTCGGGGCCGGAGTAACGGCCGGTGGCCAGCTTCTGACGCTGCATCAGCAGGTCGTTCAGGAGCGAGGAGGCGCCGAACCTGAACCAGTGGTTGTCCAGCCAGTCCGCACCGGCGGTCTCGTTGACGAGAACGAGGAACTTGATCGCGTCCTTGCTGGTCCGGATCCCGCCGGCGGGCTTGACCCCGACCTGGACGCCGGTCTGCGCCCGGAAGTCGCGCACCGCCTCCAGCATGAGGAGGGTGTTGGCCGGGGTGGCGTTGACCGCGACCTTGCCGGTCGACGTCTTGATGAAGTCGGCGCCCGCGAGCATGCCCAGCCAGGAGGCCCGGCGGATGTTGTCGTACGTCGACAGCTCGCCGGTCTCGAAGATGACCTTCAGGCGGGCGGCGCCCGAGGCCTCCTTCACGGCGGTGATCTCGTCGTACACCTTCAGGTAGTTCCCCGCGAGGAACGCGCCCCGGTCGATGACCATGTCGATCTCGTCGGCGCCGGCGCTCACGGCGTCCCGCACGTCCGCGAGCTTCACGTCGAGCGCGGCCCGGCCGGCCGGGAAGGCGGTGGCGACGGAGGCGACCTTGACGGACGAGCCGGCGACGGCGTCCTTCGCGGTGGCCACCATGTCGGGGTAGACGCAGACGGCGGCCGTGGCGGGGGTCGTACGGTCCGTCGGGTCCGGGCGGACCGCCTTGGCGCCGAGCGCCCGGACCTTGCCCGGGGTGTCCGCGCCTTCCAGCGTCGTCAGGTCGACCATCGAGATGGCGAGGTCGATGGCGTACGCCTTCGCGGTGGTCTTGATGGAACGGGTGCCGAGGGAGGCGGCACGCGCCTCCAGGCCGACCGCGTCGACGCCGGGCAGCCCGTGGAGGAAGCGGCGCAGCGTGCTGTCGGACGCGGTGACGTCAGCAAGTGCGTGGGGTGCGGTGGTGGGCATGGTCACCAGCCGAGCATATCTACGCGCGTAGCAGCTGTACACCCCGAGGGCGCGGTTCTTCTCGCCTGCGGGTGGGACCGTCCCCCGGAGGGGCGCGGGGACCGCGCGGGCGACCACCCGCGACCCGCACGCGCGTACGGTGACCAAGCCCGCACCGCGCACGGGCGCACGCCTGAGGCAGAATCGGCGCATGACCACGCCCCTCGTGAAGGACCGCATCTACCGCTCGCCCCAGGCGCTGATCGGTGGCGTACTGCTTCTCGTCATCGTCGGCTGGCTCGGTATCGACGCGCTGATCCGGGGGCACGGCCACACCCCCTGGCTGGCCCTCGCCGCGCTCATCCTCGTCGTGCCGCTGGTCGTCGCGTTCACCCTGCGTCCCGCGGTGTTCGCGGGCGAGGACCGGCTGCGGGTACGGAACCCGTTCCGGGTGATCACGCTGCCGTGGGGGGAGATCGCCTCGCTGCGGTCCGGGTTCTCGAACGAGGTGATCGTCAAGTCCGGCGCGAAGTACCAGCTGTGGTCGATCCCGGTGTCCCTGCGGGGCCGCAAGAAGGCGGCGCGGCAGCAGGCGAGGTCGCAGGCGGACGCGCGGCGCGGGCGGACCGGGCCGGGGGCCGGGGGTGCCGGGCGCGGGCTCGGGGGGTTCGGCGGCTTCGGAGGGTTCGGGGGGCAGGCCTCGGCCGAGCAGGCGGACGGGCCGATGCGCGCGGAGACCGACAAGGTCATGGACGACCTGCGGGAGATGCTGGAGAGCAGGGAGTCGGCGGAGTCGGCGCAGGGCGAGGTCACGGTGCGGTGGGCGTACGAGGTGGTTGCGCCGGTGGTGGCGGGGGCGGTGTTGCTGGCGATCCTGCTGGTGGTGTTGTAGGGCCGTGGCGGGGGCGAGGGTCGGCGTCCGGGCGCGGCCCGGTGGGGGTTCTCGCGTAGTTCCCCGCGCCCCTGGGGGGCTGTCGGTGGTGGCGGTTGGGTGGGTCCGGCATCCACCGCCGCGCTGCTGATACGGAGCCGCAAGGAGGCGTCGTCCCGTGCCTGACACCCGTTGACTGCTGTTGGCCGTCGCCGTCTCGGCCGCCGTCACCTGGGCGCTGCGCGCGCTGCCGTTCACCGTCCTGGCCTCGCTGCGTGCCGGCAGGACGGTGCGCTACCTCGGCGCCCGGATGCCCGCCGGCGTGATGGTGATCCTCTTCGTCCACTGCCTGCGCGACCTGCCGCTGACCCAGCCCCGCGGCACCGCGCCCCTCGCCGCGCTCGCGGTCACCGTCGGACTGCACCTGCGGCGCCGCAACGCCCTGCGCGGCATCATCGCGGGCACCGCCGTCAGCGTGGCCCTGGCCGGCACGCTCTTCACCGGCTGAACCCGCGGAGCCCGGCGTAGAGTGGACCGCACGGTCCACCGTACGGAGGCGGGTGCGATGCGCCACAAGGAGCTGACGGCCAAGGGGAAGGCCACCCGGCGCCGGATCGTCGAGGGGGCCGCCGAGGTGCTCCGGGAACGGGGCGTCGGCACGGTGACGCTGGACGACGTCATGGCCAGGACCGGCACCAGCAAGAGCCAGCTCTTCCACTACTTCCCGGACGGCAAGGACGAACTGCTGCTCGCCGTCGCGCGGTTCGAGGCGGAGCAGGTGCTGGAGGACCAGCAGCCGTATCTCGGCCGCCTCGAATCCTGGGAGGACTGGCAGCGGTGGCGGGACGTGGTGGTCGCCCGCTACGAGGCGCAGGGCGACACCTGTCCGCTCGGATCGCTGTTCCTCCAGGTCGGCCGGTCGACGCCGGGCGCGCGGGCGATCGTGGTCGAGCTGTTGCGGCAGTGGCAGGACAGCCTCGCCGCGGGCATCCGCGCGGTACGGGCCGGCACCGGCCCCGGCAACGATGCGGACGTGGACGTCGAGGCACGGGCCGCCGCCCTGCTCGCCGCGATCCAGGGCGGGGTGTCCATCCTGCTGTCGACGGGACGCTCCGCCCACCTGCGGGCCGCCCTCGACCAGGGGATCGCGGACCTGCGGCGCGACCTGGACCCCGCCCCGGCCGCTACGCCGCGATGACCGCCGCGGTGGTACGGCCGCCGTCCACGTCGAGCACGATCCCGTGCACGAACGACGACTCGTCGGCCGCCAGGTACACCGCCGCGCTCGCGATCTCCTGCGGCGTGCCCATCCGGCCGGCCGGGGTCCCCGCCATCATCGCCTCGGCGGCCCCGACGTGCTCGGCGTCCGCCGCCAGCACCACACCCGGCGAGATCGCGTTCACCCGCACCCCCTGCGCCCCGAACTCCGCTGCCCACGCCCGGGTCAGCGTCTCCATCGCGCCCTTGGTGGAGCTGTACAGCGCGCCGACGGGGATGCCCAGCCGCGCGATCCAGGACCCCAGGTTGACGATCGTCCCGCCCCCGGCCCTTGCCATGGCGGGTGCGACGGCCGCGGTCAGGAAGAACGGGGCCTTGACGTTCACGGCGTAGACCTGGTCGAACGTCTTCTCGTCGGTGGCGGGGGTCGCGTCGGCGGGATAGATGCCCGCGTTGTTGACGAGGACGTCGATACGGCCGCCCAGCACCCGCGTCGCCTCCTCGGCGAGCGCCCGCGACGCGGCGGCGCTGCCGTCCAGGTCGGCCCGCACGAAGTCGGCCCGACCGCCCCTGGCCCGGATCCCCTCGACCACCTCCGCCCCACGCCCCGCACTCCGCCCCGAGACGACGACGTGCGCCCCCTCCACGGCGAACGCCTCCGCGACCGCCCGCCCGATGTTGCTGGTCGCACCGGTCACCAGCGCGCTCTTGCCGCTCAGCCGCATGGTCATGATCAACCCTCCGTGTCACGTGGTCCCCGTCGGACGCGGACCACTGTGCGCCCAGAAAAATGGACCGGCAAGTCCAAAAATGGCGGGGTGTGCGGGGCGCCCGGCGTTCCGGAGCTCAGGTCGGTAGACGGGTCACGGTGCCGGAGCCGGCGGCCCGCCCGAGATGGCGGAACGCGAAAGCCTGGGCTACCTCCAGGGCGACGGGTTCGTCGAGGGTGACGGTCACCCCGGCCCCGTGGCGGGGCCGCACCACGTCGACCCCGTGCAGCGTGACAGCGCCCCACACCGCGGCGCTGCGGGTGTGGAAGCGGAGACGATCACCGGACACCACGTCCGCACCGCCGTGTTCCTCGGACAGCAGGACGATGTCCGCGGTGAAGCGGGCGTGGGCGCCGACGGAGCCCGGTGCCGCGAGTACCTGGCCCCGCTCCACCGTGTCCGCCGCAGTGCCCGGCAGCAGTATCCCCACGTGCATGTCCGCACCGGCCTCGCCGACGCGTACCCGGCCCGCGTCGATGTCCGCCACCCGGACGGTCGTACCGCCCCCGGAGCCGACGATCTCCACCTCGTCACCCCTGCGTACCCGACCGCGTTCGATCCGGCCGGTCACCATGACCGCCCGGCCCTGTCGCAGGCGGAAGACGTCTTCGACGGGCATCAGGAACGGCTGCTCCACCGTATTCACCACCGGCCCAAGGTACGGCCGCGGCGGTCCGCCTCGAACCTCGGGCGCGGCACCCTGCCGCCCTGCCTCCGGCAGACGCCGGCCGCCCGCCGGACGTCCCTTCCTCGCACAACTCCCGGACGGGACCGTGCACTTCGCCACGGTCCGCCGAACCGGTCCCGGCCCCGGCCCATCGCCGGTTCGGGCAGTGACGGCGTCCACCGTCCCGCGTCCAGGGCGGCGCGGACGCCGAGTGGCATCGGCGGGTCCGGACCCGCGTGCCCGATCCCGAGGCGAGGGCGCAGCGGCCGGGGCGGCCGGGGCGGCGTGGGCGGCCGGGGTGGCCGAGGCGGTGCGGGTGGCCGGGGTGGCCGAGGCGGTGCGGGGACCGGTCACCTGGTGTGAGGCTGACCGCTCATGGCGCGCTCGGCCACACCAGGAGCATGTACGCGCCGCAGTACGCCGAGCCCGCGACGGCCGCCGTCAGGACGAGGACGCGGACGCGTGCCGAGGCGCGGGCGAGATACCCGGCGAGCGGCAGCAGCAGCGGGAAGCCGGGGAGGAGGAAGCGGGCGCGCGGGAAGTAGACGCCGCCGCTGGCCGCCACGATCACCAGCAGGACCGCGCTGAAGACGAGCAGCGGGAGCGGCTGCCGGTCCGCCGCGGCCAGTCCGAACAGGACGACGGAGGCCAGTATCGTCAGGCTCACCACGACCAGGAACAGCTCCGGACGCGAGACCTGCCCGAACAGGTGCCGCAGCCAGCGCAGGGTCTCCGCGCCGCCGTCCAGCTCGTTGTGCCACATCCGCTGTACGGCGAAGTAGCCGTCCCAGCGGTGGAGTCTGACGCCCACCCAGCCGACGTAGGCGCACCAGCCGAGCGGTGCCGTCAGGGCCGCCGTGAGGGCGCGCGGCGAGAAGCGGGCGCGCAGGGAGAACAGGGCGGTGACGGTGACGGCGGCGGCCACGGCGATGCCGGTCGGCCGGGTCAGGCCGGCGAGGACCGAGCCGGCCGCGGCGTACAGCCAGCGCTCGGTCAGCACCGCGTACAGCGTCCACGCGGCGAACGCCGTGAACAGGGATTCGGTGTAGCCCATCCACTGCACCAGACCCACCGGGTACGCCGCCCACAGCACGGTGAGCAGGAGGCCGACCCTGCGGCCGGCCAGCCGGTCGCCCACCGCGAAGACCCCCCAGGCGGCGACCACGGACGCCAGCCACGCGAGGGCCAGCCCGGTGCTGGCCCGGGTGCCCGGGGTCAGCACCGCGACGGCCTTCACCAGGAGCGGGTACAGCGGGAAGAACGCCAGGTTGTTGTGGTCGTACGCGGTGCCGAGGACGTGGGTGTACCCGTGGTCCGCGATGCCCAGGTACCAGCGGGAGTCCCACTGCGTCGCCAGCATCGGCCACACGCCGTGGTGGCGCCGGTGCGCCCAGACGGTGAGGAACATCAGGCCGGTGAGGCGTACGGCGAGGTACGCGGCGAGCGCCGGAACCGCCCGGCGCAGGGCGTGGCGGGGTACGGCCGCGGTGGGGAGGTGGGGTCGTCGGGTGCCCGGGATGTGCCCGCGGGGGGCGGTGTCGGGGGCGGTCGAGGACACGGCGGCGGCTCCAGTACGACGGCTGTTTCGGCGGGGGTTACCCGCTCACCGTTTCCCGGCCGCCGGGGCGGTGCATGGCGCCGCGTCAACTGCCGTCGGGAAATCACCCGATGGGGTGCCACCGACCCGTACATGGGGCGACCGAGAGGTTCGGTCCAGGGTGTCCCGTACGGCGGGCTGACCGGCGGGGTGCCACCGGGCGGTGGGGGCACCCCGTGCGGTGTGTCAGATGCCGGCTGCCGAGGAGAGGTCCCGCTTGACGGCCGCGAGCAGTTCGGCGGCCTGCGCGCGGGCGGCCGGGAGTGCGTCGTGGTCGGCCACGGGGACGACGACCTCCAGATAGCACTTCAGCTTGGGCTCGGTGCCGCTGGGGCGGACGATGACCCGGGCGCCGGTGAGGGTGTAGCGGAGACCGTCGGTGGGGGGCAGGGTGGCGGTGCCCCGGGTGAGGTCCTCGGCCCTGGTGACGGGGAGGCCCGCGAGTTCGGTCGGGGGGTGCTCGCGGAGCGTCCGCATCGCCCGTGCGATGACGGAGAGGTCCTCGACGCGGACCGAGAGCTGGTCGGTGGCGTGCAGGCCGTGTTCCACGGCGAGGTCGTCGAGGAGGTCGAGGAGGGTACGGCCCTCCTCCTTGAGGACCGAGGCCAGCTCGGTGATCAGGAGGGCGGCGGTGATGCCGTCCTTGTCGCGGACGCCGTCGGGGTCGACGCAGTAGCCGAGGGCCTCCTCGTAGCCGTAGCGCAGGCCGTCGACGCGGGCGATCCACTTGAAGCCGGTGAGGGTCTCCTCGTAGGGGAGGTTCGCCTTCTCCGCGATGCGGCCGAGGAGCGAGGAGGAGACGATCGACTCGGCGAAGACGCCGGTGGCGCCGCGGCGGACCAGGTGGGCGGCGAGGAGGGAGCCGACCTCGTCGCCGCGGAGCATGCGCCATGCGCCGCCGTCCTTGACGGCCGCGGCGCAGCGGTCGGCGTCCGGGTCGTTGGCGATGATCAGGTCGGGGTCGGTCTCGCGGGCCTTGGCGAAGGCGAGGTCCATCGCGCCGGGCTCTTCCGGGTTGGGGAAGGCGACGGTCGGGAAGTCCGGGTCCGGGTCGGCCTGTTCGGCGACGAGGGTGGGGGTGGGGAAGCCGGCGCGGGCGAAGGCGGCGAGGAGGGTGTCCCGGCCGACGCCGTGCATGGCCGTGTAGACCGTGCGGGCGGTGCGGGGGGAGCCGTCGGCCAGGACCGCGTCGGTACGGGCCAGGTAGGCGTCCAGGACCGTGTCGTCCAGGGTCTCCCAGCCGGTGTCGGGGCGGGGGACGTCGTGGAGGGTGGTGATCGCGTCGATCTCGGCGGCGATCTCGGCGTCCGCGGGCGGGACGATCTGGGAGCCGTCGCCGAGGTAGACCTTGTAGCCGTTGTCGCGGGGCGGGTTGTGGCTGGCGGTGACCTCCACGCCGGCGACCGCGCCGAGGTGCCGTATGGCGAACGCGAGGACGGGGGTGGGGAGGGGGCGGGGGAGGACGACGGCCTTGAGGCCGGCGCCGGTCATGACCGCGGCGGTGTCGCGGGCGAAGTCGGCGGACTTGTGGCGGGCGTCGTAGCCGACGACGACGGTGCCGGTGCCCTGGCCGTGGTTCTTCAGGTACGCGGCGAGGCCGGCGGCGGCGCGGATGACGACGGCGCGGTTCATGCGCATGGGGCCGGCGCCGAGTTCGCCGCGGAGGCCTGCGGTGCCGAACTGGAGCGTGCCGCTGAAGCGGGCCGACAGTTCGGTGAGGTCACCGGCGTCGATGAGCTTGGCGAGCTCGTCGCGGGTCTCCGGGTCGGGGTCCTCGGTCTGCCAGGCTCGGGCCCGGGCGATGAGATCGTCGTGCACGGTCGTCGTCCAACCTCTCGTGGTGTGCCTGCGGCGCATCCGCGGCTTCGGTGGGGGTGCGCGTAGCGCCTACGGGCGGTGGGTGAGTCGGGGCCGGGGCGGGGAGTCTCCGTCCTCGGACCGGCGGTGCTGTCTCTCGTGCCGTGCGGGATGCCGGACGCCGGCCACTGCGGGCGGAAACTCCCCGCCCCGTCCCCTCACGCCCACGGCGACACCCCACCTACCCACCCCACCCTCCCACTCCATCGCCCTGATGCCCGGCTTCCGGTCCCGTCCCCATCGCATCTCTGTCCCGGGTGGCCGCCGGTCCCGTGGCGCTTGTGGTGTGGGCGGTTGCCGGTGCCGTCGCGATTCTGGCGTGGGTGGCTGCCGGGCCCGGTCGCACCTGGACTGTGCGTGGGGCGGCGTCCCGTTTGTGCTGGGGGCTGTGGCGTCCCGGTGCGTTTCTGGCGTGGGTGGGTGCAGCGCCCCGTAAGGGGCGCGGGGAACTGCGCGAGCGGCCACGACGGGCCCGCAGGCGCCGTCGGGCCGTGGTCGGCAACCCGGACGGCGTCCTCAGAGCCTGCCCAGTACCTGCGTCAGCAGTTCGCCCATGCGCGCCGCCGAGTCGCGGCCCGCCTGGAGGACCTCCTCGTGGTTGAGGGGCTCGCCCGTCATACCCGCGGCGAGGTTCGTCACCAGGGAGATGCCCAGGACTTCGGCGCCCGCCTCGCGCGCAGCGATCGCTTCGAGGACCGTCGACATGCCCACCAGGTCCGCCCCGATCACGCGGGCCATGCGGATCTCGGCCGGCGTCTCGTAGTGCGGGCCGGGGAACTGCGCGTAGACGCCCTCTTCGAGGCTGGGGTCGATCTCCTTGCACAGGGCGCGCAGGCGGGGGGAGTAGAGGTCGGTGAGGTCGACGAAGTTGGCGCCGACGATGGGGGAGGTCGCCGTCAGGTTGATGTGGTCGCTGATCAGGACCGGCTGGCCGGGACGCATGCCCTCGCGCAGGCCGCCGCAGCCGTTGGTGAGGATGATCGTCTTGCAGCCGGCGGCCACGGCGGTGCGGACGCCGTGGGCGACGGCGGCGACGCCCCGGCCCTCGTAGTAGTGCGTGCGGCCCAGGAAGACCAGCGCGCGCTTGTCACCGGAGGAGTACGAGCGGATCTTGCCGCCGTGCCCCGCGACGGCCGGCGGCGGGAAGCCGGGCAGCTCGGTGACCTGGAACTCGGCGTCGGGAGCGCCCAGGGCGTCGACGGCCGGGCCCCAGCCGGAGCCCATCACGAGGGCGACGTCGTGGGTGTCGGCGCCCGTGAGCGCGCGCAGGCGGGCGGCGGCCGCGTCGGCGGCGGCGTGCGGGTCGCCCTGGATGTCGTCCGGAAGAAGAGATGCGTTCACGCGGACGAGAGTAGCCGGTCTGGGCCTACGCGCGTAGATGACGGAGCTCATGGGATTGCGATCGTTGTCTTGTCGTTTCCGACGAGAGGGTGTGACGCGGGGGACTTTTGAGTCGGCTGTGGGCGGTCTGTGCCGGTTCCGGGTGCGGTCGGCCGGCGGCATGCTGTGTCAGCAGGGCCGCTTGCGCAGCTCCATCACGTAGTCGTGCGGTGCGCCGGCGGACTCGGCAGCGTCGGCGATCTCGCCCAGGTAGCGGGCGGACGGCAGGCCGCCCTCGTAGCCGTCGAGGACGTAGAGCCAGGCGGTCTCCTCGCCCTCCAGGGTGTGCACGCGGACCTTGGCGCGGCGGTAGATGCCCAGGCCGACGCCCTCCCAGCGGTCCATGGACTCCTCGTCCATCGGGGCGAGGTCGTACAGGCCGACGAAGACCTGGGAGACGGGGTCCTCGACGATGGTCGCCAGGGCGCCTTCCCAGCCCATCTGCTCGCCGCCGAAGGTCAGCCGCCAGCCGTTCAGCCAGCCGGTGGCGCGCAGGGGCGAGTGCGGGGCGCGGCGGGACATCAGCCGCGCGTCGAGATTGCCGGCGTACGCGGCGTAGAGCGACGACATGGGGGAAGGGTACGGCAGCCGTCACGGGTGTCACTCCCGTCCCGGGAAGCGCCCGGCGCCGCCCCCCCGGGCAGTAGCACCTTGAAGCGTGCGGGACAATGGAGTACGTGACTCGGATCGTGATCATCGGTGGCGGACCCGGCGGCTATGAAGCGGCGCTGGTGGCCGCGCAGCTCGGCGCGGAGGTGACCGTCGTCGACTGCGACGGTCTGGGCGGAGCGTCGGTGCTGACCGACTGCGTGCCGTCGAAGACCCTTATCGCTACGGCCGAGGTCATGACGACCTTCGATTCGTCGTACGAGGAATTGGGGATCATCGTCGCCGATGACACCCCGCCGCTGGAGCAGGCCGCGCGGGTGGTCGGGGTCGATCTGGGGAAGGTCAACCGGCGTGTGAAGCGGCTGGCGCTGGCGCAGTCGCACGACATCACGGCCTCGGTCACGCGGGCCGGTGCGCGGGTCATGCGGGGACGTGGGCGGCTGGAGGGCATGCAGGCCCTGGACGGGTCGCGGAAGGTCGTCGTCAGCGCCGCGGACGGCAGTGAGGAGACCCTGGTCGCGGATGCGGTGCTGATCGCGACCGGCGGGCACCCGCGGGAGGTGCCCGACGCCCTGCCCGACGGCGAGCGGATCCTGAACTGGACTCAGGTCTACGACCTGACCGAGCTGCCCGAAGAGCTGATCGTGGTCGGGTCGGGTGTGACCGGTGCCGAGTTCGCCGGTGCGTACCAGGCGCTGGGGTCCCGGGTCACGCTGGTGTCCTCGCGGGACCGGGTGCTGCCGGGCGAGGACCCGGACGCGGCCGCCGTCCTGGAGGACGTCTTCCGGCGCCGCGGCATGAACGTCATGGCGCGGTCGCGGGCGGCCGCGGCGAAGAGGGTCGGGGACCGGGTCGAGGTCACGCTCGCGGACGGCCGGGTCATCAGCGGTTCGCACTGCCTGATGGCCGTCGGTGCCATTCCGAACAGCGCGGGGCTGGGGCTGGAGGAGGCCGGGGTGAAGCTGCGCGACTCCGGGCACATCTGGACCGACAAGGTGTCTCGGACGACGGCTCCGGGTGTGTATGCCGCCGGTGACGTGACGGGTGTGTTCGCGCTGGCGTCGGTGGCCGCCATGCAGGGCCGGATCGCGATGTACCACTTCCTGGGTGACGCGGTGGCGCCGTTGAACCTGAAGACCGTCTCGTCGAATGTCTTCACCGATCCCGAGATCGCGACGGTGGGGTACACGCAGGCCGACGTGGACGCGGGCAAGATCGACGCCCGGGTGGTGAAGCTGCCCTTGCTGCGCAACCCGCGCGCGAAGATGCAGGGCATCCGGGACGGCTTCGTGAAGATGTTCTGCCGGCCGGGGACCGGGATCGTGGTCGGCGGTGTGGTCGTCTCGCCGCGGGCCTCCGAGCTCATCCACCCGATCTCGATCGCCGTCGACAACAATCTGACGGTCGAACAGATCGCGAACGCGTTCACCGTGTATCCGTCTCTTTCGGGGTCGATCGCGGAGGTGGCGCGGCAGTTGCACACGCGGAAGGTGAACGGGGACGCCTGACGGCCGGAACCGACTACCCGCTGGTCACGGGGAGTTGTCGGGCATGCGTACGGCATAGTCGCGCGGGGTAGGCCCTATACCACTCCTGACCCTGCTGTGCGAACAACTTCTGCTATTCGGCGCAAACTGCTGAAAGCAGACGGTCGTTGGGGTTACTGTCAGTTTCGTGTTCGCTGCAGAACGTCGCCAATTGATCCTCGAAATGGTGCGAGCGAACGGGGCCGTGTCGCTCCGTGAGCTCGCCCGCGTCGTCCAGACCTCCGAAGTGACCGTACGGCGGGACGTGCGCGCACTGGAGGCAGAAGGACTCCTCGACCGCCGGCACGGCGGTGCGGTACTGCCGGGCGGGTTCACGCGGGAGTCCGGCTTTCCGCAGAAATCTCATCTCGCGACCGCCGAGAAGACGGCCATCGCCGATCTCGCCGCGGGCCTCGTCGAAGAGGGCGAGGCCATCGTGGTCGGGGCGGGTACCACCACGCAGGAGCTCGCCCGCCGGCTGGCGAGAGTGCCCGGCCTGACCGTCGTCACCAACTCGCTGCTGGTGGCGCAGGCGCTGGCCCACGCCAACCGGGTCGAGGTCGTGATGACCGGCGGGACGCTCCGCGGGTCCAACTACGCCCTCGTGGGCTCCGGCGCGGAGCAGTCCCTGCAGGGGCTGCGCGTGTCGAAGGCCTTCCTGTCCGGGAGCGGGCTCACCGCCGAGCGGGGGCTCTCCACGTCCAACATGCTGTCGGCGTCCGTCGACCGGGCGCTGGTGCAGGCCGCCGCGGAGGTCGTGATCCTCGCCGACCACACCAAGCTCGGCACGGACACGATGTTCCAGACCGTGCCGACCGACGTCATCACCCGGCTGGTCACCGACGAGCCGCCGCCCCACGACGACCGTGCCGTCACCGAGCTGCAGGCCCTTGCCGATCAGGGGGTGCAGATCGCCGTGGCCGGGGCGTCCGGGAACCCGGGGGGTGATCAGGTCCCGGCGCGGCAGCAGCATCAACAGCGTCGGGACGTTGCCCTGCCGGGGCCGCGGCGGAGTCAGGCGCCGGGGTTGCGGTCGGCGTCGATGCTGGGGGGAGAGCAGGCGGCGGGAGGCGAGCGGGGGCGGGTCGCCGACATGCGGCGGCGGTGAGGGGGCTTGAGGGTCCGGGCGCCGTGCCGGTCCCGAGGCCGCGCGGGTGCGGGTCAGCCGTGGCCGGTCGCGCCGTTCCCCACGCCCCTGGGTTTCCCGGGTTCGAGTCCCTTCAGAGTCAGGGTCAGCAGTCTGTCCGCAAGCTCCGGGTCTCCCGGTGACTCCTCCGCTGCCAGGGCGATGGCGTGGGTGAGTTGGAGCAAGTCGTTGATCTGAACGTCCGCTCTTACCGTGCCCGCGTTCTGAGCGCGGGTCAGGAGGGCGTTGCCCGCCTCCCGCATCGGGGTGCCGCAGCGGGCCAGGGCCGAGGCCGGGGTTGCTGACATCAGGGCCCTCGACAGGCCCCGGTACGCCGCCGCATGGGCGACCACCTCGCGAAGCCAGGTCAGCAGGGCCTGGCAGGGGTCGACCGCGGTCTGCAAGTCGGCGGCCCTGGCCAGGAGCGCACCTACCGCGTCCTCGAAGACCGCGCTCATCAGGGCGTGCCGGTTCGGGAAGTGGCGGTAGAGGGTGCCGATGCCCACGCCCGCCCGGCGGGCCACGTCCTCCAGCGAGGCGTCCGTGCCGTGCTCGGCGAACACGGTGCGGGCCTCGGCCAGCAGCCGCTCGTGGTTGCGGCGGGCGTCCGCGCGCATGGGGCGTTCCATGGTCCGGGAAGCCGTCCAGAAAGTCGGGTGCCCGGCGAACGGGTGATGTTCGCCGGGCGGTGTGGTGCGGGGTGGCGTCAGTCCTTGATCTCGCAGATCACGGCGCCGGAGGTGAGGGAGGCGCCGACCTCGGCCGCGAGGCCCTTGACGGTGCCGGCCTTGTGGGCGTTGAGGGGCTGCTCCATCTTCATCGCCTCGAGTACGACGATCAGGTCGCCCTCCTTGACCTCCTGGCCCTCCTCGACCGCGACCTTGACGATCGTGCCCTGCATGGGCGAGGCGAGGGTGTCGCCGGAGGCGGCCGGGCCGGACTTCTTGGCGGCGCGGCGCTTCGGCTTGGCGCCCGCGGCAAGGCCGGTACGGGCCAGGCTCATGCCCAGGGACGACGGCAGGGAGACCTCGAGACGCTTGCCGCCGACCTCGACGATGACCGTCTCACGGCCGGTCTCCTCCTCGGCCTCGGCGTCGGCCGGGGCGGCGAAGGGCTTGATCTCGTTGACGAACTCGGTCTCGATCCAGCGGGTGTGGACGGTGAACGGGTCCGTGGAGCCGGTGAGCTCCGGGGCGAACGCCGGGTCCCGGACCACGACACGGTGGAAGGGGATGGCGGTGGCCATGCCCTCGACCTGGAACTCGTCCAGGGCACGGGCGGCCCGCTGCAGGGCCTCGGCGCGGGTGCGGCCGGTGACGACCAGCTTGGCGAGCAGGGAGTCCCAGGCGGGGCCGATGACCGAGCCGGCCTCCACGCCCGCGTCCAGGCGGACGCCGGGGCCGGACGGCGCGTCGAAGGTGGTGACGGAACCGGGGGCGGGCAGGAAGTTGCGGCCCGGGTCCTCGCCGTTGATCCGGAACTCGAAGGAATGGCCGCGCAGCTCCGGGTCGTCGTAGCCGAGTTCCTCGCCGTCGGCGATCCGGAACATCTCGCGGACCAGGTCGATGCCGGCGACCTCCTCGGTCACCGGGTGCTCGACCTGGAGGCGGGTGTTGACCTCCAGGAAGGAGATCGTGCCGTCCTGGCCGACCAGGAACTCGCAGGTGCCGGCGCCCTCGTAGGCGGCCTCCTTGAGGATGGCCTTGGAGGCGCGGTACAGCTCGGCGACCTGGGCGTCGGACAGGAAGGGGGCCGGGGCCTCCTCCACGAGCTTCTGGTGGCGGCGCTGCAGCGAGCAGTCACGCGTGGACACGACGACCACGTTGCCGTGCTTGTCGGCCAGGCACTGCGTCTCCACGTGCCGCGGCCGGTCCAGGTAGCGCTCCACGAAGCACTCCCCGCGCCCGAAGGCGGCCACCGCCTCACGGACGGCGGAGTCGTACAGCTCCGGGACCTCTTCGAGGGTGCGGGCGACCTTCAGGCCGCGTCCGCCGCCGCCGAAGGCCGCCTTGATGGCGATCGGCAGGCCGTGCTCCTCCGCGAAGGCCACGACCTCGTCGGCACCCGAGACCGGGTCCGGGGTGCCGGCCACCAGCGGGGCGCCGGCCCGCTGGGCGATGTGCCGGGCGGCCACCTTGTCGCCCAGGTCGCGGATCGCCTGCGGCGGCGGGCCGATCCAGGTCAGGCCCGCGTCCAGGACCGCCTGCGCGAACTCCGCGTTCTCCGAGAGGAACCCGTAGCCCGGATGGACGGCGTCCGCGCCGGCTTCGCGGGCGGCGTTGAGGACCTTGGAGATGTCCAGGTAGCTGGTGGCGGGGGTGTCACCGCCCAGGGCGAACGCCTCATCCGCGGCGCGGACGTGCAGAGCGTCCCGGTCCGGTTCCGCGTAGACGGCCACGCTCGCGATCCCGGCGTCCCGGCAGGCCCGGGCCACGCGGACAGCGATTTCGCCACGGTTGGCGATGAGCACCTTGCGCACGATTGAGGCTCCCTCCTTGAAACAAGCCGAGTTTAGGGACTGCCGACACGGCACTTCGACCCGTCCCCAATGGTGACCTTGCCCACACGGAGCGTGATGCGAAGCTCACCCGACCCGCGAAATCCCTTGTCGCACCTCGGTACGCAGGACTCCTTCGGGAAACCCTAGCCCTGTCATGTGGTCAAGGTCTCTGTGAGAGCGTGCCGCGCCCCACTCCGTTTCTTTGTTGAGTCCCTACGAATGGCCCAACGTTTCTTTGCTGCCGACCGGACCCTTGTCCCGCGGTTTACCCGTTAGTAGCGTTCGCGATGTCTTGAACGTACTTCAAGTAACACCGGCTCGGGTCCGGGCCGTGAACGAAA
The DNA here is from genome assembly GCF_040702065.1 of Streptomyces sp. NPDC086777. Classification (NCBI taxonomy): domain Bacteria; kingdom Bacillati; phylum Actinomycetota; class Actinomycetes; order Kitasatosporales; family Streptomycetaceae; genus Streptomyces; species Streptomyces sp. NPDC086777. The sequence continues at coordinate 10,431 of NZ_JBFBJI010000042.1, read as the reverse complement.
GTGGGTGGGGACCGGTGGTGCGCAGACCGGTGGCGTGGGTCGTGGCGGTCATACTCTTCGCCGAGGCATTGGGCATCGCGGCACTCAACTGGTTCATGGGAGTGGTCGTCGACCGCCAGGACATGTCCCTGGCCGGACTCGACCCGGACAAGATGTCGGTGTCCGCGAAGGCCGGTGCGGTGGTCTTCGGCCTCTACTTCGCGCTGTGCGGCCTGGTGGCCCTGCTGGTCGCCATCCGCAACCGGCCGCCCGCCGGCCTCGGCCGGGTGCTGCTGATCAGCGTGGCGGTCGTGCACGCCCTCCTGGGGGCCGTGTCGTGGGGGCTGATCGGCTGGCGGGCGTTCCTGTTCATGGTCGTCGTCCTCGGGCTCGTCGTCCTGCTGCTGATGACGTACGACCGGGTGGACGGCGCCGACGGGACGGGGGCCGGGGTCGACGCCGGGGACGGTTCCGGCCCCGCGGGCGAGCCGGAACCGGAACCCGGGCCGGGGGCGGAGGCGAAGAACGACACGCCACCCGCGGGGCCGTTCACTCCACCGGCGCCCACAACTCCGTGATGCCGACGCCGAGCTCCGCCAGGAGCCGGCGGACCAGGGGCAGGCTGATGCCGATCACGTTGCCGTGGTCGCCGTCGATGCCCTCGATGAACGGCGCGCTGCGGCCGTCCAGGGTGAACGCTCCCGCCACGTAGAGCGGCTCCCCGGTGGCGACGTACGCGGCGATCTCCTCGTCGGTGGGCTCGCCGAACCGTACGACCGTGGACGCGATCGCCGACACCCGGCGCTTGCTCGCCGTGTCCCAGACGCAGTGCCCGGTCTGCAGGGTGCCGACCCGGCCGCGCATCGACTTCCAGCGGGCGGTGGCCTCCTCGGCGTCCCCCGGCTTGCCGAGGGCCCGGCCGTCGAGGTCGAGGACGGAGTCGCAGCCGATGACGATCGCGCCCTGCACGTCGGGGCGGGCGGCGACCACGGACGCCTTCGCCTCCGCGAGGGCGAGGGCGAGGTCGGCCGGGGTGGGCGCGGTGACGGCCTCCTCGTCCACGCCGCTGACGATCACCTCGGGGGCGAGGCCCGCCTGGCGCAGGAGGTTCAGCCGGGCGGGGGACTGGGAGGCGAGGACGAGTCTGCGCATGGGGGCAGCGTATCGGGGCGGGCCGACAGGGGGTCGCTCACCTCACGCGAGGCCGACGGGGGCTGCTCACCTCACGCGAGGCCGACGGGGGCTGCTCACCTCACGCCGAGCACGATCATCAGCAGGATCATGACCAGGGCCAGGAAGACGCCGAGCCGCCGGAGGGTTCTCTGCATGTCCTGCAGGTCCTTCGGCGGCTCGTCTTCGGGGTCCGACCACAGCATGTCACCAGCGTGCGGCTCGGCCGCCCCCGGGCGCCTGAGTAGGGGTACTCAGATTGGTGCCCGGGGTTCCGCTTACGTGGCCCGTCGCTCCTAGGCCGGCCAGTAGGTGCGGGTCCAGGCGGTCGGGCCCGGCAGGGGCAGCCGTTGGCGGGCGATGCGGCTCGGGTCGGACCAGGCGTCCCTCGATCCGGGGGTGCCCTCGGGGGCGGCTGCCGCGGCGGCCGCGCGGGCCCTGACGACCGCCACGGCGGCGGCCAGTTCCTCCGGGGTCGGGTTGCCCCGTATGACCTTGATCGTCACAGCGGCTCCTTAGAGGGGGATGTTGCCGTGCTTCTTCGGGGGCAGCGACTCGCGCTTGGTGCGGAGCTGGCGCAGGCCCCGTACGACGTGGCGGCGGGTGTCCGACGGCATGATGACGGCGTCGACGTAGCCGCGTTCGGCCGCCGTGTAGGGGTTGAGGAGGGTGTCCTCGTACTCCTGGATGAGCTGTGCCCGCGTCGCCTCGACGTCGGCGGCCTCCGCGATGGTGCGGCGGTGCAGGATGTTGACCGCGCCCTGGGCGCCCATGACGGCGATCTGGGCGGTGGGCCAGGCCAGGTTGAGGTCGGCGCCCAGGTGCTTGGAGCCCATGACGTCGTACGCGCCGCCGAAGGCCTTGCGGGTGATGACGGTGATGAGGGGGACCGTGGCCTCGGCGTAGGCGTAGATCAGCTTGGCGCCGCGGCGGATGATGCCGTCGTGCTCCTGGCCGACGCCGGGCAGGAAGCCGGGGACGTCCACGAAGGTGATGACCGGGACGTTGAAGGCGTCGCAGGTGCGGACGAAGCGGGAGGCCTTCTCGCTCGCCTTGATGTCGAGGCAGCCGGCGAACTGCATCGGCTGGTTGGCGACGATGCCGACCGGGTGCCCCTCCACGCGGCCGAACCCGGTGACGATGTTCGGCGCGAACAGGGCCTGCGTCTCGAAGAACTCGCCGTCGTCGAGAACGTGTTCGATGACCGTGTGGATGTCGTACGGCTGGTTCGCGCTGTCCGGGACCAGGGTGTCCAGCTCACGGTCCTCGTCGGTGACCGTGAGGTCGGCCTCCTCGGGGAAGACCGGGGGCTCGGAGAGGTTGTTGGACGGCAGGTACGACAGCAGCTGCTTGACGTACTCGACGGCGTCCTTCTCGTCACCGGCCATGTGGTGGGCCACGCCGGAGACGGAGTTGTGGGTCCGGGCGCCGCCCAGCTCCTCGAAGCCGACGTCCTCGCCGGTGACCGTCTTGATGACGTCGGGTCCGGTGATGAACATGTGGGACGTCTGGTCGACCATGACCGTGAAGTCGGTGATGGCCGGGGAGTACACGGCGCCGCCTGCGCAGGGGCCGACGACGAGCGAGATCTGCGGGATCACGCCGCTCGCGTGGGTGTTGCGGCGGAAGATCTCGCCGTACGCGCCGAGGGAGGCGACCCCCTCCTGGATCCGGGCGCCGCCGGAGTCGTTGATGCCGATGACCGGGCAGCCGGTCTTCAGGGCGAAGTCCATGACCTTCACGATCTTCTGGCCGTAGACCTCGCCGAGGGCGCCGCCGAAGACGGTGAAGTCCTGCGAGAAGACGGCGACGGGGCGGCCGTCGACCGTGCCGTACCCGGTGACGACGCCGTCGCCGTAGGGGCGGTTCTTCTCCAGGCCGAAGTTGGTGGAGCGGTGCCGGGCGAACTCGTCCAGCTCGATGAAGGAGCCCTCGTCGAGGAGCAGCTCGATCCGCTCACGGGCCGTCAGCTTGCCCTTGGCGTGCTGCTTCTCGACGGCGCGCTCCGAACCGGCGTGTGTCGCTTCGTGGACACGGCGCTGGAGATCCGCGAGCTTCCCCGCGGTCGTGTGAATGTCGATCTCTTCCGGCTCGGACATCGGGATGCGGCTCCCTGCCTGCTCAAAAGGGGGGACGGTTACTCATCCGTAGCGTAGTGGGGTGCCTACCAAACGGCAGTGCGGCGTACAACACACCTAGGGTGGCTTGCATGACGCCGCGAGACGCAGCAGACGCGAACAACAATCGTTGGTCCGACCTGGACCGTCCACCGCTGAACGGGGCCGGTCTGCGCAGGGCCCTGGTGCGGGACGGCGGCCAGGGCCTCTACACCGGCGTCGAGGTCGTGGGCCGCACCGGCTCCACCAATTCCGATCTGGTGGCCCGGGCCGTTGCGGGGGACGCCGACGAGGGTGCGGTGCTGGTCGCCGAGGAGCAGACGGCGGGGCGGGGGCGGCTGGACCGGCGGTGGACGGCGCCGCCGCGCTCGGGCCTGTTCTTCTCGGTGCTGCTGAAGCCGGCCGAGGTGCCGATGGCCCGCTGGGGCTGGCTGCCGCTGCTCACGGGCGTGGCGGTGGCGACGGGGCTGGCCCGGGGCGCGGGCGTCGACACGGCGCTCAAGTGGCCGAACGACCTCCTGGTCACCGTCGGTGACGACGAACGCAAGGCCGGGGGCATTCTCGCGGAGCGGGCCGGCGAGGACGGGGTGGTGGTCGGCGTCGGCATCAACGTCACGCTCCGCGCGGCGGAACTCCCCGTGCCGCAGGCCGGTTCGCTGGCGCTGGCCGGGGCGGTCAGCACGGACCGGGAGACGCTGCTGAGGGCCGTCCTGCGGTCCCTGGAGGACTGGTACGGGCGCTGGCGCGCGGCAGGCGGCGATCCCGGCGTGAGCGGGCTCCAGGAGGCCTACGCGGCGGGTTGCGCGACGCTGGGGCGGACGGTGCGGGCGGAGCTGCCCGGGGACCGGGCGCTGGTCGGTGAGGCGGTGGCGATCGACGGCGACGGCAGGCTGGTGATCGCGACGGAGGAGGGGGTCCAGGAACCGGTGGGCGCGGGGGACATCGTGCACCTGCGGGCTGCGTGAGAGCGGGTTGGGGACGCTTGCCGGCGCTTGCAGGGTGCTGCCCGCGCCCGCCCGTGCCGCCCCGGCGGCACGACTGCCCGCGGCTGAGGAGGGGGCGGCCGGGCAGATGCGGCGGGCGAAGCGCCCCGTAAGGGGCGCGCGGAACTGCGCGAGCAGCCCCGACCCGCCCGCACCCGAGAATCGACCCCTCACCACCCCGATGTCGACTTACCTCACGAAGTGAGCTACCGCACAGCTGCCGTAGAGTTGAGGCTGGTCGGTATGCGACCGCGGTAGATCGGAAGGGCAGCAGGCGTGACCGTCGACGACACGGGCTCCGGCGAGGGCGCGGACGCCGCCGACTCCGGCGAGGACCCCCTCGCGCTGCGTCTCGAAGGCCTGATCCTCGGGGCTGAGCGCCGCTACACCCCCTTCCAGGCGGCCCGCAGCGCCGGCGTCTCCATGGAGCTGGCGTCGAGGTTCTGGCGGGCGATGGGCTTCGCCGACATCGGGCAGGCCAAGGCGCTGACGGAGGCGGACGTGCTGGCCCTGCGCCGGCTCGCCGGTCTCGTCGAGGCGGGGCTGCTCAGCGAGGCCATGGCCGTGCAGGTGGCGCGGTCCACCGGGCAGACCACCGCCCGTCTGGCCGAGTGGCAGATGGATTCCTTCCTGGAGGGCCTGACCGAGCCGCCCGAGCCGGGCATGACCCGCACCGAGGTCACGTACCCGATCGTCGAACTGCTCCTGCCCGAGCTGGAGGAGTTCCTCGTCTACGTCTGGCGCCGCCAGCTCGCCGCCTCGGCCGGCCGGGTCGTGCAGGCCACCGACGACGAGGAGATGGTCGACCGCCGCCTCGCCGTCGGGTTCGCCGACCTCGTGGGGTTCACCCGGCTGACCCGGCGCATGGAGGAGGAGGAACTCGGCGAGCTGGTCGAGGCCTTCGAGACAACCGCCGCCGACCTGGTGGCGGCCCGTGGCGGCCGGCTCATCAAGACCCTCGGCGACGAGGTCCTGTACGCCGCCGACGACGCCGGTGTCGCCGCCGACATCGCACTGCGCCTGGTGGAGACCATGGCGAACGACGAGACGATGCCGGAGCTGCGGGTCGGCATGGCCTTCGGCACGGTCACCACCCGAATGGGCGATGTCTTCGGTACGACCGTGAACCTCGCCTCCCGCCTCACCTCGATAGCCCCGCGCGACGCGGTGCTCGTCGACAGCGCGTTCGCGGAGGAACTGATCCGGGTCGGGGAGGCGCCGGCCTCGGAGGCGGCCGCCGCGGAGGAGGCGGCGACCGCCGAGAAGGAGGGCGAGGAGCCCCCGGTGTACCGCTTCGCGCTGCAGCCGATGTGGCAGCGTCCGGTGCGTGGCCTGGGCGTGGTCGAGCCCTGGCTGCTCACCCGCAGGGACGAGCCCGTCCCGTCCGCGTAGGCCGGGCCTCCCGAGGACCGGCGGCGCCTCTCCCCGTCGCGGGCGCGGCGTCCGCGGACTCGGCGTCAGCCGCCCGCCGCCGCGTCGACGCACAGGCCGATGATCGGGACGCAGAGGCCGGTCCCGGCCGGGGTGGTGGGGTGTGACGTGGGGGTGGGGGCGGCCGTGTTCCCGGGCGGTGCCGAGGTCGGCCGCCGAGTGGGCGCGGGGGCCGGTGGGTCGGGGGCCTCGGGAATGGTGGTCGGTCCCGGGGTGGCCTGCGCGCCGGGCGGGCTCGGGGGCGCGCTCTTCAGGGGTACGACGGTGGAGGTCGTCGTCGGCATCGGACTCGCCCCGGCCGTCACCGAGGTCGGCGAGGTCGGCGAGCGGTCCGGCCGGGGGACGGCGGTGACGGTGGCGACCGTGGCGGCGGGGATCGACCGGTCCGTCCCGGTGCCCGGGTCCGGCCGCGGTTGCGCCTCGGCGGCGCCGGGGCCGCCGGCGCCCGGACCGACGCTCACCCGGACCAGGCTCAGGGCCCCGGCGGCCAGCGCGATACCGCCCGCGACGAGCAGGACCCGGCGGGGGCGCGGGCGGCGGTGCCGGCCCCGGGGGTGCGTGACGAAGCGGCGCGGGACGGCCGGGGCCGGGGCCGGGTCCGTGGCCGGCGCCGGCTCCGCTGCCGTGAGGTCGGTCTCTGGCGTCGGCTGCGTCGACGTCTCGGTCATCACGATCCCTCCCCGTGCGCTCGCGCCCCCGATGCGCCATGGCGAGCGCACGTTATGCGCTCCCTTGGGCGGTGCGGCGGGACTTGGGCGGGATGTCACTCGAACGGGTTGCCGGGGTTCGATTCGGGAACCGGGTGTCTGCTCTTTCCCGTTCGCGCCTCTGCTGCGATGATCGAGGCCAGGATGTTAACCCGCGTTAACCGGAGGGTGTGTCGTGAGCGAGGAGCGGTTCGGGGAGTTCGTGCTGGTACGACGGCACGGCAGGGTCGCCGAGTTCGTGCTGGACCGGCCGCGGGCCATGAACGCGGTGTCGGTGGAGATGGCACGTTCGATCGTCGCCGCGTGCGCCGCCCTGAGCGCCGACCGGGACGCCCGGGTGGTCGTGCTGACCTCCTCGCACGAGCGGGCGTTCTGCGTCGGCGCCGACCTGAAGGAGCGCAACGCGATGAGCGACGCGGAGCTGCTCCGGTCGCGGCCGCTGTCGCGCGGGGCGTACACCGGCGTGCTGGAACTGCCGATGCCGACGATCGCCGCCGTGCACGGCTACGCGCTCGGCGGGGGCTTCGAACTGGCCCTGTCCTGCGACGTGATCGTGGCCGACGGCACGGCCGTGGTGGGTCTGCCCGAGGTGTCGGTGGGCGTGATCCCGGGCGGCGGCGGCACCCAGCTGCTGCCGCGCCGCGTGGGAGCGGCCCGTGCGGCCGAGCTGATCTTCTCGGCGCGCCGGGTGGAGGCGCCGGAGGCGCGTGCGCTGGGTCTCGTCGACGAACTGGTGGAGGCGGGGCGGGACCGGGAGGCGGCGCTGGAGCTGGCCGCGCGGATGGCGGCGAACTCGCCGGTCGGGCTGCGGGCGGCGAAGCGGGCGCTGCGGCTGGGGCACGGGCTGGATCTGCGGACGGGGCTCGACGTCGAGGACGCGGCGTGGCGGACGGTGGCGTTCTCGGGGGACCGGGCGGAAGGGGTGGCGGCGTTCAACGAGAAGCGGACGCCGGAGTGGCCGGGGGAGTGAGGTGCGGGTGGGCCGGGGCCGGGGGGCGGCGCCGCTCACCGGCGCCGGGGGGACTGCGCGATCGGCCCCCACCGGCCGGCAGCCGGCGACGGGACCGGTCGTCGCAACACCTGTTCGCCGCACCAATGTCCCGAATGAACCAGATCCTCCCTAACCTGGAGTAATGGGTGAGGACAACCGGCTCGCCGCCGTCGTGGCGCTGGCCCAGGGCATGGCTGCGGCTCACACCCCACACGAGTGCTGGCACGCCGCCGCGGCCGGTGCCTGCCGTGCCCTGGACGGCAGCTTCGCCGCACTCTCCGTCTGGGAGCGCGAGCTCGGCCGGCTCCGGGTCCTCGTGAACGTCGGGGAGCGCGCCCCCGACGAGGAGGAGTTCCCGGAGGCCGAGGCGTATCCGGTGCACCAGTTCCCGGAGATCACCGAGTTCCTCCACGAACGCTGGGCGGGCGGCGGCGGACCCAACGCCTGGGTCGAGACGGCCGAGGGTCCCGCCGCCGGCCGCCCCGGCTACTCCCACCAGCGGGTCGCCGCCCTGCGCCGCCGGGGCCGCGGCTGCTGCCTGGTCGCGCCGATCGTGCTGCACGGCAGGGCCTGGGGCGAGCTGTACGTGGCCCGCGCCGTCCACGCCCCCCTCTTCGGCCGCGCCGACGCCGACTTCGCCACCGTCCTCGCCTCCGTCGTCGCCGCCGGGATCGCGCAGACCGAGCGGCTGGAGGAGGCCCGCCGGCTCGCGTACACCGACGCCCTCACCGGGCTCGCCAACCGCCGTGCCGTCGACGTACGCCTCGACGAGGCGGTCGAGCAGCACCGTGCGGAGGGGGTCGTGGTCAGTCTCGTCGTCTGCGACCTCAACGGGCTGAAGAAGGTCAACGACACCTGCGGGCACGCCGTGGGCGACCGTCTGCTGGAACGCTTCGGCTCGGTGCTGTCACTGTGCGGGGCGATGCTGCCGGGTGCGCTGGCCGCGCGGCTCGGCGGGGACGAGTTCTGTCTGCTCACGGTCGGCCCGCCGGTCGGCGACGTGGTCAAGGCGGCCGACGAACTCTGCCGCCGGGCCGCGGAGTTGGAGTTGGGTGAGGGGGTCGCGTGCGGGGTCGCCTCGACCGCGGACGCGATCGGTCCCGTCCGCTCGGGGCGACGGCTGTTCCGGCTCGCCGACGCGGCCCAGTACCGGGCCAAGGCGCTGCGCGCCGGGCGGCCGGTGGTGGCCGGGCGGGAGGGTCCCGACGACCCCGTGGTGCGGCTGGCCGACGCGCCGCCGCCGGAGCACGCGGAGCGGCGGAGCTTCCGCGGGCGCCGGGGGCTGTGAGGTACGGGTGCGGCGTACGGCTGTGACGTACAAGTAAGGGGCGAACCCGCGACCCAGTAGTGACAGCTCCCGCATTCAATGCGTACGCTCCTGAATATGGATATGCACACTGTGGTGGTGGGGACGTCCGGTGTCACCGCGTCCGACGTTCTGGCCGTGGCGCGCGGCGGCGCCCGGATCGAACTGTCCGCGGAGGCGGTCGCGGCCCTCGCGGCGGCCCGCGGGATCGTGGACGCGCTGGCGGCCAAGCCGGACCCGGTCTACGGCGTCAGCACCGGCTTCGGCGCCCTGGCGACCCGGCACATCAGCCCGGAGCTGCGGGCCCAGCTGCAGCGCAACATCGTCCGTTCGCACGCGGCCGGGATGGGGCCGCGGGTGGAGCGCGAGGTCGTACGGGCCCTGATGTTCCTGCGGCTGAAGACCGTCTGCTCCGGACACACCGGTGTGCGTCCCGAGGTCGCCCAGACCATGGCCGACGTGCTGAACGCCGGCATCACCCCGGTCGTGCACGAGTACGGCTCCCTGGGCTGCTCCGGGGACCTGGCCCCGCTCTCCCACTGCGCCCTCACGCTCATGGGCGAGGGCGACGCCGAGGGCCCCGACGGGGTGGTACGGCCCGCCGGTGAGCTGCTCGCCGAGCACGGGATCGCCCCCGTCGAACTGCGCGAGAAGGAGGGGCTGGCCCTCCTCAACGGCACCGACGGCATGCTCGGCATGCTGGTCATGGCCCTCGCCGACCTCGACATGCTCTACAAGTCGGCCGACGTCACGGCCGCGTTGAGCCTGGAGGCGCTGCTCGGTACGGACAAGGTGCTCGCGCCCGAGCTGCACGCCATCCGGCCGCACCCGGGGCAGGGCGACAGCGCCGCCAACATGCTCGCGGTGCTTCAGGGTTCCCAGCTGACCGGGCACCACCAGGACGACGCGCCGCGCGTCCAGGACGCGTACTCGGTGCGGTGCGCTCCGCAGGTCGCCGGGGCCGGCCGGGACACGCTCGCGCATGCCCGCCTGGTCGCCGAGCGGGAGCTGGCGTCGGCCGTCGACAACCCCGTCGTCCTGCCGGACGGACGGGTGGAGTCGAACGGCAACTTCCACGGCGCACCGGTCGCCTACGTCCTCGACTTCCTCGCCATCGCGGTGGCCGACCTCGGGTCGATCGCCGAGCGGCGGACGGACCGGCTGCTGGACAAGAACCGCAGCCACGGGCTGCCGCCGTTCCTGGCGGACGACGCGGGCGTCGACTCGGGTCTGATGATCGCCCAGTACACGCAGGCGGCGCTGGTGAGCGAGCTGAAGCGGCTCGCCGTTCCGGCGTCGGCCGACTCGATCCCGTCCTCGGCGATGCAGGAGGACCACGTGTCGATGGGGTGGTCGGCGGCGCGCAAGCTGCGGACGGCCGTGGGCAATCTGACGCGGATCATCGCCGTCGAGCTGTACGCGGCCAGCCGGGCCGTCGAGTTGCGGGAGGGCCTGGCGCCGGCGCCGGCGTCCCGCGCCGTGATCGACGCGGTGCGCTCCGCGGGGGTGCAGGGGCCGGGGCCCGACCGGTTCCTCGCGCCGGATCTGGCCGCCGCGGAGGAGTTCGTGCGCGGCGGCGGCGTCGTCGCGGCGGCGGAGAAGGTGACCGGGACGCTGCGGTAGTTCGTCGGCCGCGGGTGCGTGGGTGCCGGTGAACGCCTCAACTCGAGCACCAAGCCACGGGACAGAGGAGCATGCGCGTCGGGCAGGAGGCGGTACAGAGCCGAAAGGAACGATCGATCACGAG